>JANWKR010000126.1 GCA_025451275.1 Steroidobacteraceae bacterium
GAGGAGCTGCTGCGCGCGCTGCGCGGCGCGCCGTGAGGCGGCGGCCTCAGGCGGTGAACGGCTGGCAGATGAACAGGTGGGCCGGCAGCACGTTCAGGGGTTCGAACTTGCGGCCGACGTAGCCGAACACGCGCTTCAGGTCGTGCAGCACGCGGGTCGAGAACTGGTAGACCAGAAACGCGCCACCGGGCGCCAGCGCCTCGCAGGTGCGGCGCAGGATGCGCTCGCGCACCGGTGCGGGGATGGTGCTGAAGGGGATGCCGGAGATGATGTAGTCGGCGCGCGTGTAGCCGAAGCGGTGCAGGATCTCGTCGACCTTCTCCGCCGAGCCCTCGACCACCTTCAGGCGCGCATCGGGGATCGAATTGCTCAGGTAGCTGACGAACTCCGGGTTCATCTCGATGGCGATGAGCGCGCCGTCGGCGCGCATGCGGCGCAGCACCTCCATGGTGATGCCGCCGACGCCGGGACCGTACTCGACTATGACGCGTGCCCGCGCCCAGTTGATCGGCTCGAGCAGCTGCTTGATGAGGAAGCGGGAACTCGGCACGATCGAGCCGAGCATGCGCGGATGACGGAAGAAGTTACGTGCGAACAGCAGCACGTCGCCGTTGGGTGCCCGGCGTGAGTCAGCAGGGTTGGTCGCCACGTTCTTGCCCCGAGCGCTTCATGTCCACCGACTCTATAACAATAATTGCCCGCCGACACTACTGCGCCACAGCCGCGCCATACGCCCGCACACTATGGCTCAGCCGCCGGAACGGCGCGCCTCGTAGCCAAGCTTGCACAACTCCGCCACCAGCCGATCACGGTGCTCGCCCTGGATCTCGATTACGCCGTTCCGCACCGCACCCCCGGCACCACACAGTTTCTTCAGCCGGGACGCCAGCTCCTCGAGCGCGGCCGGCGCGAGCGGCAGGCCGCTGATTACCGAGACGCCCTTGCCGCCGCGCCCCGCGGTCTCCCGGCCGACGCGCACGCGTGCCGGTCCCGCCGCCGGCTGCGGTACGGCGCCGGCACGCGGGGTGGCGCGCCGCGCTGCGTCCCGCAGTACGACGCCGCGGTAGGTGGGACGGGGCTTCATTAGTGTTACCCGTGTGAGACGACTACAATCCTGCCCAACTCACGTTCGCCTGTGCAACCGGTTGCAGGACAGCCCGGAGAGGCTTGATTCATGACCCCACGGTCGCGCTTGCATGTCCCGTCCCCACCCGCCCGGCCCGGGCAGGAGCCCGATTTCAGCTACGTGCAGATCTCGCCCGCCGGCGCGGTGCCGCGGCCCGACGTTACCGCCACGGCACGCGAGATCGAGGATCTGTCGGTCGAGATGGTGCGGGTGCTGGGCGAGGATCACCGCGCGGTCGGTCCCTGGAACCCACACCTCGAGCCGGCCGAGCTGCAGGTCGGCTTGCGCCACATGGTGCTGACGCGCCTCTTCGACGACCGCATGCAGCGCATCCAGCGCCAGGGCCGCATCTCCTTCTATATCAAGTCGACGGGCGAGGAGGCGGTGGCGGTCGCGGCCGGCATGGCGCTGCAGCCGGGCGACATGCTGTTTCCCTCCTACCGCCAGCAGGGCCTGCACGTGGTGCGCGGCCGGCCGCTGGTGGATCTGATGTGCCAGTGCCTGTCCAATACCCGCGACATGTGCAAGGGCCGGCAGATGCCCATCATGTACCACTGGGGCAAGGGCAACATCTTCTCGATCTCCGGCAACCTCGCGACGCAGTTTCCGCAGGCGGTCGGCTGGGCGATGGCGGCGGCCATCAAGGGCGAGGACCGCCTCGCGGCCAGCTGGATCGGCGAGGGCTCGAGCGCCGAAGCCGACTTCCACTACGCCATGACCTTCGCCGCGGTGTACCACGCGCCGGTCATTCTCAACCTGGTCAACAATCAGTGGGCCATCTCCACCTTCCAGGGGTTCGCCGGCGGCGAGCGCAACACCTTCGCGCAGCGCGGCCCCGGCTATGGCATCCCGGGGCTGCGCGTCGACGGCAATGACTTCCTCGCCGTGTACGCGGTCACGCAGTGGGCGGCGCAGCGCGCGCGCCAGAGCGTCGGCCCGACGCTCATCGAGCTGGTCACCTACCGCGCCTCGGCGCACTCCACCAGCGACGATCCCTCGCGCTACCGTCCCAAGGACGAGTACCGCGCCTGGCCGCTCGGCGATCCGATCACGCGCCTCAAGCAGCACCTGATCGCGCTCGGCGAGTGGTCGGAGCAGCGTCACGCCCAGCTCGAGAAGGAGCTCGAGGCGCACGTCACCGCCAGCTGGAAGGAGGCGGAGTCGTACGGCACCCTCACCGGCGGTCCGGCACTCGACCCGCTGACCATGTTCGAGGACGTGTTCAAGGACATGCCGCCTAACCTGGTGCGCCAGCGCGAGGAGCTGCGGCGTCTGCGCGAGTCGCAGGCCGACGCCGCGCATGCGACGCCGTCTGCCGCCAAGGAGGGCTGAGCATGGCGCGCATGAACATGGTGCAGGCGCTGAACTCGGCCATGGACGTGATGCTCGGCCGCGATCCGCGCGTCGTCATCCTGGGCGAGGACGTGGGGTTCTTCGGCGGCGTGTTCCGCGCCACCGACGGCCTGCAGCGCAAGCACGGCGAGCATCGCGTGCTCGATACGCCGATCGCCGAGGGCGGCATCATCGCCACGGCCATCGGCATGGGCGTGAATGGCCTGAAGCCGGTGGCCGAGATCCAGTTCGCCGACTACATCTATCCGGGCATCGATCAGGTGGTGAGCGAGCTGGCGCGGCTGCGCTACCGCTCGGCGGGCGAATTCCCCGCGCCGGTCACCATCCGCACGCCGTGCGGCGGCGGTATCCGTGGCGGCCAGACGCATTCGCAGAGCCCCGAGGCCATCTTCACCCACGTATGCGGCATCAAGGTGGTGATGCCGTCCAACCCCTATGACGCCAAGGGCCTGCTGATCAGCGCCATCGAGGACGAGGATCCGGTGGTGTTCTTCGAGCCCAAGCGCATCTACAACGGACCCTTCGATGGCGACCCGCACAAGCCGGCGGTGCCCTGGAGCGCGCACGCGCGCGGCGAGGTCCCCGACGGTCACTACACCGTGCCGATCGGCCGCGCCGAGGTCGTGCGCGAGGGTACGGACGTGACCGTGCTCACCTACGGCACCATGGTGCACGTCTGCGAGGCAGCGGTGCGCCTGGTGGGCGTGGACGCCGAGATCATCGACGTGCGCACCATGGCGCCGCTCGACGTCGACACGTTGTGCACCTCGGTGTGCAAGACCGGACGCTGCGTGGTGGTGCACGAGGCCACGCGCTTCGGCGGCTACGGCGCGGAACTCGTCGCCACCGTGCAGGAGCAGTGCTTCTGGAACCTGGAAGCGCCGATCCAGCGCGTCGCCGGCTGGGATACGCCCTATCCGCATGCCTTCGAGTGGGACTACTTTCCCGGTCAGGCGCGCATCGCCGCCGCCCTGCGCCAGGTGATGGAGGCTTCATGAGCCGCTACGTATTCAAGCTGCCGGACCTGGGCGAGGGCACGGTCGAGGCGGAGATCGTCGGCTGGCGCGTCAAGCCAGGCGACACCGTGGCCGAGGACGACGTGGTCGTCGAGCTGATGACCGAGAAGGCCGCGGTCGAAGTGCCGGCACCGGTGAGCGGGCGCGTGCTGTCGATCACCGGCGCGCCCGGGGACATGGTGCCGGTGGGCGCCGAGCTCATCGTGCTCGAGACGCAGGCTGCCGGCGCCGCGGCGGCGCCCGCAGCGAGCGCTGCCGCACCGGCCAGCGCGGCGCCCGCCGCCGCGCGCGCCCCGGCCGCAGCCGCCGAGCCGCGCAGCAACGGCAACGGCGCGGCCGTGCATGCCCTGGAACCGGCGGCGGCGCGCAGCACGCGCGTCGCCACCTCACCCGCCACGCGCCGTCGTGCGCACGAGGCGGGGGTCGACCTGCGCCAGGTGGCCGGCAGCGGACCCAACGGCCGCATCGTGCCCAAGGACCTGGACGCCTACGTGGCGCGCCGCGGCCCGGCGCCGACACCGCTGCGCACCGCACCCAAGCCGGTGGCGGCCGCGCGCGGCCCCGCGGCGGGTGCCACCGAGGAAATCAAGGTCATCGGCCTGCGCCGCGTGATCGCCCAGCGCATGAGCGAGGCCAAGCGCAACATCCCGCATTTCGCCTACGTCGAGGAGCTCGACATCACCGAGCTCGAGTCGCTGCGCCGGCACCTGAACGGCCGCTTGCCGGCCGGAGCTGCGGCGCTCACCTACCTGCCGTTGCTGGCGCTCGCCCTGGTACGCGTGCTGCGCGAGTTCCCGCAGTGCAATGCGCACTACGACGCCGAGCGCGGCGTGATCGTGCGTCACCGCGCGGTGCACCTCGGCATCGCCACCCAGACTCCCGACGGCCTGAAGGTGCCGGTGGTGCACGACGCCGACCGGCGCCCGCTGTGGGAACTGGCCGCGGAAATGCGCCGTGTCAGCGAGGCGGCCCGCAGCAACAAGGCCAAGCGCGAGGAGCTGACCGGCTCGACCATCACCATCACCAGCCTTGGCAAGCTGGGCGGCATCGCCAGCACCCCCATCATCAACGCGCCGGAGGTGGCGATCATCGGGGTCAACCGCGCGGTGGAGCGCCCGGTGGTGTTCGAAGGCGCGATCGCGATCCGCCGCACGATGAATCTGTCCTCGTCGTTCGACCACCGCTTCGTTGACGGCTACGACGCCGCCGCCATGATCCAGGCACTCAAGGAGTGCCTGGAGCACCCGGCGACCATTTTCCTCGACGCCTGAGCGAGTCGCGGTCTGGCCCGGTGACATAACGCTTGGTCGCGCGGCGGCGGTGATCACTCATGCTAGGCTGTGCGCCATGCGCGCGCAGCGGGTCATACCTCTTCTGGCCGTTCTCGCCACGCTGGCCAGCTGCGGTGGTGGTAGTGGCGGCGGAATCGGCCCCGCGCCCCCGCAGCCGCCGCCGTTCACGTCGGTGCCGCAGGCGCGGGTGTCGCAGGCATCCACGTTCGCGCCGAACTGCGACGGCGTCGCCTCCACCGGCACGCTGTACGTCAACACCGCGGCCGAGCCGTTTCTCGCGGTGAGCCGCGTCAACTCCATGAACTTCGTCGCCGCCTGGCAGCAGAACCGCTGGTCGGACGGCGGGGCGCAGGGCCTGAACCTGGCCGCCTCTTCCGATGGCGGGCAGACCTGGATCCTCAGCAACGCCCCGTTCTCGCGCTGCACCGGCGGCACCAGCGCCAACGGCGGCGACTACGCGCGCGCCACCGACGTGTGGCTGTCGGCCTCGCCCAACGGCACGGTATACGCGCTGTCGCTGTCGTTCACGGGGGCCTCGCTCACGCCCGGCTCCACCAGCGCCATGCTGGTGGCGCAGTCCGGCGACGGCGGCTTCCACTGGAGCGACCCGGTCGCGCTCATCCACGACGGGGCGCAGTTCTTCAACGACAAGGGCTCGATCACGGCCGATCCCGGCAATGCGTCGTTCGCGTACGCGGTCTGGGACCGGCTCACGGGCCAGACCGCCGGGCCGAGCTACTTCGCCATGACCTCCAACGCCGGCATCAGCTGGCAGGCGGCGCGCAGCATTTACGACCCAGGGGCCAACAATCAGACCCTCGGCAACCAGGTAGTCGTGCTGCCGAACGGCAACCTGCTCGACGTGTTCACCGAGCTCGACACCGCCAGCGGCGGTGCCGTCACCGCATCGGTGCGCGTCACCCAGTCACTCGACAAGGGCACGACCTGGTCGATGCCGCCGGTGGTCGTCTCGAGCCTGCAGGCGGTCGGCACCACCGACCCGCGCAACGGAGCCGTGGTACGCGACGGGGCGGACCTGGTGTCGGTCAGCGTCTCACCGGGCGGTGTGGTGTACGTGGCCTGGCAGGACTCGCGCTTCTCGGGTGGTCAGCACGATGGCATCGCCATGACGCAGTCCTCCGATGGCGGCGTCACCTGGTCGGCGCCGGTACAGGTGAACGCCGACACCACCGTGCAGGCGTTCACGCCGACCATCAACGTGCGCGCCGACGGCGCCATCGCCGTCACCTATTTCGACCTGCGCAATAACATGTTCGCCGGCCTGTTTCTCACCGACTGCTGGATGGTGGTCTCGAGCGACGGCGGCACGACCTTCCACGAGTCGCACCTGTCCGGCCCGTTCGATCTCAACCTGGCACCGGATTCGGAAGGGCTGTTCCTCGGCGACTACGAGTCGCTGACCTCAGCCAACGGCGTGTTCCTGCCGTTCTACGTGCAGACCGAGGCCGGTACTGCCGTGCGCAGCGACGCCTTCATCTCGTTCCCGCCGCTCACTGCGGCCGCGGCCGGCTTCCAGCCGCAGCCGGCCGCGGCTGGCACGGCGCTCGCGCCCGCCGCCACGCAGCGCGTCATGGAGCGCATCCGCCTCACCCAGCGCCAGCGCCTGCTCGGGCACTGAGCCGCTTAGTGGTGATGCGCCGGGGCGCCGGCGTAGGTCTTTTCACCGGCCGCGATGCGCAGCCGCAGCCGGTTCTGGGACGGCGGCAGCGGGCAGGTCGCGAAATCGTTGAGCGCACACGGCGGGTTGTAGGCCTTGTTGAAATCCACCCGCACCGAATCGCCGGAGGGCAGGGGCACGCGCAGGAAGCGTCCGGCGCCGTAGGTCTCGTGGCCGCTGGTCGCATCGGCGAACATGACGAACAGCTCGGTGTCGCCCGGCTGCTCCAGCACCGCGTCGAGGCGCCAGTCGCGGCCGTCCTTTCTGAACACCAGCGCGCCCGGAGACTCCATGTCCTGCTCCATGCCGAGGATATTCATGATCTTGATGTGGTGCGCCGGCTGGTAGGCCTCGAAGTGCGCATCGATCGCCCAGGCGGTACTCACCGGGAAGTAGCTGAGGCCGAGAAAGCCGAGGCGGTGCGGATTGTTGAGGTCGCGCACGCGCACCCCGAGGTTGCCGGCGCGCTCGATGACGAAGAAGCGCAGCGCGCCGCTCGCGAGCAGCGTGGGTTCGCCGGCGCTGTCGGGCACGAGCTCGAGCGAGCTGACCGGCCGCCCGTCGTGCGTGACGCCCGCACCGGCGCGCGCCTCGAAGCGTACCTTCTGGCTGCTCACCACGAAGCTGCCGGCGGTGTCGGCGAGCGAGGGATTGTCGAGCACCAGCGCGTTGCCCGCGCCGCGGCCAAAGGTATTGTCGCCCGGCTTCAGCCAGAACAGGCCGGCGAGCGTCAGCATGCCGTCATCGCCGGTGAGCGCGTCCAGGCGCTGGGTACGCCAGGCATGGACGCTGGCCCGCTCGGCCTGCAGCGCCTCCGCGGTCGGTGCGCCGGCGGCGGGCGGCGTGTTGGCGAGTGCCGGCGCCAGCAGGGCGCAGGCAAGAGCCGCGGCCAGCGGGCGGGTGCGATGAACGGACGGCATGGCTGCTCCGGGACGAGGGCGGCCGCGGCAGTTTAAGCCATCAGCCTTCGCGGCCGAGGATTTCCTGGCGCACGTCGGCGATCTCGCGCGCGCGCGACGGCCGCGCTCCCTCGCAGCGTTCCGGGCGCGGACAGCGATTGCTGCGCGGGCAGATGATGCGCGCGGGGTTCGCCAGCGCATCCGCGATCCAGGCAATGTTGAGCACGTTGGCGACTGCATCGAGGGCCTGGGCCGCGGCCTTGGGGATGCGCGCCTCGCCGCGCCGGTGCAGGCACTCGCGGAAGATCGCCTCGACGATCTCGGCGCTGTCCACGCCGTTCGAGGCCAGAGCCGGCGCCAGGTCCACGCCCACCGACAGCACGTGCGGGTTGCCGGCCATGTCATGCACGCGGATCGAGTGGCAGCAGTACAGCAGCGAGCGGGCGCCGTCGCGCAGCACCGAGATCTGCGAGCCGCGCGTGCCGCGGTCATCGTCGATCATGCGGAACACCGCCCAGTTCGGACACGGGTCGCTCACCTGCGCGAGATTGCCCCACGGCAGCGGGATGCCGTTGCCGCGGTACACGGCGCGCAGGTAGCCCGGCGGGTAGGCATCGAAGAAATGCCAGTACGGATACGGGGACACCTTGGTCATGCGGCGCATGACTACCGCCGGCGTCAACTCGAGCCTCGCGCCGGCCTCGACGCGGTAGCGCTCGCGGGCCAGGAAGCGCCGGAACGGCACGCGCGGCGCGAGCAGTGCGCCGGCGAAGAAGCTGCACTCGAAGTCGCGCCACGCGTGCAGCACGTCCTGGGCGTTCATGCCGGCCCCGCTCGAGCCGCTCTCGGGGCTGCCGCCCATCTCCCCGCCGGTGGCGTGCGCGGACTTCAGGCCGTCGCCACCGTGCAGCACCTTGTGGCCGATGTGCGCGGCCAGGTCGAACTTGAGCCGCGCCGGGTCGGACTGCAGCGCGCGGTTGGCGTACACCACGCGCGGCGCCTCGAAGAACGAGCGCATCATGCTGCGCACCTCGCGATCCTTGTCGCGCGCCAGCACCGGCTTGCGCTCGAACCAGCGGATCTCGAGCCCGTGGCGGCGGGCCAGGCGCATCAGATCCTCGACCGCCAGCGGGAAGCGCCGCTCGCCGACGTGGTCGGCGGCGCGCTCCAGATCGGGAAAGTCGTTGCGCGACATCTCCTGGTGCGAGCGGATCAGGAGGTGAGCGAACTGCCGCCCGCTCGTGCCGGTCTGCGCCAGCAGCTCCGGGATGGCCGCCTGCAGCAGGCTCTTGGAGAACAGGAACGCCGGCTCGAGCGGGATGCGCGCCGCGCCGCCGCCGGGCCCGGCCGGCGAGGGCAGCTCGAGCTCGGCGCTCTCGTCGAGGAACCACGCCGGCGCGCGCTGGAATACCGCCGCCAGCAGGCCGAGCAGCGCGGAGGAGGGCATGCGCTTGCCGCTCTCGATCATGCTCAGGTAGGACACCGACGGGGCGAGCGCGGCATTGCGCTGCGTGCAGCGCACCGACAGATCCTCGAGCGTCAGCCCGTGGCGCTTGCGCACCGAGCGCAGCTTGGCGCCGAGGAAATGGCCCTTGCGCAGTAACTCCGGCATATGTTCAGCGCCCCGTGTGCCCGCGCTGGCGCAACGATGCGGGCGCGGACTCCAGGCTGTGAAATTAACAATGTGAAGTTTCCATAGTCAAATTTCCGGTCAAGACGCGTATGCTGGCCGGGACATGGAAGCCGAAACGCACGGCCGGGTGCACTCCCGGGAGCAGACGGGCCCCCAGGTCGAGATCCTGGGCGCGGGGGTCGAGCGCGCCGCCGAGGTGCTGACGCCGCTCGCGTTGCAGCTGCTCGCCAGTCTGCACCGGCGCTTCAACCCGCGGCGCCTCGAGTTGCTGGCGCGGCGCGCTGCGCGCCAGCGCGAGCTCGATGACGGCGCGCGCCCCGACTTCCTGCCGGCGACGGCCAGGGTACGGGCCGAGAACTGGCGCGTGGCGCCGGTGCCGGCGGATCTGCAGGACCGGCGGGTCGAGATCACCGGCCCGGTTGAGCGCAAGATGATCATCAACGCCCTGAACGCGCCGGTGAAGGCCTTCATGGCCGACTTCGAGGACTCCTGCGCCCCAACCTGGGAGAACATCGTCCGCGGCCAGGTGAATCTCGCCGATGCCGTGCGGCGCACCATCACTTTCGCCGACCCGACCACCGGCAAGGTCTACCGGCTCGCCGAGCGCACCGCGACGCTCATCGTGCGGCCGCGCGGCTGGCACCTGCCCGAGAAGCACGTGCGCATCGCCGGCGAGCCGGTGTCCGGCGCACTGTTCGACTTCGCGCTGTTCCTCGCCAACAACCATGAGGCGCTGGCGCGCCGCGGCACCGGGCCGTACTTCTACCTGCCGAAGATGGAGAGCCATCTCGAGGCGCGGCTTTGGAACGACGTGTTCAACGCCGCGCAGGACGCGCTCGGTATCAAGCGCGGCACCATCAAGGCCACGGTGCTCATCGAGACCATCCTCGCCGCCTTCGAGATGGACGAGATCCTCTACGAGCTGCGCGAGCACTCGGCGGGCCTCAACTGCGGGCGCTGGGACTACCTCTTCAGTTCCATCAAGAAATTCCGTAACCGCCGCGACTGCCTGCTGCCCGATCGCGCCAGCGTCACGATGGAGCGCCACTTTCTCCTGTCGTACGTGGATCTGCTCATCAAGACCTGCCACCGCCGCGGCGCGCACGCCAGGGGCGGCCTGGCGGCGCAGATCCCGCTCCGCGACGATCCCAGGGCCAACGAGGCGGCGATGGCACGGGTCCGGGCCGACAAGCTGCGCGAGGCGCGTGCCGGCCACGACGGCACCTGGATCGCGCATCCGGGACTCGCGGAGGTGGCACGCGAACCGTTCGATGCGGTGATGAAGGGCCCGAACCAGCTCGGCGTGCTGCGGGCGGACGTGACGGTCACGGCCGCCGACCTGCTGCAGGCGCCCGAGGGCGAGATTACGGAGGAGGGCGTGCGCGGCTGCATCCGCGTCGGCGTGCAGTACCTCGAGTCCTGGCTGCGCGGCAACGGCTGCGTGCCGCTCTACCACCTGATGGAGGACGCGGCCACCGCCGAGATCTGCCGGGCGCAGCTGTGGCAATGGCTGCACCACGGCGCGCGCACCAGCGACGGCCGCCCGATCAGCATGGCGCGTTTCGACGGCCTGCTGACCGCCGAGCTCGAGCACATCCACGCCGAGGTCGGTGCCACGCGCCTGACCCACGGCATGTTCCCGACCGCGGCGCGGCTGTTCGAGCAGATGATCAAGTCCGACGTGTTCGACGAGTTCCTGACGCTCCCGGCGTACGAGCTGCTGAGCTGATCCGAAAAAACTGCCAGAGGTGCACGCGAGCCATGAGACCCGACACATCCCTGCCCACCGCCGCTGAGCTCAAGCGCAGCTGGAGCGAGAGCCCGCGCTGGCGCGGAGTGCGCCGCGGCTACGAGGCCACCGAAGTGGTGCGCCTGCGCGGCACCATCCCGGTCGAGCACTCGATCGCACGTGCCACCGCCGAGAAGCTGTGGCGTTACCTGCAGGAGAAGCCGTTCGTCAATGCGCTCGGCGCGCTCACCGGCAACCAGGCGATGCAGCAGGTGAAGGCAGGGCTCGATGCCATCTACCTGTCCGGCTGGCAGGTGGCGGGCGATGCCAACCTCGCCGGCGAGATGTACCCCGACCAGTCGCTGTATCCGGCGGACTCGGTGCCGGCGGTGGTGCGCCGGATCAACAACACGCTGCGGCGCGCCGACGAGATCTGCCACGCCGAGGGCGATGACTCGATCGACTGGCTCAAGCCCATCGTGGCGGACGCCGAGGCCGGTTTCGGCGGGGTGCTCAACGCCTTCGAGCTCATGAAGCAGATGATCGACGCGGGCGCGGCCGGCGTGCACTTCGAGGACCAGCTGTCCTCGGCCAAGAAATGCGGCCACATGGGCGGCAAGGTGCTGGTGCCGACCCAGGATGCGATCAACAAGCTGGTGGCGGCGCGCCTGGCGGCGGACGTGTGCAACGTGCCCACGGTGCTGGTGGCGCGCACCGACGCCGAAGGCGCCAACCTCCTCACCTCCGACGTCGACGAGCGTGATCGGCCGTTCATCGATGCCGGCCGCGGCCGCACCGCCGAAGGATTCTTCTGCGTCAACGCCGGCCTGCAGCAGGCGATCGCGCGCGGCCGTGCCTACGCACCGTTCGCGGACCTGGTGTGGTGCGAGACCGCCAAGCCGGACCTCGCCGAGGCGCGCGAGTTCGCCGAGGGGCTGCACAGGGAATTTCCCGGCAAGCTGCTCGCCTACAACTGCTCGCCGTCCTTCAACTGGAAGCGCAAGCTCGACGACGCCACGATCGCCAGGTTCCAGCGCGAGCTGGCGGCGATGGGCTATCGCTTCCAGTTCATCACGCTGGCCGGTTTCCACGCGCTCAACTACTCGATGTTCGAGCTGGCACGCGGCTACAAGGCGCAGCAGATGACCGCCTACGTGACGCTGCAGCAGGCCGAGTTCGCCGCCGAGGCCGCCGGCTACACCGCCACCAAGCACCAGCGCGAGGTCGGCGCGGGCTACTTCGACGCCGTCACCCAGGCAGTCAGCGGCGGCAACTCCTCGATCACGGCGCTCGCCGGCAGCACCGAGGAGCAGCAGTTCGAGCCCCAGGCGGCCAAGAAACCCGCCAGGCAGGCCTGAGGCGCGGCACTAGGCGGCGCTGGCGCGCAGCGCCCCCTCGGCCATCTCCGCCACCCGCGTCCAGGTGGTGGCCTTCAGGCTCGGCCGCTCGTTCATGCGATCGAGCCAGCGTCGCAGATCCCCGTGCGGGCCGGCGAGCGGCTCCCACTCCGGGGTCTGCTGCAGGAAGTCGAGCTGCGGCGCGAGCAGCACATCCGCCAGGCTGACCTGCGCCCCGGCAAAGTAGGGATCCGCGCCCAGCTGCGCGGCGAGTTCCGCGAACACGGCGCGCGCACGGGGCAGGGCGGCCTCGATCGCGGCCTCGTCGCAGGCCCGGCCCATGAGGCGCGGGGCGATGATGCGTTGAAAGGCGATGACGTTGCCGACGCCCTGGAACACGTACCAGTCGTTGACGTTCATCATCTGGTCCATGCGCCCCGCGCTGCGCGGCTCGGCCGGCGTGAGCGCGACGCCCGGCAGCACCCGGTCGAGGTAGCGCAGGATCGCCTGCGTCTCGTAGAGGCGGAACGTGCCGTGCTCCAGTACCGGCACACGGCCGAAGGGATGGCGGGCGAGGTGCGCGGCGGTGCGCAGTGTCGCAGGCGCCACCGGCGCGAAGCGGTAGGCGGCCGCCTTCTCCTCGAGGGCGATGAGCACGGCGCGCCCGAAAGGGCTGCCGGGAATGCTGTGGACGACGAGCTCGCTCATGACTTGTTCTCCGTGCGTGAGGCTTCTTTCGCAAACAGCTCCAGAATCGTCGGCCAGCCGCCGCTGACGTCGCCGCGCATCTTGGTGCCGCCCGCCTCGCCCATGCGCTCGAAGTTGCGGTGCTCGAGCTCGACGCGCGTACCGCCGCCGGCTGCGGCGCTGAAGCGCACGTCGACTTCGGAGGTAAAGGTCGGCCGTGGGTCGGGCTTCCACTCGGCGCTGATCTCCCAGCTGACGACCAGGCGCTCGCCCGGCTGCCACACCAGCACGTGGCCGACCACCGCGATGGAGTCGTCCTCGTGGCGCGCATACCAGCGCCCGCCGACGAAGGGCTCGATCACCGACTCGCGCACCGGTCCCTGGCCGATGCCGTGGGTCTTGGGCCACCAGCGGTCGATGCCGCTGGTGAATACCGCGAAGGCCTGCGCCGGGGTGGCCTCGACCACCACGCTCTTGCGGAGCGGGGCGATTTCGATGGTGCGGTTCAAGGCTTGCTCCGGGTGCCGTGAGTGGCGTCGACTTCGTTCTTGAATGCCGTGAGGGCATCGGTCCAGAACCGATCGAGCCAGCGGCGCAGCTCCGCCAGGCCCTGCGGGTCGATGTAGTACACGCGGCGGGCTCCTTCGGCTCGTTGCAGAACGAGGCCGGCATCCTTGAGCGCCTTCAGGTGCTGCGACACGGCCGGCCGGCTCACCGGGAGCCCGTGTGCCAGCGCCCCGACCGACTGCGGGCCGGCACGCAGCCTCTCGAACACCTGTCGCCGGGTCGGATCGCTGAGGCACTGCAGCGCACTAGCGTAAGCCATTGCTTACGGTAAGTTAGTACTTACCTGATTGTCAAGCCTCGGTCGCGCCGGGCACCGCGTCCACGTCCGCCGGGATTTCCGCGATCCGTACCATTGAGGGAATCGGGCGAATGGCCGCGCGGCGCCGCGCTCGACTGGCAGCGGCTCGCTAAAGACACCGTGCGGCGCGGGCCCGGCTGGCAGCCCCGCGATGCCTGGGACTGACGGCTACTTCGCCGTCGGCATCGCGAACTCGGCCCCCTTGGGCGTGCTCTCAGGCCAGCGCTGCATGATCGATTTCTGGCGCGTGTAGAACCTCACGCCTTCCTCGCCGTAGGCGTGCATGTCGCCAAACAGGCTGCTCTTCCAGCCGCCGAAACCATGCCACGCCATCGGCACCGGGATCGGCACGTTGATGCCGACCATGCCGACCTGGATGCGGCGCCCGAACTCGCGCGCCACGTTGCCGTCGCGCGTGTAGCAGGCGACGCCGTTGGCGAGCGTGTGGCCGTTGACCAGGTCCACGGCGGCGGCGAAGTCCGGCACGCGCACGCAGGCGAGCACCGGGCCGAAGATTTCCTCGCGGTAGATGCGCATCTGCGGCGTGACGTGATCGAAGAGCGTGGCGCCGATGTAGAAACCGGCCTCACGCCCGGCGACCGCGAACGGCGCCCCGCTGACCGGGTGGCGGCGGCCGTCGACGACCAGGCGCGCACCGCTCGCCACGCCGTCCTCGATGTAGCCGCGCACGCGCTCGAGCGCAGTCTTGTTGATGAGCGGGCCCATCTCGGCCTGGGCCTCCATGCCGTCGCTGATGCGCAGCTGACGCGCGCGTTCGGCCAGGCGCGGCACCAGCCGCTCGCCGGTGTCGCCCACCAGCACCGCCACCGAAATCGCCATGCAGCGCTCGCCCGCCGAGCCGTACGCCGAGCCGATGAGCGCATCCACCGTCTGGTCGAGGTCGGCGTCCGGCATCACCACCATGTGGTTCTTGGCACCGCCGAGCGCCTGCACGCGCTTGCCGTGCGCCGCACCGCGCTGATAGATGTAGTGCGCGATCGGCGTGGAGCCGACGAAGCTCAGCGCCCGCACCTCGGGGTGGTCGAGGAGCGCATCGACCGCGGTCTTGTCGCCCTGCACGACGTTGAATACCCCGGCGGGCAGGCCGGCTTCACCGAGCAGCCGTGCCATGAACAGCGACGCCGACGGATCGCGCTCGCTCGGCTTGAGCACGAAGCTGTTGCCGCACGCCAGCGCGAGCGGAAACATCCAGCACGGCACCATGCACGGGAAGTTGAAGGGCGTGATGCCGGCCACCACCCCCAACGGCTGGCGCAGGGTCCAGTTGTCGATCCCGGTGGACACCTGATCGGTGAAGTCGCCCTTCAGCAGCTGCGGGATGCCGCAGGCGAACTCGACCACCTCGATGCCGCGCGTCACCTCTCCCTGTGCGTCCGAGAACACCTTGCCGTGCTCCTCGGTGATGAGCGCCGCGAGGGCGTCGCGCTGCCGGTTGAGCAGCGTCAGGAACTGCGCCAGCACCCGGGCGCGGCGTACCGGCGGGGTGTCCGCCCAGCCGCGCCAGGCACGCTGCGCGCTCGCCACCGCCGCGTTCGCTTCCTCCACGCCAGCGAGCGTCACCTCGCGCACCACCGCGCCGCTGGATGGATTGAATACCGGCAGCCGCGCGCCGCTCCCGGGCACGGCCGCGCCGCCGATCCAGTGACCGACGAGGTCTGGGCTGCGCGTCGCCGCGGGCGGCTGGGGAAGGGTGGAGACGGCCATAGATCCTCATCATAGACCACCTCGTACCGGGCCCGCATACTGCGGCCGGCATGCCTGTGCACGCGTTGTTTCCGACACTCGTCTACTCGACACGCCTGCGGTCGCGCGGCTGGCAGACGCTCAACGCACGGCTGCGCGCCGAGTGCCGCCAGCTCGCGCACGACGATGCCGCCGGCCGCCGCTGGTCGAAGCGCAACTACCCCGGCGGCTACACCTCGTACGGCTCCGCGCACCGCATGCACGAGCTGTCGCCGACCTTTGCGCGCCTGGCGCGCGAACTCGACCGGCACGTGGCGCGCTTCGCGCACGCGCTGCGGCTCGATCTCACCTCACGGCCGCTGGCACTGACCGACTGCTGGGTGAACGTCATGGGTGCCGGTGCCGTGCACGGCCTGCATCTGCATCCGCTCTCGACCATCAGCGGCACTTACTACGTCGCGGTGCCGCGCGGCGCGGCCGGCCTGAAGTTCGAAGACCCGCGCCTCGAGCGCTTCATGGCGGCGCCGCCGCGGCGCGGCCGCGCACGTGCCGCACACTGGGCGAACTTCGCGGCGCGTACGGCGGGGCTGCTGCTGTTCGAGAGCTGGCTGCGTCACGAAGTGCCGGCCAATCCGGTGGCCGGCGAGCGCATCAGCATCAGCTTCAATTACAGCTGGTTCTAGCTGCCGTGCGCCCGCGGCGACAGGCGCGCCGCGCGTCAACCCCGCGCTTCCGCACGCGTTGCAGAAAGTGAAGGAGTTCAAGGAGCTGCGCGGCCGTGGGTGCTATGAATCAGGGTTCAGGAGACGTTCAGCGCGATCCAGTCAATTTGCAGGCGCGGGCATGCCCGTGCGGCGATCAGAGGAGGCTCTCACATGCGTAATTTCATCCGCGGCGTCACTGCAGCCCTGCTGCTCGCGGGGCTGCCGCTGGCGGCGAATGCGGGAGTGTTCGTGTCGGTCACCATCGCGCCGCCGGTGCTGCCGGTGTACGAGCTGCCGGCGGTACCCGGACCGGGCTACGTCTGGACGCCGGGCTACTGGGCGTGGGCGGACGGCGGCTACTACTGGGTGCCGGGCACGTGGGTGCTCGCGCCCTCGCCGGGGCTGCTGTGGACCCCGGGTTACTGGGGCTTCGCCGACGGCATCTACCTCTGGCACGCCGGCTACTGGGGCCCGCACGTCGGCTTCTATGGCGGCATCAACTACGGGTTCGGCTACAGCGGCGTCGGCTTCCACGGCGGCTACTGGCGCGGCGACACCTACATCGTCGACCGCGTCGTGATCAACGAGGCGCCGGTCAATCGCGTGTGCTTCAACGGCGGCGGCGGCATCGTCGCGCACGCCTCACCCGCGGAGCTGCGCTTCGCGCACGAGCGCCACGTCGGCATGTCCGACCTGCAGCGCCACAACGAGGTGCTGGCCGCGCGCGACAACACCATGCGCGCGGACTTCAATCACGGCCGTCCTCCGGTCGCGGCGACCCCCAGGCCGGGCGTGTTCTACGGCCACGGTGTGGTGGCGGCGCGCGCCGGCGGTGAGCGCCCGGCGGGTGCCGCGCACGGCATGCTCGGTGAGCATGGCGCGATCGCCGCCCGGCCGCCGGTGGCGATGAACTCATCCGGCGCGCCGCGCGCCATGAACCAGCCGTTCCGCCCGGAAACGCCCGCCGCGCGCGGCGCACCCGGTGGCGCGGTGCATGCCCCGGCCCCGGGCCGCGCGCACCAGTCCTTCCCGGGCGGCGCGCCTGCGCAGGCCAGCCCCGGCATGGCGCGCCCGCAGTATCCCGGCAATCCGCGTGCGCCATCAGGCGCTGCCGCGCCGCGGGGCGGCCGGGTGGGCGCGGCGCCCCGGGGGGGGGGGGGCGGCCCGCGCGGTGAGCCGGGCAACGCGCACGCCGCCCAGCAGGGTCACGGTGGCGAGCGCGCCGATCGCGGCGCGGAGCACGGCCGGCGCTAGCGCCGCGCGGCGGCGGTGCGCGTGAGCGAGGCCGCCCCGGGGGCAGCCTCGCTGCGTTTGCGGATGGTCAGGGCAGGGTACGCCGCAGCCACGCGGCGATGTCCGCAACCTCCTGCGGGCAGACCGAGTGAGGCATGCTGTAGGTGTGCCACTCCACCGGACAGCCGGCCGCCTCGAGCTGGCGCCGCGACTCCTCGCCGAGCGCCGGCGCCACGACCGCATCCTGCAGGCCGTGCGCGAGGAAGATGGGCGTCGCGGCGTTCTCGGCGCGGCGCTCGGCGGCGAAGGTACCCGCGAGCGGCATGTAGCACGACAGCGCCATGATGCCGGCCAGGGGCCGGGCGTGACGCGCGCCGGCGAACAGCGCCAGGGCGCCGCCCTGCGAGAAGCCGGCGAGCACGATGCGCTCGCTGCCGATCCCGCGCTCCTGTTCGCGCCGGATGAGCGCCTCGATGAGGGCCTGTGAGGCGCGGATGCCGGCTTCGTCCTCGCGCGCGGTGCGATCGAGCGCGATGAGGTCGTACCAGGCACGCATCGCGTACCCGCCGTTGAGCGTCACCGGGCGCAGCGGGGCGTGCGGGAAGATGAAGCGCAGGGCGCGCTCGCCGGGGCGCACCAGCTCGGGCACGATCGGCTCGAAGTCGTGGCCATCGGCACCGAGGCCATGCAGCCAGATCACCGCGCCGGCGGGCGCGCGCCCGGTCTCGATTTCCACAGCCTCGCGTGTCACGTTGCTCACCCCTCCTACCGCGGTTACGGCGCCGCATGGTAGTGCACCGCCCGCGTGCCGCGCATCGGGGCCGCGCTGATGGCGCCGCGGCGGCCACGGCGCCGGCGCGCGCGGACGGGCGCCCCGACCCGCGGCCGCTGGGCGCGGCGCTGGCGCCGCGCACCCCCCGGTGCGCAGGCACTGGTGGTGCTGGTGCTGGTGGCCGCGGTGGCGCTGGCCGCCAACGCGGTGTACCAGGTGGTGCGCAAACCCACCGAGCTGTTTTTCCCGGTCAGTGGCGCGCTCTACAAGACGCCGGCCGAGACCTGGCGCGACTACGGGCCGTTCTTCCGCCGCTATGCCACGCGCGTCATCTCGCCCGGGCTGCTCGCCGCGCTCGCCCAGGTGGAGGGCTCGGGCAACCCGCTGGTGCGTACCTACTGGCGCTGGGCGTGGGCGGCGCGGCCGTTCGATCTGTACCGGCCGGCTTCGAGCGCCGTCGGCAGGTATCAGATCGCCGCCGGCACCTTCGCCGAGGCGAGCCACTACTGCATCCGCCATCACGAGCTGGCGCGCGAGGGAGCCTGGAACGACTGGCACGCGTGCTGGTTCAACGGCCTGTACGTGCGCGTGCTGCCGGCGGATGCCATCGAGCTGACGAGCGCCTATCTGGACCTGAAGGTGAACGACATCCTCGCCGCCGGGCAGGCGACGGCCGTGCGCCCGGGGCAGCGCGAGCACCTGGCGGCGGTGGTGCACCTGTGCGGAGCCGGTGCGGCGGCGCGCTACGCGCAGCGCGGCTTTCGATTCCTGGCCGGCGAGCGCTGCGGCGCACACGATCCACGCGAATACCTGCGGCGGGTGGATGGCATGCGCGCGGTGTTCGCGCAGCTGGCGGCGGAGGAGGCGCCGGCTGCGGCCGGCGTCGAGGCTCAGTGATCGTGGCCGCCGGGGCCGTGCACGTGTCCGTGCGAGAGTTCCTCGGCCGTGGCGGAGCGCACCTCGGTCACTTCGACCTCGAAGTTGAGGTTCTGGCCGGCGAGCGGGTGATTGCCGTCCAGCGTGACCATGTCGCCGGTCACCTGCGTCACCGTCACGGCGCGCGGCCCCTGCTCGGTCTGGGCATGCAGCCGCATGCCGACGCGTACGTTCGGGACCCCCTTCAGTGCGCGCCGCGGCACCCGCTGCACCAGCGCCGCATCGTGCTCGCCGTAGCCGTCGGCGGGGGCGATCTTCACCTGCACCTTGTCGCCGACGCCCTTGCCGGCCAGCTCGCGCTCCAGACCCGGGATGAGGTTGCCGTGCCCGTGCAGGTAGGTGAGGGGAGCCCCATCACCGGAGGTGTCGATGACCCCGCCGGCGTCGTCCTTGAGCGTGTAACGAATGCTAACGACCTGATCCTGGCTGATGCTCATGTCGGTCCTGCGGGGTGTACGTGCCCGCACGCTGCGGCGGCTGTGCCGGGGCCGGCAGCGCGCGAGGGGCCTGCATTGCGCGGCCGCGGAGGATACCATTGCGCACCGTCCGCGGCCTAACGGCTCGCGGCCAAGGGACCTTCATGAGAACTGCGTACTTGGGCCTGCTCGCTGCCGTCGTGTGCACCGGCGCCGCGGCTGCCGGCCAAGGACCCCAACCCGCAAGGACCTCCCCAATGGCCGACAACCCGTTTGCGCAGCCGAGCACGCTTCCATTCCAGCTGCCGCCGTTCGACCGCATCCGCGACAGCGACTACCGGCCGGCCTTCGAGACGGGCATGCGCGAGCAGCTGGCCGAAGTCGCGCACATCGCCGACAACACGGAGCCGGCCACGTTCGACAACACCATCGTGGCCCTGGAGCGTTCCGGGCAGCTGCTGACGCGCGTCGAGGATACGTTCTCGCGTCTCAATGCCTGCAATACCGACCCGCAGATGCAGCAGATCGACACCGAGATGGCGCCCAAGCTGACCGCGCAGCGCGATGCCATCTTCCTCAATGCCGCGCTGTGGCAACGCGTCGATGCGCTGTACGAAAAGCGCGCCGCGCTGCACCTCGACCCCGAATCACTGCAGCTCCTGACCCGCTACCACACGACCTTCGTGCGCGCCGGCGCGCGCCTTAAGCCCGCCGAGCAGGCGCGGCTGCGCGAGCTCAACCGCCAGATCTCGACCCTCACCACCCGCTTCAAGCAGAACGTGCTCAAGGCGACCGCCGACGGCGCCGTGGTGGTCGACGACGTGCACGACCTCGACGGACTGTCGAGCGGGCAGATCGGCGCGGCCGCGCAGGCCGCAGCGGCGCGCGGCCTGAGTGGCAAGTGGCTCATCACGCTGCAGAACACCACCAACCAGCCGCCGCTGGCGCAGCTCACCAACCGCGCGCTGCGCGAGCGCATATACAAGGCCTCCATCGGGCGCGCGCTCAGCGGCCCGACCGACAACCGCCCGGTGATCGCGCAGCTGGTCCGGCTGCGCGCCGAGCGTGCCGCGCTGCTCGGCTATCCCAGCCACGCCGCCTACCAGCTCGAGGACGAGTCGGCCGGCACGCCGCAGGCGGTGCGCGACATGATCAGCCAGGTGGCGCCGGCGGCGCTGGCGCGCGCGCGTGCCGAGGGCGCAGACATCCAGAAGCTGATCGATGCCGAGCAGGCGGCGGCGGGCAAGCCGTCGTTCCAGCTGCAGCCGTGGGACTGGTCGTTCTACGCCGAACAGCTGCGCAAGCAGCGCTACAGCTTCGACCAGGCGCGCGTGGCACCGTACTTCGAGCTCGATCGGGTGCTCCAGGACGGGGTGTTTTACGCCGCGCACCAGCTGTACGGACTGTCGTTCAGGGAGCGCAAGGACCTGCCCGTCTATCAGGCGGACGTGCGCGTGTTCGAAGTGTCGGATGCCGACGGCAGGCCGCTGGCGCTGTTCCTGGGCGACTACTTCGCCCGCGATAACAAGCAGGGCGGGGCGTGGATGGCCTCCTACGTCAGCCAGTCGAAGCTGCTGAACCACAAGCCGGTGGTGGCCAACCACCTCAACATCCCCAAGCCGCAGACGGGACAGCCGGTACTGCTGACCTTCGATGAGGTGACCGGGATGTTCCACGAGTTCGGGCATGCGCTGCACGGCATGCTGTCGAACGTGCGCTACCCGCTGCTGTCGGGCACGCAGGTGCCGCGCGACTTCGTCGAGTACCCCTCGCAGTACAACGAGATGTGGGCGCGCGAGCCGTCCGTGGTGGCGCACTACGCCCGCCACTACCAGACCGGCGCGCCGATGCCGCCGGAGCTGCTCGCCAAGGTGCTCGAGGCGACCAAGTTCAACCAGGGCTACGCCACCACCGAGTACGTCGAGGCGGCGTTGCTCGACCAGGCCTGGCACCAGATCAGCGTCGCGCAGGCGCCGGCCGCCGAGGGCGTGCCCGGCTTCGAAGAGGCGGCGCTGCGCAGCAGCGGCCTCGACTACGCGCCGGTGCCGCCGCGCTACCACTCGGCCTACTTCTCGCACATCTTCGAGAGCGGCTACTCGGCCGGCTACTACGCCTACCTGTGGAGCGAGGTGCTGGCGCGCGACACCGGGCAGTGGTTCCACGAGCACGGCGGGCTGACGCGTGCCAACGGCGACTACCTGCGCAACCGGGTGCTGTCGCGCGGCCGCAGCGAGGATCCCAAGCAGCAGTTCCGCGACTTCTACGGGCGCGCGCCCGAGATCGCCCCGCTGCTCGAGTACCGCGGCCTGACTGCGGTCAGCGCGCCGTAAGTCTCAGCCGGCCGGCGCCACACCGCGGCGCATGCGGTCGATCGCCGCGAGCAGCGCGCCGAAGGCCTCCAGCAGCGGTAGCCGCAGTCCGAGCCCCTGCGCCTTGGCGCGCGCGTAGCCGAGCGTCTCGTGCACCTCCAGCGGCCGGCCCGCCTCGATGTCCTGCAGCGCCGACAGCCGGTGACCAGGGGCATTGCGGCGGTACTCGGCGCCGATGCGGGTGACGATGACGGCCGCGTCCTGCTCGCTGCCGGCGCACAGGCTCGCGGCCGGCAGCACGGCGCGGTCGGAGAGCGCGATGCCGAGCGCCGCGGCCAGCTGCCCCATCTCGCGCACCAGGCGCACCAGCAGCAGCGCGCTGTCCGGATCCGACAGGTACTCCCAGGTCGGCGCGCGTGTCGTCACCGCCAGGGCCATCAGGCCGACCCACGGGCAGAACTTCGACCACTCGAGCGACAGGATCGCGGGCGTGGCGGCGGCGCGCACGCCCGCGGCGTCGATGGTGCGCGCCAGCTGCTCGGCGCGCTCGCTGGTGCCGCCGGCCAGCTCGCCGACCAGGATATTGACGTTGCGCGTGAACAGCACCTCGCCGTCCGCCAGCAGCTCGCCGCTGGTGTCGGCGAGCGCGCCCAGCACGCGTTCGGCGCCGAAGGCCGCCGCCAGCAGGTCGTTCTTCAGCGGTCCGTTCTGGATCGAGAGCGTCACGCCGAAGTGCGCGTGCCGCAGCGCCGCGAGCGCGGCTTCCGTCCCCGGGGTTTTGGTGGCGACGATCAGCGCCCCGGCGCCACCGAGGGCCGCCGGATCGCGCAGCGTGTGCACTGCTACGGTGAACTGCGCCAGGCCGCGGATGGTGAGCCCGTGCTGTTCGAGGTGCGCCGCGCGTGCACCGCGCGCCAGCATCGCCACCGAGTGGCCGGCCCGCGCCAGATGCGCGCCCACGATCGAGCCCATGGCGCCCGCGCCCAGGATTGCGAAATCGAACTCGGCCATGGCGGCGCCGCGCCGTGCGCCCTTCAGAGGGCCTCGGCGATGTCCTGCAGCAGACCGCTATCCTGGGGCTTGGTCTCGGGCGGATAGCGCTTGAGCACGCGGCCGTCGCGGCCGATGAGGAACTTCTCGAAATTCCAGTGGATGTCGCCCGCGATGCCGCCGTCGGCGGCGGTCAGGAAGCGGTACACGGCGTGGCGCCCGGCGCCGTTCACGTCGAGCTTGGCGCTCAGCGGGAACGTGACGTCGTAGGTGCTGTGGCAGAAGGCCACGATCTCCGCCTCGCTGCCCGGTTCCTGGGCGCCGAACTGGTTGCAGGGGAAGCCCACCACCGTGAAGTTCTCCGCCGCGAGCTCGCGCTGCAGCTGCTCGAGGCCGGTGTACTGCGGGGTCAGGCCACAGCGGCTGGCGACGTTGACCGCCAGGGTGACCTTGCCGCGCAGCCCGCCGAGGAGGTCGGTGCCGCCGTCGATGGCCGTGACCGGGATGTCGTAGAAGCTGCTCATGTCGGCGCACTCCGCTGCCGGATGGGTCGCGCTGGTAACATACACCACCGCAGGCTCGCCCATCCCCGCCCTGCGCCTTTTGGGAGAGATCGACATGGCCTCCGAACTCGGCAAGTCCGAAACCGCCAAAGGCATCGACATCCTCAAGCACATCCTCGAGCTCGAGCTGGCGGGACTGGTGCGCTATCTGCACTACAGCTTCATGATCTTCGGCCACAACCGCATCCCGATCGTGGCGTGGCTGCGCAGCCAGGCGGACGAGTCGCAGCTGCACGCGGTGGCGGCCGGCGAGCACATCACCAACCTCGGCGGCCATCCCTCGCTCACGATCGGGCCGCTGCTCGAGACCCACAAGCACAACGTCGACGAGATCCTGCGCGAGGCGCTGACACACGAGCAGGAGGGGCTGCAGGAGTACCGGCGCCTGCTCGATCTGGTCGCCGGCCGCAACATCATGCTGGAGGAGTACGCCCGCAGGCAGATCGCCGCCGAGGAGGAGCACGCGGCCGAGATCGGCAAGATGCTGCGCAAGCCGGGCTCGATCACCTGAGCGGCCGCGGCGCCTCCCCCGAAAGGGTGGCGGTCGGCTGACCAGCAAGGGCCGTTGCGGCGGGCTGCCCCGCCACCATGTCTGGGCTTCGAATCAACACGGGCCGCGCGCCGTTCACGGCCGCCCCCGAGCGAGGCTAAGTCATGGAACTCATTATCGGCTCCGCCACCGCCGCGACCCTGCTGCTCCTGGGGCAGCTGAGCGCGCTGCTGCGCGCCCGCGTGCGCGCCAGCACGCAGCGCCGACGGCACTGAGCGCCGGCGCGTCGTCGTTTTTGCACGCCGCCCGGCGTATGCTCGTGCGTCGTGAGGATCATCGCGGTCACCAACATCAAGGGTGGCGTCGGCAAGACCACCACCGCGGTCAACCTGGCCTACCTGTGCGCCGCCGGCGGCGCGGCGACGCTGCTGTGGGATCTCGATCCGCAGGGCGGGGCGACTTACGCGCTGCGCGGCGAAGCGCACGAGCGCGCCTCGGCGCGCAAGCTCCTCAGCGGCCAGCGCGAGTTGCCGGAGCTGATCGTGGCGAGCGGCTATCCGCACCTCGACCTGCTGCCGGCTGATTTCTCCTACCGCAACTTCCCGGTACATCTCGCCGCGCGGCGCCACCCGACCGAGCGGCTGCTGAAGATGAGCCGCTCGCTGCGCGAGATCTACGGCACGCTGTTCCTCGACTGCCCGGCCGGCATCTCGCTCCTGTCGGAGAACGTGCTGCGTGCCGCCGACGCGGTCATCGCCCCGCTGCTGCCCGCGCCGCTGTCGCTGCGCATGCTCGAGCAGCTGCTCGAGTTCGTACAGCGCGAGGGCTGGCACGACCTGCTGCTGCTGCCGTTCTTCTCCATGGTCGACCGGCGCCGCGCGCTGCATCGCGAGCTCATCGCCAGCGCCCGCGACCAGTTCCCGCTGCTGCTCGCCACCGAAGTTCCCTACTGGAGCCAGATTGAGCGCATGAGTGTCGTGCGTGCCCCGCTGCCGGCATCCGCGCCGCGCAGCCCCGCGGCCCAGGTGTACACGACGCTGTGGACGGAGATCGACGCGCGGCTGCAGGCGCGCGCCCGCGCGCAGTCGGCCGCCTGAGGCGCGGATGACTCGCCCGCCATTCCCGGCGCGGCGGCCCTTATGTCAAGGCGCTTCCCGCGCCCACGGGCGCTTACAGGGCGACATAAGCGCACAACATTTGGCGCCCGTTCCTGGCGTCGGCAGTCCGCGAGGGTCATCGGCAAGGCCCGCACTCCGCTATCATTGGCAGGGGACAGGAAGGCTACGTGCTGCGGGGGACCACCCGCCGCCAGAACGACACTAAGCCAGAACGACACTAAGAATGAGGGAGACTCCGCGCGCATGGTGTCCGTGACGCTGCGGCTGCGAGCCGTACCTGAGGCTGCGCTTGCTCTCGCGGCATGCGTGCTGCTCATCGCCGGCTGCTCCGGCGTCTCCACCCAGCAGAGCGAGCAGCCCCCGCCGGCACCGCTCGCGGTCGGCACCACCTCGCTCCCGAACGGCGAGGTCAATACCGCCTACAGCGCCACGCTCGCCGCGACCGGCGGCACGGCGCCGTACTCCTGGACACTCGCCGCGGGCACGCTGCCCTCCGGCATCACCCTCGACAAGGCCAGTGGCGCGCTCGGCGGCATGCCCGATGCGGCCGTGGCGGGCACGCCGCTCACCTTCCAGGTGAGTGACTCGAGCAGCCCGGCGCAGACCACTCAGGCACAGCTGACTCTCACCGTGGTGCCGGCGCTGACCGTGACCACAACCTCGCTCCCGAACGGCCAGGTGGGAGCGCCGTACAGCGCCACGCTCGCCGCGACCGGCGGCACCGCGCCGTACACCTGGGCACTGACGGCCGGCACGCTGCCCGCGGGCATGACGTTCAACAACGCCAGCGGGGCTCTCGGGGGCACGCCGACCGCGACCGTCACGGCGGCGTTGCTGACTTTTACGGTGACCGATTCCGGGGCGCACGCTCACAGCACCCCGGTGACGCTCGCCCTCACCGTCGGCACCACCGCGCCCCCGGCGGCGCCGACCGTGACGACCACGACGCTGCCCGGCGGCATCGTCGGCCACGCGTACACGGCGACGCTCGCCGCGAGCGGCGGCACCGCGCCGTACACCTGGACGCTGAGCGCGGGGACTTTGCCGGCAGGCCTGCAGTTGAGCGGCGCGGGAACGATCGCGGGCACACCGACCGCGGCGGCCACCGCCAGCATCACCGTCACGGTGACGGATGCCAACTCGCAGACGGGCAGCGCGACGCTGCCGCTCACCGTCCTGAAGGCCCTCAGCGTCACGACTCCCGCGCTCCCCAACGGCCAGGTCGGCGTGGCGTACTCCGCCGCGCTCGCCGCCACCGGCGGCACGACCCCGTACACCTGGAAGCTGGCGCAGGGCAGCGCGCTGCCGGCCGGCCTCGGCCTCGCCCCGAGCGGCGTGGTGAGTGGTACGCCGACCGCCACGGCGAGCGGGGCGATGGTCACGGTGACGGTCACCGATTCCGGCACGCCGCAGCGGCAGAGCGCCATCGCCACGCTGACCATCAACGTCAGTCCCGCCAGCACCGGCGTCACGGTCACCCCGGCGCGTGCCGGTCTCACGGTGACTCAGACCCTGACCCTGACTGCCACCACCAATGATGTCGCCGGTGTCACCTGGAGCATCAGCCCCGCCGGGGGCTCGTTTAACCCGACTTCCAGCCACAGCGGTGACACCGTGACCTTCACCGCCCCGGCGACCGCCGGGGTCTACACGATCACCGCCACCGGCGTGACCGACTCCACGCGCAAGGCCTCCATCACCGTCGGGGTCACCGACCTGGCCGGTGTCTATACCGCGCACAACGATCGCGCGCGCGACGGCGTCAACAGCCGCGAATATGCCCTGACCAAGGTAACGGTGAACACCGCCAGCTTCGGCAAGCTGTTCTCCTGCACCGTCGACGGCGCGGTCTATGCGCAGCCGCTGTGGGTTGCCAGCCAGACCATCGGCGGCAGGCGGCACAACGTCGTGTTCGTCGCCACCGGGCACGACAGCCTGTACGCCTTCGATGCGGACGCGAGCCCGTGCCAGGAGCTGTGGCCGCACGTGAGTCTCATCGACACCGCGCATGGGGCGGCCGCGGCGGGCGAGACCACCGTACCGGCCGGCACCACCGGCTATAAGGTCGGGATAGGGCTGGGCAGTCTGGCACCGGAAGCTGGCGTCATCGGCACGCCGGTGATCGACCCGGCGACCCACATCCTCTATGTCGTATCCAAGTCGATGGACGCGGCCGGCACCACCTTCTACCAGCGCCTGCACGCGATCGACCTGTTCACCGGCAACGAGAAGCCCGGCTCACCGGTAACCATCGCCGCCAGCCTCCCCGGCACATTCCGCAACGGCGCCTTCGAGCCGCGGCCGGAGAATCAGCGCTCGGGACTCGCGTTCGCCAACGGCTCGGTCTACATCGTCTGGGCCTCGCACGAGGACGCCTATCCCTGGGTCGGCTGGGTGATCGCCTACGCGTATGCGAACAACACCTTGACGCAGACCGGGACGTTTCTCGCCGCACCGAACACCGGCAAGGCCGGGATCTGGATGAGTGGCGGTGCTCCGGCGGTCGATGATGCGGGCAATGTCTACGTCATCACCGGCAACGGCGTGTTCGACATCACCAGCAGCACGACCCCCAACAACGACTACGGCGACAGCTTCCTGCAGCTCAGTCCGACGCTTGCGGTCAATTCCTGGTTCGCACCGACGGACTCGGTCGCCAACAGCACCGGCGACAAGGACTTCGGCGCGGGTGGCTCGTCGGTGGTGCTGAACAACCCCGCGGGCACCATCAAGCACCTGGTGATCGGCGGCGGCAAGGACGGCGCACTGTACGTCCTGAACGGCGACAGCATGGGCGGGCTGGGCGACGGCTTCGCGCACCAGATGTTCACGGTCGGATCCGGCATCTTCGATACCCCGGCGTTCTTCAACAACACGATGTACATCGCGCCCATCGGCGGCACGATGTTCGCCTTCCCGTTCAACCCCGCCAGCAACACGTTTACGACCACCTTCAGCTCGCGCAGCACCGTGACCTTCAAGTTCCCGGGTACGACGCCGTCGGTGTCGGCGAGCGGCAGCAGCAACGGCCTCGTGTGGGCGCTGGACGTTTCGCAGTACTGCACCGGGCGTGCGCCGGGCTGCGGGCCGGCAATACTGCACGCGCTCGATGCCACCGACCTGTCCTCCGAGGCGTGGAACAGCGCGCAGGTGACCACGGATGCGGCCGGCAACGCCGTGAAGTTCACCGTGCCCACCATCGCCAACGGCAAGGTGTACGTCGGCACGCGCGGCAACAACACCGGCGGCGTGTTCGGCTCGACCACGGCATCGGGCGAGCTCGACGTCTACGGCCTCAAACCCTGAGACACCTCGCACGCGGGCGTCGTAGATTGGCGACGCGGATGGCGCAGCCACCGAGTCAGGCTAAGATTCACCAACAGACTAATCTGCGGTCCGCCACGGTCTGACCGGCGCGCGCGGCCGTTCAGCATTGAGGGATGAGTGCTGAGCATGTTGCAAATCAGGACAGTCGCGCGCCGCGCGCCCAATTTCCTCGTCGCCGTGCTGGTGTCGCTGCTGTGGAGCTGCGGCGGCGGCAGCTCCGACTCCGGCGCGCCGCCGCCCGGTGCGCTGACGATCACCACCAGCGCTCTGCCAAACGGGCAGGTGGGCAAGGCCTACAGCGCCATGCTGGCCGCGAGCGGCGGCACCGCGCCCATGACCTGGACGCTCACCTCCGGAACCCTGCCGGCGGGCCTGGCGCTCAACGCCCAGACCGGCGCGATCACGGGCACGCCGACGGCGACCGTTGCCGCCGCGGCGCTGACCTTCGCGGTGACCGACTCCAGCAGTCCGGCCAAATCAGACAGCGCCCCGCTGCATCTCAACGTCAGCCCATCCACGATCACCGTCAGCGCCTCGCCGGCGCGCACCGGGCTCGCCGTGACGCAGACCCTGCACCTCACCGCCACCACCAACGACAACGCCGGCGTGGCGTGGAGCGTCGGCGCCGGCGGCGGCACGTTCAGTCCGGCAAGCAGTGCCAGTGGCACGCCGGTCACCTTCACGGCCGGCACCACGGCCGGCACCTATACGATCACGGCCACCAGCCTCACCGACGGCAGCGTCAGCGCCACGATCAGCGTCGGCGTCACCGATCTGGCCGGCGTCTACACCTTCCACAACGACCTGGCGCGCGACGGTGTCAACGCGCGCGAGTTCGCGCTCAGCCCGAGCAACGTCACCGGTGGCACCTTCGGCAAGCTGTTCTCCTGCCAGGTGGACGGCGCGGTCTACGCGCAGCCGCTGTGGGTCGCAAACCTCAGCATCGGCGCGGCGCGCCACAACGTCATTTTCATCGCCACCGCACACGACAGCCTGTACGCGTTCGATGCCGACGCCAGCCCCTGCGTGCAGCTGTGGCACGCCAACCTCATCGACAGCACGCACGGCGCCAACGCCGGCGAGGTCACGGTGCCGGGCGGCGTCACCGGCTTTGCGGTCGGCCAGGGCTTCGCCGACATCGCTCCGGAAGTAGGCGTCATCGGCACGCCGGTCATCGACCCGGCGAGCGGCACGCTGTTCGTGGTCTCCAAGTCCATGGACGCCGGCGCCGCCAACTTCTACCAGCGCCTGCATGCCATCGACGTCACGACCGGCAACGAGAAGACCGGCTCGCCGGTCAACATCACGGCCAGCTATCCGACCGCGGCCGGCGGCTCGGTCGCCTTCAGTACCCGCCAGGAGAACCAGCGCGCCGGGCTCGCGCTGGTAAACGGCGTGGTCTACATCTGCTGGGGGTCACACGAGGACGCCGCGCCGTGGTACGGCTGGGTGCTGGGCTACAGCTACAACGGCAGTGCCTTCGCGCAGACCGCGGCACTCAACGTCGCCCCCAACACCGCGGAAGCCGGCATCTGGCTGTCGGGCGGCGCGCCGTCGGCGGACA
>JANWKR010000127.1 GCA_025451275.1 Steroidobacteraceae bacterium
GACAGCGGCACGCCGCGCGCTGCGGCGAGAATGGCACTGCCGAGGAGTCCACCGATCCGGCCCTGGTCGGTCGCCATGGTGTGGGTGGTAAAGCGTTTCATGTGCTCGACGTGCTCGTAGCCCTCGCGATGGGCGAGGCGCACGTCGTCGCTGGTTACATCGTTCTGCAGATCGACGAACGCCTTGCCGCGGCCGCTGACTTCCCACAGGGCGCTCATCGGTGTGGCCCGCGCATCGGACGGCAGCTCCGCGGCCGCTACGGCGACTTCGCGGCCGCGCAGCTCGGCCGCAATCGCCTGCGCCGCAAGGGCGCCGTCGCGCGCCGCCGCGGCGAGACCAAATACCCCGCGCGCCGCGCCGGCGACGCTCCCGACAGCGCCGGGGAGTGCAGGCACGAACGCCGCGATGGACTCCTGCCACGCGAGCGGCGCCCCGAGCTGGGTAGCGAGCGAGGTGGCGGGCGTGAAGCCGCCGGAAATCAGGAGACAGTCCGCCACCAGCTCGCGCCGACCGCCCTCGCCCGTCACGACCTGCACGCCACGCAGCGCACGGCGTCCGCGCACCGCGGTGACGCGCGCGCCGCACAGCACTTCCACCCCGAGTTCGCGCGCGCGCTCGGCCGCCCGCGAGCTTGGGCGCACATCGGCGACGCCTGCGGCAGTGACGCCCGCGGCGGCGAGCGCAAACAGCGCCTCATAGGCCTCGTCGTTATTAATAAAGAATGCCGGGCAGCGCCCGACTGCCACGCCGTAGCGGCGCAGGTAAGCCAGTGCGGCACCGGCGAGCATCACGCCCGGGACGTCGTTTCCCGGGAAGGCGATCAGCCGCTCGATCGCTCCCGTCGCCACGAGCACGCGTCGCGCCCGGATCACCCGCAGCCGCTCGCGCAGTCCGCCAAACGCGGCGCGCTCGGCGGCGCCGAGTACCTGGACCGCTGCGAATACGCCATGCCCGTAGGCGCCCAGCACCGTGGTGCGTTCGAGGCAGCGCACGCCGGGGACCCGGTCGAGTCCGGCGCGCTGGCGTTCGCGCCACGCCTGCCAGCGCGCATCGAGCAGCGTGCCGCCGCCGAGGGCCGCGTCCTGTTCGGCCAGCAGCACCCGCAGGCCACTCGCACCGAGGACGGCAGCAGCGGCGAGCCCCGCGGCTCCGCCACCGACGACGAGCACATCGGTGTGCTCGTGCACCGTTTCCGCGGCGTCCGCGTGCGTGCCGACGAGCGGTGCGAGCACGCCCAGACCCGCCGCGCGGCGGATGAGTGGCTCGTAGAAACGCTCCCATGCCCACCCGGGCGACATGAATGTCTTGTAGTAGAAGCCCGCCGGGAGAAAACGCGCCAGCCGATCGAGCGCAGCTCTGACATCGAAGGCGAGCGATGGCCAGCGGTTCTGACTCACCGCCTCGAGTCCCTCGTGCAGGAGCAGCGTGGTCGCAAGCTGGTTCGGCTCGCGGCCGGACGCCGTCATGACATCGACCAGCGCGCACGGCTCCTCGGGCCCGGCGGTGAAGATGCCGCGTGGGCGGTGGTACTTGAAGCTGCGGCCGACCAGCCGCTCACCGCTTGCGAGCAGGGCCGAGGCAAGCGTATCGCCCTCGAGCCCCTGGAAGCTGCGGCCGTCAAAGCGGAACGTGACACCGCGCCCACCTGCTGTAAGGAGCCCGGCAGTGATGCGTCCCGACGCTGAGCTCACGGCGCGCAATCCTCGGGCAACGGCGCAGTCTCCCCGGGTCCGCCGATCCAGCGGATCTCGTGCGACTGCGTGTGCCGCAGCACCTTCAGCAGCTGCCGGCAGCCGGCGACATGCAGCCACCACTCGAGGTGCCAACCGCGCGGATTGTCGCGCTCGTAGACGTAGGCGCTGAAGGACGCGAGACCGGCATCGGGCGCCGGCCGCACGCGTCCGGCATCGCCCCGATAGCGAAACTCGCTCTCATCGCGCGTGCCGCACCAGGGGCAGTCAATGCGCAGCATCCGGCGCCTCTAGTGCAGGTACGGGTATGGACCCGTGCCGCGCTCATCGCGCGTGCGTCCATCAGCAAAGCGCGCCAGGTCCAGGTGCGTCGCCACCGGATGCGGCTCGCAGCGCGCAATCAGATGCGCGGTGGTCATGCCGCCGGCCGGAATAGCCTTGAAGCCGCCGTAGCACCAGCCGCCGTTGAAAATCAGCCCGGCGAGCGGCGTCCTGGAGATGATCGGCGAGCCGTCCATGGTCATATCCATGACGCCGCCCCATTGCCTGAGGATTTTCAGGCGCGCGAGGCCTGGCAGCAGCGTCACCGCGGACGCGGCGACCTCCTCCGCCATCGGCAGGGTGCCACGCTGAGCGTAGGTGTTATAGCCGTCGATGGCGCCGCCGAATACCAGGCCGCCCTTGTCAGACTGGCTGACATAGAAGTGCCCGGCACCGTAGGTGACGACGACATCCAGTACCGGCTTGATCCCCTCGGTGACAAACGCCTGCAGCACGTGGCTCTCGATCGGCAGCGTGAGTCCCGCCATGCCTGCGAGCACCGAAGAGTGGCCGGCGACGGCGAGACACACGGTCTCGGCCGCGATCGGGCCGCGCGTCGTCTCCACCCCGGTGATGCGCGCCCCCTCGCGGCGCAGCCCGGTCACCTCGCAGTGCTCGATGATGTCGACGCCGGCATCGGAAGCGCCGCGCGCATAGCCCCATGCAACCGCGTCGTGGCGCACCGTCCCGCCGCGCGGTTGCAGGAAGCCTCCCAACACCGGGAAGCGGCCGTTGTCGAGGTCGACGAGGGGCACCAGAGCGCGCACCTCATCGCGGTTCACCGCCTCGGCGTCCACCCCCAGGAGGCGCATCTGGTTCGCACGCCGCGTCATGAGGTCGCGCTGCGCCTCGGTATGAAACAGGTTCAGCGTGCCGCGCTGGCTCACCATGGCGTTGAAGTTGAGACGGCGCTCCAGCCCCTCCCATAGCTTGAGTGAAAACTCGTAGAAGCGGATGTTGTCGGGGAGGAAGTAGTTGGAGCGGATGATGGTGGTGTTGCGCCCGACGTTGCCGAGGCCGATCGGGCCCCGTTCCACCACGGCGACGTCGCGGATGCCGTATTCGGTAGCGAGGTAGTAGGCGGTGGCCAGCCCGTGACCGCCGCCACCCACGATGACGACCCGGTAGCCGGCGCGCGGCTCGGCCTTCGCCCAGGCGTGCGACCAGCCATGCTGGCCGGTGAGGCCCTCGCGCAGCAGCCGCCAGAACGAATAGCGGCCGCTCGAGGCGCGGGAAGTGCCGGGGCGCGGCGCGCGGTCTGGCTGCGGCGGTGTCATCTTGGTACGGCATCTTGACGGGCACGACGACAATCGACAACGTGTAAACGTGGAAGTCCTTAAATCATTGTGCGTGGTATTGGCGCTCGCGCTCGGCGCACTGCCGTCCGCGCAAGCGGCGGTGGTGGTCTCCTCCAAGCTCTCGAGCGAATCGGCCATGCTCGGTCAGATGATCCGCCTGCTCTTGAACGCACACGACATCCCCACCGTGGACCGCACCAAGATCGGTGCGACGCCGGTGGTGCGCAAGGCTCTCTTGACCGGGGAGATCGACCTGTACGTGGAGTACACCGGCAACGCCGGCTTCTTCTTCAACGATGCCGCCAACCCTGCCTGGAAGGACCTCGCGCAGGGCTACGCGCTCGGCGCGCGCCTCGACTACAACGCGAATCACATCGTATGGCTGACGCCGGCACGCGCCAGCAACGCCTGGGCGCTCGCCGTGCGCGAGGATGTAGCCGCCGGGAACCATCTGCGCACCCTGAGTGATTTCGGCCGCTGGGTGCGGGGCGGCGGCCCGGCCGTGCTCGCCTGCTCGGCGGAGTTCGCCAACGCCGGCGCCCTGCGCTCACTGGAACGAACCTACGACTTCACGCTGGGCTCCGAGCAGCGAATCGTGCTCGCGGGCGGGGAGACCGCGGCCACCATCGCCGCTGCCGCCGCCGGTACCAATGGCACCAACACCGCGATGGTGTACGGCACCGATGGCGGCATCGTGGCCGCGAAGCTGCGCATGCTTGAAGACGATCGCCACGATCAGCCGATCTATGCACCGGTCCCCATCATCCGCGAGGCGGTGCTCAAGCAGTACCCGCAGATCGCCTCCCTGGTGAAACCGCTGATGGAGAGTTTCAGCCGCGAGTCCCTGCAAGCGCTCAACGCGCGCGTGCAGATCGATGGCGAGGCCGAAGAGTCAGTGGCCGCGGAATACCTGCGCGCGCAGGGGTTTGTGCGGTGAGGGCCGATCGTCTCGGGGCGCTGCTGAGCGCGGCAGGAACTACGGCGCTCCTCAGCCTGCCCTTCGTCATTTTCAAAGCCAACCGCATCGTCCCGGGCACGCCGCACAGCCTGGGCGACGTGCTGCCCGCGTGGGGGGCGATCGGTTGCTACGCGCTGCTCCTGGCCGTCTCGATAGTGGCGCTGTACGTGACCAACCCGCGGCTGCGCCTCTTCGCCGCGCTCGCGGGGGTCGTGGTGGTCGCGCTCGCCGTCGCCGCGGCCGGCAACGCGCTCACGCCGGCGGGCAACAAGGTCGTGCGGGTCGCCCCCGGCGCGGGCTGGTGGATTGCGAGCGTGTGCCTCGGGCTCCTCGCCACCGATGCCATCACGCGGCTGCGTCCAGGTCCTGCGCTACGCGTGCTGCTCTTGGCCGCGGCACTCGGCGTTGCGTTACTGGCGCTCGCACATGGCACCTTCGATCACCTGTCCATCATGCGCGAATACGCCGTCAATGCCGTGCGCTTTGCGCACGAAGGCGCGCGGCACGTCGCGCTCGCCGCCGGCTCGCTCGGCGCGGCGCTTGTGGCCGGGCTGCCCCTCGGCATCCTCTGCTATCGGGTGCCGCGACTGCGCGCCGCCGTGCTCGGCACGCTCAACCTCATCCAGACCATCCCCGGAATTGCGCTCTTCGGCATGCTCATGGCGCCGCTCGGGGCGCTGGCCGCTGCCGTGCCACTCGCCGCCCAGCTCGGAATCCGTGGCATCGGCGCCGCTCCGGCGGTGGTGGCTCTTTTCCTATACTCACTGCTGCCGATCGTCGCCAACACGGTCGCGGGCTTGAAGCGCGTGCCGCGCGCCACGGTCGACGCGGCGCAGGGCATGGGCATGACCGACTCGCAGGTGCTGACCCGGATCGAACTGCCCCTGGCGCTGCCGGTCATCATCACCGGTGTGCGGATCGTGCTGGTGCAGAACATCGGCATGGTGACCGTGGCCGCGCTCATCGGCGGGGGTGGCCTCGGCACCTTTGTCTTCCAGGGCATCGGCCAGACGGCGATCGACCTGGTGCTGCTCGGAGCGATTCCGATCGTAGTGCTCGCGTTCAGCGCCGCGGTGGTGCTCGATGCGCTGGCCGAAGTCATGGCGCGCGCGCCCGCATGATCACCATCGAGAATCTCACCAAGCGCTACGGCACCACCACCGTGGTTGACGGCGTGTCCATGCACATCCCGCGCAACTCCCTCACCGTGATCGTCGGCACCTCAGGCTCCGGCAAGTCGACGCTGCTGCGGATGGTGAACCGCCTGGTGGAGCCGACCAGCGGCCGTGTGCTCCTTGATGGCAACGACACGCGCGCGGAGCCTGCGCACCTCCTGCGCCGGCGCATCGGCTACGCCATCCAGGGCCACGGCCTGTTTCCGCACCACACGGTGGCCGAGAACATCGCCACGGTGCCGCGCCTCATGGGCTGGGACGCGGCGCGCATCGGGGCGCGGGTCACCGAGCTCCTCAAGGCGTTTGCGCTCGACCCTGCTACCTTCGCCGGACAGTTTCCGCATCAGCTCTCCGGCGGCCAGCAGCAGCGCGTCGGCGTAGCACGCGCACTCGCGGCCGAGCCGCAGCTGCTGCTCATGGACGAGCCGTTCGGTGCGCTCGATCCCATCATCCGCGCCAAGGCCCAGGACGATCTGCTCGATATCCGTCGGCGCTTCGGCACCACCATCGTGCTGGTCACCCATGATATGGATGAGGCGTTCCGACTCGGCGATCACGTTGCGGTGATGAGCGGCGGGCGCATGCTGCAGTACGGACCGCCGGCGGAACTCCTCACCCGCCCGGCAGACCCCCTGGTATCGCGCATGACCGGTCTCGCCGATCGCGCCATGCGCCTCCTGTCACTCAGCACCGCCGGCGAAGCGGCACTGCCCGGGACGGTCGACGGTCCGGCAGTCGCAGCGAGCGCGAGCCTGCGCGATGTGCTGTCCGAACTCGTATGGCGCGGAGTGGACGCCGCCTGCGTGACCGACGCCGATGGCACCGCGCGCGGACACCTCACGGTCGCCGCCATTCTGGCGCACGGGCGGCCGTGAAAGTGCCTGGCGTCGCGAGCATCGCGCGCACCGCCGCCCTCGTGCTGCTCGCGGCGTTTCTCATCTGGCCGCAGCGCTTTGCGCCGCTGTTCGTACCGCTCACGCAATACGGCGCGCCGCCCATCTACGACCAGGGGAACCTCCTCACACTGGCGCTGGCGCAGCTGGGCACCGTGTGCTGCGCGGCGCTTGCGAGCACGGTGGTGGCGGTCGCTCTGGGCATCCTGGTGACGCGCCCGAGCGGCGCGCAGTTCCTGCCACTGTCGCGCACGCTGGTTAATATTGGCCAGACCTTCCCCCCGGTCGCGGTGCTGGCCGTGGCGGTACCTTTGGTCGGGTTCGGGCTCAAGCCGACGCTGATCGCGCTCTTCGCCTATGGCCTGCTGCCGATCTTCGAAAACACCCTGGTGGGCCTGAAAACCTGTCCGCCGGCGGTACTTGAAGCCGCCAGCGGCATGGGCATGAGCGCGCGGCAGCGTCTTTTGTCCGTAGAGTTGCCGCTGGCCATGCCGCTGATCCTCGAGGGCATCCGCGTCTCGCTGGTCATCAGCGTGGGCACCGCAACCATCGGCTCCACCGTGGCCGCCAAGGGTCTCGGTGAGGTGATCATCGCCGGGCTCCTGTCCAACAACACGGCCTTCATTCTGCAGGGGGCCCTCGTCACAGGGCTCATGGCGGTGCTCCTCTATGACGCGCTGACCGGGCTCGAGCGACGCGTGTGCCGCACCGTGCGCATCGACTGAGACGAATCTCCCGAAAAGCACCGCCGTGACCAGCGCCGGGCAGCGACTTTGGTCTAGAATCGGAACCCTGACAGTTCCGTCGCCCGGTCCAGGTGGATGAGCCGCTTCCCGATTGCCGCGCCGGCGGACGGGAGTTTTGGCGCATGACGCCTCTGAAGTTCACTACCACGACCCAGGACGCTGCCGCGCGCGGCCAGCGCCGGGTTGCCGTGGAAATTCCCACCCTGCTCCTCATCATCGCCACGTACGGCGCATGGTGCGCGCTGACGTTTGCCTACGGTCACTGGCCACTGTGGGTCCTGGCCGCGGCGCTCGCGATAGTGGTAACGCTGCACGGCTCAGTCCAGCACGAGATCGTGCACGGGCACCCGACGCGCTGGAAGCCACTGAACCGCCTGCTCGCCATAGTGCCCCTGTCCTTGTGGTTGCCGTACGAGCGCTACCGTCACACTCACCATGTGCACCACATCGACGCGCGGATCACCGACCCGCTCGATGATCCGGAGTCTTTCTACTGGAGGGCGGAGGACTGGGCGCGGCTCGGGCCGGTGTCACGCCGGGCGCACCTGCTGCAGCAAACGCTCGCCGGACGGGTCGTCATCGGCTCCTTCTGGCGCATCGGCATGTTCCTGCGCGACGAGCTGCTGACTCTGGCGCATGCGGAGAGGCGCGCGCTGATTCGCAACGAGCAGAACGTACGCCGCGTGTGGCTCGAGCACCTGGCATGGTGCGTGCCGGTCGTACTGTGGCTGAAATTCGTATGCGCCATGCCGCTGTGGATTTACTTCCTTGCGGTGGTGATCCCGGCGAACGGCATTGTGTTGA
>JANWKR010000128.1 GCA_025451275.1 Steroidobacteraceae bacterium
CGAGCAGGTCAGCTACGGCGAACTCCTGCAGATCTATTTCTCGGTCGCGCACGACCCCACCGAGCTCAATCGCCAGGGGCCGGACGTCGGGTCGCAGTACCGCTCCTCGATCTTCTATGGCGACGATGCGCAACGGCACATCGCCGAGAGCTACATCGCGCAGCTGGACAAGGCCAAGGCGTTCCCGCAGCCCATCGTGACGCGCGTCGACCCGCTCAAGGGCTTCTACGAGGCGGAGGGCTACCATCAGGACTTTTACCTGAAGAACCCCACCTACCCCTACATCGTGATCAACGATCTGCCCAAGATCCGCGGCCTCAAGGCCCTGTATCCGGGCTACTACGCGGATCGTCCGATCACCGTCGGGGCACGCTAGCGAGCTGCTACATCGACGTCCGGATCTGCCACAGCTCCGGGAAGAACTTCAGCTCCAGGGCCTTGGCGAGGTAGGAAACCCCGCCGGTACCGCCGGTGCCGGGCTTGTAGCCGATGATGCGCTCGACCGTCTTCAGATGGTGCGCGCGCCACAGCTGGAAGTTGTAGTCGAGGTCAACCATGCGCTCGGCCAGCTCGTACAGGTCCCAGCCCTTGTCCGCATTGTGGTACACGCCGAGCCAGGCGCCCGCCACCTGCTTGCTCGCCCGGTATGGTTCGGAGAAATCGCGCGACAGGTAGTCCTCGGGGATGCCGTAGCCGCGGCGGCTGAGCAGGCGCAGCACCTCGTCGTAGAACGACGGTGCGGCGAGCGCACGCGACAGCGTCTCGAATGCCTGCGGGTCGCGCTTGTGCACCCCCACCATCTCGGCGTTCTTGTTGCCGAACAGGAACTCGAGCAGCCGGTACTGCACCGACTGGAAGCCCGAGGAGCGCCCCAGCTCGTTGCGGAAGGCCGAATACTCGAACGGTGTCATGGTCGAGAGCACGTCCCAGACCGTGAGCAGCTGCGTCTGGGTGCGCGAAATGCGCGCCAGCATCTTCAGCGCCGGATCGAGGTCGTCGCGCGTGACGCAATTGAGCGCCGCGGTGAGCTCGTGCAGCATCAGGCGCATCCACAGCTCAGACACCTGGTGCACGATGATGAACAGCATCTCGTTGTGCTCTTGGGACACCGGCTGCTGCGCGCTCAGCAGCCGCTCGAGGTGCAGGTACTCTCCGTAGGACTGCGAGCTGCCGAGGTCCCAGTGCACGGCCTCGTCGGCCAGCTGCACGCGCTCGGACTTGTCGTATTCGCGGGTGGTCATGCGCGGGGATGGTACACTGCCGCCCAAAATAAAACCGGTAGCCGCCTTCGCCCAGGACACACGCGCGCCGCACCCGGCGCGAGCAAGCACGCCCCTTGAGCACCGCCCTTCTCGACGTCCGCGACCTGGTGAAGGAGTACCCCGGCACAACGGCCGTGGCCGGGGTCTCGTTCAGCGTACCGCCCGGCATCTGCTTCGGCCTGCTCGGCCCGAACGGCGCCGGCAAGACCACCACCATCGAAATCATGGAAGGCATCCTGCCGCCGACCGCCGGCGAGGTCCGCTACCGTGACGCCCCGCTCGGCGAGCGCTTCCGCGAGGAGGCCGGCATCCTCTTCCAGAAGACCGCGCTGCAGGACTTCCTCACCGTGCGCCAGTGCATCGCGCTGTTTCGCGGCCTCTACGCGCGCGGCCTCGACGTCGAGACGGTGATCCGCATGTGCGCGCTGGAGAAGCTCGCCGGCCGCGATGCCCGCAAGCTGTCAGGCGGCCAGCAGCAGCGCCTGCTGCTGGCCATCGCCCTGGTGAACGATCCGGCGGTTCTGTTTCTCGACGAGCCGACCACCGGGCTCGACCCGCAGGCGCGCCGCAACTTCTGGGAGCTGGTGCAGTCGATCAAGGCGCAGCGCAAGACCATCATCCTCACGACGCACTACATGGAGGAGGCGGAGCTGCTGTGCGATGACATCGTCATCATGGACCGCGGCCGCATCGTCGCCCAGGGACCGCCGCGCCGCCTGCTGCACGAGCACTTCGCCGAGGTGCTGCTGGAGCTGCCGCGCCAGGACTTCCCGCCGCAGGCACGCTCGCTGCCGCTGCACATCCTGGAGGCCAACGACCGCATCGAGATCACCACCGATGACCTCGAAGGCACGCTGCGCACATTGCTGGCGGCCCAGGTACCGCTCGCCAACCTGCGCATCCGGCCCCCCAACCTCGAGGACCTGTTTCTCGAGCTCACCGGCACCGAGCTGCGGCCATGATCCGCCGCCTGCTGTCGGTGCTGCACGCGCGCAACCTTGAGTTCGTGCGTGACCGCAGCGCGCTCATTTTCAGCCTGCTGCTGCCGGTGGCGCTGGTCATCGGCATGAGCTTCGTGTTCGGCGGCCCGGAGCGCCCGCTGTTCAAGGTGGGCATACTGAGCGCCAGTGTCAATCGGGATGCCGCCCCGTTCCTGCGCGAGCACTATGTGCAGTTCGTCGCCGTGCCGCAGCGCGACGCCGCACTGCGCGAGCTCACCCATCAGCAGATCGATCTCCTGGTCGAACTCGGGCCGCCGCAGCGCTACTGGGTGAACACCGATTCCCCCAAGGGCTACATCGTCGAGAAGCTGCTGCTGGCTGCCGACCCGAGTGCGCAGCGCCAGCCGGTCAGCGGCGCGGCGCTGCGTTACGTCGACTGGCTGTTTCCCGGCATCCTCGGCATGAACATGATGTTCAGCTGCCTGTTCGGCGTCGGCTACGTGGTCCTGCGCTACCGCAAGAGCGGGTTTCTGAAACGGCTGCACGCCACGCCGCTCTCGGCCTTCGAGTTCCTCAGCGCCCAGGTACTGTCGCGCCTGCTGCTGATCCTGACCGTCACCGCCATCCTGTACGCCGGCATCGGCGCCGTCATTGGCTTCCACAGCGTCGGCAGCGTGCCGCTGCTCATCCTGCTGGCGGTGCTGGGCGCACTGTCGATGATCGCGCTCGGCCTCACCATCGCCGCGCGCTTCTCCAGCGAGGAGCTGGTCGGCGGGCTGCTGAACGTGCTCACCTGGCCGATGATGCTGCTGTCGGGCATCTGGTTCTCGCTGGAAGGTTCGCCGCGCTGGGTGCAGTGGGTGGCGCACGCCTTCCCGCTCACGCACGTGCTCGATGCCGCCCGCGCGGTCATGCTCGATGGCGCGGGACTGACGCAGATCGCGCCGCACCTGCTGTTCCTGGCCGTCACCGCACTGGCGTTCCTCGCCTTCGGCGCCTGGTCATTCCGCTGGCGCATCGAGTGATGCGTCGCCAACTAAAGGAGCCCCGGCTTGCGTTTCTTCAGTGACAACACCGGCAGCGCCTGCCCGGAGATCCTGGCCGCCATCCAGGACGCCAACACCGGGCTGGTGCCCGCCTATGGCGAGGACGCCTGGACGAGCCGCCTCGATGCGTGCTGCAGCGCCTTCTTCGGCACGCCGGTGCGTGCCTTCGCCGTGACCACCGGCACCGCCGCCAACGCCCTGAGTCTCGCCACGGTGGCTCCACCGTACGGCGCCGTCTTCTGCCACCAGGAGGCGCACATCAACGTCGACGAGTGCGGCGCGCCGACCTTCTTCTCCGGCGGCGCGGTGCTGGTACCGCTGCACGGCGAGCACGGCCGCCTGGAACCGGCCGCGTTCGGCGCGGCGCTCGCTGCGCATCCGACCTACGTGCACAGCGTGCAGCCGGCCGCGCTGTCGCTCACCCAGGCGACCGAGCTCGGCACCGCCTACCGCCCGGCACAGATCCGCGCCCTGGCCGAGCTGGCCCACGAGCGCGGCCTCAAGGTGCACCTGGACGGCGCGCGCTTTGCCAACGCCCTATGCTTCCTCGGCTGTCATCCGGGCGATATCACCTGGCGTGCCGGTGTCGACGTAATGTCGCTCGGCGCCACCAAGAACGGCGCCCTGGCCGCCGAGGCGGTGGTGTTCTTCGACACCAGTCTGGTGCGCGACTTCGAGCTGCGACGCAAGCGCGCCGGGCACCTGCTGTCGAAGTCGCGCTACGTGGCCGCGCAGCTGCTCGCGTATCTCGAGAGCGGCGTGTGGCGCCGCAACGCCGAGCGCACCAATCGCCTGGCACAAAGCATCGGCCAGGCCGCCGGTGCAGCGCTGCTGCACCCGGTCGAGGCCAACGAGGTGTTCCTGAACCTCGGCGTCGGGCCGCGCCAGGCGCTGCGCGCGGCCGGCTTCGAATTCTATGACTGGGGCGTGGAGAGTGCCGGCGAGGCGCGCCTGGTGGTGTCCTGGGACCAGCCCGAGGCCGACGTGCCGGCGCTGTGCGCGGCACTCGGGCGTCTGTAGGCCGCCTACAGCTCGCGCAGTCCCGCGGTCACCGGGATGCGCGCGGCGCGCACCGCCGGGAACAGTCCGCCGATGAAGCCGATGGCGAGCGCCCACTTGAGCCCGCTCCACAGCAGGGTCGGTGAGACGTGGAACGCGAACACCACCTGGCTGAAGTTCTGACCGAGGGTCGAGGCGGTGTAGTTGTCGAACAGCAGCCACGCCACCGCAGCACCGATGACCCCGCCGAGCAGCGCCAGCAGCATGGTCTCGATCAGCACCGAGACGACCACCGACACGCCGGGGAATCCGATGGCGCGCAGCGTCGCGATCTCACGCCCGCGGCTGGCGACGGCCGCGTACATGGTGTTGAGCGCGCCGAACACGGCACCGACCGCCATGATCACCCCGACCACCTTGCCGAGAATGCTGATCAGCGTGCTGAGCCGCTCGGATTGCGCGCTGTAGTAGGCGCGCGTGGTCAGCACATCCTGCTTCAGACGCGGGTCGCTGGCGACGCTCGCCTTGAGCGCATCGAAGGCCGCGGGGCTGGTCAGCTTGGCCACCACCGCCGTGGTGCTGGCGCCGCGGCGGTAGGTGGAACCGACCACGCCGGTGTCGGCCCAGAGCTCCGAGTCGTGCGCATCGCCCGACTCGAACTCACCGACGACCGTCCATTCCTGGCCGTTGAGCTTCAGCATCGAGCCGAGATCGAGACCCCGGAACTGCTCGTGCGCGCCCTTGCCAACGATCAGCTCGCGCAGCCCGGGCGTAAAGCGCCGGCCGGCCACGACCTTCACGTTCGGATGCACCTCCCAGGCGTGCTCACCGACGCCACGGATTTCGACGTTGGCGTCGAGCCCGTTGCTCTTCTTGGCGAGCGAGGCCACCACCACGAGCTCGGGCGAGGCGAGGGGCTGCCCCTTGGCGTTGCGCTGCACCTGCGCCTGCTGCGCGAGCAGCTCCGCGTTCTCATGGCTCAGCACCGAGTTGAGCTCGGTCTGCGCGCCGCTGCGCAGCATGATGACCGTGTCATCGCCTC
>JANWKR010000129.1 GCA_025451275.1 Steroidobacteraceae bacterium
AGGATCTCGTTGCTGTTGAGCGTGAAGCTGCGCGGCACGCCCTCGGAGAGATTGCGCCCTTTGACCGACAGCTCGCGGACCTGCTGCCCGGGATAGGCCGAGCCGATCTCGATCTTGATGCGCTCCGAGGTCGCCTCGCCGATCAGGATGCCGTAGTTGCGGCGCACGTAGTTCATGATCGCCTCGTCGAAGCGATCGCCGCCGATGCGCGCGGAGTTCGCGTACACGACGCCGTTGAGCGACAGCACCGCGACCTCCGAGGTGCCGCCGCCGATGTCGAGCACCATCGAACCGCGCGCCTCGTGCACCGGCAGCCCGGCGCCGACCGCCGCGGCCATCGGCTCGCTCACGATCGCGACGTTGCGCGCGCCGGCGCCTTCCGCCGACTCGCGGATCGCGCGCCGCTCGACCTGGGTCGAGCCGAACGGCACGCACACCAGTACCCGGGGCGAGGGCTTGAGCGTGCGGTTGCCGTGCACCTTGTTGATGAAGAACTGCAGCATCTTCTCGGTGTAGGTGAAGTCCGCGATCACGCCGTCCTTCATCGGGCGCACGGCGGTGATGTGTCCGGGAGTGCGGCCGAGCATGCTCTTGGCCTCGGTGCCGACCGCGACGATTACCTTGCCACCGCGCGTCGGCTCGTCCTGCACCGCGACCACGGACGGCTCGTTGAGCACGATGCCCTTGTCGCGCACATAGATAAGTGTGTTGGCCGTGCCCAGGTCGATCGACAGATCGCTGGAAAAATAGCCACGCAGTCGTTTGAGCATGAAGTGACCGGAAAGAGTGGGTGCGCCGAGACCCCGGAAAGTGGCGCGTAATCTAGCAACCGACAGGACATTCCACAAGGCAACATGTATGATTTTGCGCTGGTTTTCTCACTTCTCCGCGCACACCGCGAGCCCTTCCCATGGCCCTCTCGAGAGAGCAGATCGCAAGCATTGCTTCCCTGGCGCGCCTCGAGCTGACGCCGGGCGAGTTCCCCGTCTACCAGGAGAGCCTGTCGCGCATCGTGGACTTCATCGGCGCGCTCGACCGCGCCGATACCACGGGTGTCGCCCCGATGGCGCATCCGCTGCCGGGCCTGTCGCAGCGGCTGCGCCCGGACGCGGTCACCGAGAGCGACCGCCACGAGGCGTACCAGCAGAACGCACCGCAGGTGGCGGCGGGGCTGTACCTCGTGCCCAAGGTCATCGAGTGAGGCGCGCGTGAGCGATCTGCATCGTCAGAGTGTGACGCAGCTCGCAGCCGGGCTGCGCGCGCGCCGCTTCTCCAGCGTCGAGCTGGTCGGCGCCTGCCTGGCGCGCATCGAGGCGAGCCAGGCTGCGCTCAACGCCTTCGTGACCGTGACCGGCGAGCCGGCGCTGGCGGCGGCCGCGCAGGCCGACCGGCTGCTGGCGGCAGGCGACGGCGGGCCGCTCACCGGCGTGCCGATCGCGCACAAGGACCTGTTCTGCACGCAGGGTGTGCGCACCAGCTGTGGCTCGCGCATGCTCGACAACTTCGTCTCGCCCTACGATGCGACGGTGGTCGCGAAGCTGAAGGCCGCGGGCGCGATCTCGCTCGGCAAGACCAACATGGACGAGTTCGCCATGGGCTCCTCCAACGAGACCAGCTTCTACGGCCCGGTGCGCAATCCCTGGAACCCGGCGCTGGTGCCCGGCGGCTCCTCGGGCGGCTCGGCGGCGGCGGTCGCGGCTCGCCTGGTGCCGGGCGCCACCGGCACCGATACCGGTGGCTCGATCCGCCAGCCCGCCGCGCTGTGCGGCATCACCGGCATGAAGGCCACCTACGGGCGCGTCTCGCGCCACGGCATGGTCGCGTTCGCTTCCAGCCTCGACCAGGCCGGCGCGCTGGCGCCGAGCGCGGCGGATTGCGCGCTGCTGCTGCGCGAGATGGCCGGCTTCGACGAGCGTGACTCGACCAGCGTCGATACGCCCGTGCCCGACTACGTCGCGGCGCTCGAGCAGCCGCTCGCGGGACTGAAGATCGGGCTGCTGCGCGAGTTCTTCGACAAGGGACTCGACCCGGCCTACGAGCGCTGCGTGCGCGAGGCGCTCAAGGTCTACGAGGGCCTGGGTGCGAAGCTCACCGAGGTCAGCCTGCCGAGCCTGCCGCTGTCGGTGCCGGTGTACTACGTGGTGGCACCGGCGGAGTGCTCCTCGAACCTCGCGCGCTTCGATGGCGTGCGCTTCGGGCACCGCTGCGAGAACCCGCGCGATCTCAACGACCTGTACCGCCGCTCACGCGGCGAGGGCTTCGGCGCCGAGGTGAAGCGCCGCGTCATGACCGGCACCTACGTGCTGTCGGCCGGCTACTACGACGCCTACTACCTCAAGGCGCAGCGGGTGCGCGCGCTCATCAACGCCGATTTCATCAGGGCGTTCAAGGAAGTGGACGTGCTCATGGGGCCGACCACGCCGACGCCGGCGTTCGCCCTCGGCGCCAAGACCGCCGACCCCATCACCATGTATCTGAACGACATCTACACCATCGGCGCCAACCTCGCCGGTCTCCCGGCGGCCTCGGTGCCGTGCGGCTTCGTGCAGGACCTGCCGGTGGGACTGCAGATCGTCGGGCCGCATTTTGCCGAGGCGCGCGTGCTCACCGCCGCGCACGCGCTGCAGCGGGCTACCGACTGGCACACGCGCGTGCCCAGGGCGTACGCGTGAGCGCCTGGGAGACCGTGATCGGGCTCGAGATCCACGCGCAGCTCGCCACGCGCTCGAAGATCTTCTCCGGTTCGGCTACCGCTTACGGGGCGCCGCCGAATGCCCAGGCGAGCCTCGTGGATCTCGGCTACCCGGGCGTGCTGCCGGTGCTGAACGCGGCAGCGGTACGCATGGCGGTCAAGCTCGGGCTGGCCATCGACGCGCAGGTCACGGCGCACTCGGTGTTCGCGCGCAAGAACTACTTCTACCCGGACCTGCCCAAGGGCTACCAGATCAGCCAGTACGAGCTGCCGATCGTGGCCAAGGGCGCGATCGACATCGTGCTCGAGGACGGCACGGTGAAGCGCGTCGGGATCACGCGCGCGCACCTCGAGGAGGACGCGGGCAAGTCGCTCCACGAGGTGCTGCCGGGGGTCACCGGCATCGACCTGAACCGCGCCGGCACGCCGCTGGTGGAGATCGTCTCCGAGCCCGAGATGCGCTCGGCCAAGGAGGCGGTCGCGTACATGAAGAAGGTGCACACGCTGGTGCGCTACCTGGGGATCTGCGACGGCAACATGCAGGAAGGCTCGTTCCGCTGCGACGCCAACGTCTCGGTGCGCAGGAGCGGCAGCGACAAGTTCGGCACGCGGGCCGAGATCAAGAACCTGAACTCGTTCCGCTTCGTCGAGCGCGCCATCAACTACGAGGTCGAGCGCCAGATCGAGCTGCTCGAGTCCGGTGGCCAGGTGGTGCAGGAGACGCGCCTCTACGACCCGGACAAGGGCGAGACGCGCTCCATGCGCTCCAAGGAAGAAGCCAACGATTACCGCTATTTCCCCGACCCGGATCTGCTGCCGGTGGAGCTGGACGCGGCCTTCATCGAGTCGGTGCGGGCGACGCTCCCGGAGCTGCCCGATCAGAAGGCGGCGCGCTTCAGCCGCGAGCACGGCCTGTCGGCGTACGACGCCGGCGTGCTCACCGCGAGCCGCGAGCTCGCCGACTACTACGAGGCGGTGGTGGCGGCGGTGCCCGAGGAGCCGAAGCTGGCCGCCAACTGGGTGATGGGCGAGCTGGCCGCGGCGCTCAATCGCGACAATCTCGAGGTCGGCTCGGGCAAGCTGCCGGCGGCTCGGCTCGCCGGTCTCCTGCAGCGCATCGTCGATCAGACCATCTCCGGCAAGATTGCCAAGGAGGTGTTCGAGGCGATGTGGGCGCAGGGTGCCGACGCGGATGCCATCATCGAGTCCAAGGGGCTGCGGCAGATCACCGACCGCAGCGCCATCGAGCGCGTCATCGATGAGGTCATGGCCAAGAACCCGGGCCAGCTCGCCGAATACCGCGCCGGCAAGGACAAGCTCTTCGGGTTTTTCGTCGGCCAGGTCATGAAGGCCACGGACGGCAAGGCCAACCCGGCCCAGCTCAACGAGCTGCTGAAGAAAAAGCTCGGCGGCTGACCCGCGAGCCGCGGCGCTTGAGTTGCCGCGCTGCCTACCCCATTGTGGGGCGGTGGATACTACAGCCGTCTCTGCCGATCTCGTGCGCCGCTTCATATTCGAGGAGCGGCCGGTGCGTGGCCACTGGCTGCACCTCACCGATGCGTGGCGCGAGCTGCGCGCCCATACCGATTACCCGCCGCAGGTGCGCGAGCTGCTCGGCCAGGCCGTGGCGGCCGCGGTGCTGCTGGCGGCGACCCTCAAGTTCCGCGGCACACTGACATTCCAGCTGCAGGGGAACGGCGCGGTGAACCTGCTCGTGGCCCAGTGCACGCATGACTTCCGGCTGCGCGCCGTGGCGCGCTGCGACGCGGCGCTGCTGCCGGCGCCGGCCGATGGTGCAGCGGACTTCCGCAGCCTGGTCGGCAGCGACGGGCGCGTCACCGTGACGGTTGAAGCAGAGGAGCGCAGCCTGCGCTACCAGGGTGTGGTGCCGCTCGCCGGCCGCTCGCTCGCCGAGTCGCTCGAGACCTATTTCGCCTCCTCCGAGCAGCTGCCGACCCGGGTGCGGCTCGCCGCCGACGACCGGCAGGTCGCGGGGCTCCTGGTGCAGAAGCTTCCCGAGGCTGCGGCCGATGAGGCCACGCATTCGGCCTGGCAGGCCGCGCAGCACGGCATCGAGCTGCTCGATGGCGAGCGGCTCCTGAACGAGCCCCCCGAGCGGCTGCTCGCGGGCACGTTCAGCGGCCACGACCTGCGCCTGTTCCGCGGCGGGGCGGTGCAGTTCGAGTGCCGCTGCAGCGTGGACCGCGTCACGGGCCTGCTGCGTGCGCTGGGCGCCGACGAGGTCCGGGACGTGCTGAAGGAGCAGGGCTCGGTCACGGTGACGTGCGAGTTCTGCCAGCGTCCGTACCGGTTTGATGCGATAGACGTGGAGGGCCTGTTCAAGGACGGCCCGCCATCCTCCGGCTCCGTCACTCTCCATTAGCCTGTCCTCACCCCATTATTGTCTCTCCTCTGAGACAATATGCGCTGCTGTCTAACCCTGAGCTCAGACCCGAGGTGAGATTTCGTACGTCTTCTGTAAACACGGCTGCACCTATGAATTAAAGATTTGTACAATTCTCCAATGCACACCATTGCCCCGTCTGAGCTCGTGAAGTGGCTGCGCGCGGCGGGTGAGCCCAGCCGGCTGCGTCTCCTCACTCTCTGTGCCGAGGGCGCGCTCAGCGTCTCGGACCTGTCGCGGGCGCTGAAGCAGAGTGAGCCGCGCGTGTCGCGCCATCTCAAGATCCTGTGCGAGGCCGGCCTCGTCGAGCGGCTGCGCCAGGGGCAGTGGGTGCACTACCGCGTGAGCGCGGGCGCGGAGGCCGCGAGTTTCGTGCGCGGCCTCTTGGCGCAGGTCGATCGGCGCGACGCGCTGCTGCTGCGCGATCGCGCCGCAGCGCACGCCGGCACGCTCGCACACGCAGGCGGTGCCGAGTCGCGCCTCGGTCGCGCGCTGGCCGAGCTGCTGCGTGCGGCGGGCCTGCGCGGGACGGAGGGCCCGGTGCTGCTGGTCGGGGTCGATCATCCCGAGCTGCTCGAGGCCGCTGCCGGCGCCGGACACGCCTGCACCGCGCTCGCGCATTCGCGCCGCGCGGCGCAGGGCGCCCGCGCCCACGCCGAGCGGCGCGGGCTCGCCTGCCGCGTCCTGCAGGCGCGCGATGGAACCGGCCCGGACCAGGACGACTTCGCACGCGCCGGCTCGGGATTCGGCCTGGTGCTGCTCGATCATCCGGCCGCAGGTGCCGCCCTGCCGCGCCTGCTCGCCCAGGCACGGGACGCGCTGGCCGCGGGCGGGCACCTGTGGATGTTCGAAGGCTACGACGCGCTCGAGAGCGCCGGCGCACGCGTGGTGGAGCACCCGCTGGCGCGGCTGCGCCGCCTGCTCAGCGACGCCGGCCTCGAGTGCGAGCGCATCAGTCCGGTCGAGGCCGACGGCACACACGTGCTGGCGGCGCTGGCCCGCGCCGCCGCAGCCAGCGCACCCCGCGCCCAGCAAGGAGGCAGCCCCCGATGAGTCAGCACCTCCCGTCCGTCCCACTCAGCGTCTCGTTCGAGTTCTTTCCGCCGGCGGACGCGGTCATGGAGGCGACGCTGTGGAACTCGGTCGAGCGGCTGGCGCCGCTGGCGCCGCGCTTCGTGTCGGTGACCTACGGGGCCGATGGCTCGACCCGCGAGCGCACGCACAATGTCGTCAGCCGCATCCAGCAGCGCACCGCGCTCACCGGCGCGCCGCATCTGACCTGCGTCGGCGCCTCGCGCGCCGAGATCCTCGACATCGCGCGCGGCTACTGGAGCCAGGGCATCCGCCACCTGGTGGCGCTGCGCGGCGACCCGGCGCGCGGCCAGCCGGGCTACACGCCGCGCCCCGACGGCTTCGCCTACGCCTCGGACCTGGTGGCGGGGCTGGCCGCACTGGCGCCGTTCGACATTTCCGTGGCGGCCTACCCGGAGGTGCATCCCGAGGCGCCCTCGGCGGCGGCCGATCTCGACAACCTGCGCCGCAAGATCGACGCCGGCGCGACCCGGGCGATCACGCAGTTCTTCTACGACAGCGACGCGTTCCTGCGTTTCCGCGACCGCTGCGCCGCGGCCGGCATCCGCGCACCGATCGTGCCCGGCATCCTGCCGATCACGCGCTTCCCGCAGGTGCTGCGCTTCGCGCGCGGCTGCGGTACCAGCATCCCGTCCTGGCTGCACGAGCGTTTCGCCGGACTCGAGGATGACGACGACACCCGGCGCATGATCGCCGCCAGCGTGGCGATCGAGCAGGTGGAAGAGCTCACCCGCCATGGCGTGCGCGAGTTCCACTTCTACACCCTGAACCGCGCCGAGCTCACTTACGCGATCTGCCACGCGCTCGGGCTGCGGCCGGCGAGCGCCGCGTGCCGTACGCAGGCGGGGGTGCCGGCATGAGCGGCTGCGCCGGACACGAACACGCGCCCCGCGCCGACCGCGAGGGCGAGCGCCGCCCCGCGGCGGCGGCGCTCGCCGCGCCGTACGCCGTCGAGCCGACGGACGAGAGCGAGCGGCGCACGCGCATCGAGCGCCTGCGCGGCATGTTCGCCGAGCGCATCGTGCTGCTCGATGGCGCGATGGGCACGATGATCCAGCAGCACCGGCTCGACGAGAGCGGCTTCCGCGGCGAGCGGCTGCGCAGCCACGGCCACGACCTCGCCGGCAACAACGACATCCTGACGCTGACGCGTCCGGAGATCATCGCCGGGATCCACCGCGCCTACCTGGAAGCGGGTGCGGACATCATCGAGACCAACACCTTCAACTCCACCTCCGTCTCGCAGGCGGACTACGCCACGCAGGCGCTCGTGCCCGAGCTCAACTACCGTGCCGCGCGCCTGGCGCGCGCCGCGGCCGATGCGCACGCGCGCGCCGGCGGCGGCCCGCGCTTCGTCGCCGGGGCGCTCGGGCCGACCAATCGCATGACCTCGCTGTCCCCGGACGTCAATGACCCGGGCTTCCGCAGCGTCAATTTCGATCAGCTCGTGGCCTCGTACCTGGAGGCGGCGCGCGGACTGCTGCTCGGCGGCGTCGACCTGCTGCTGATCGAGACCATCTTCGACACGCTCAACGCCAAGGCCGCGATCTACGCGGCGCTGACCCTGTTCGACGAGACCGGCATCACGCTGCCGCTCGCCATCTCCGGCACCATCACCGATGCCTCGGGACGGCTGCTGTCGGGGCAGACCACCGAGGCGTTCTGGAACTCGGTGCGCCACGCGCAGCCGCTGTTCATCGGCCTCAACTGCGCGCTCGGCGGCCGGCAGCTGCGGCCCTATATCGAAGAGCTGGCCACCATCGCCGACACCCACGTGTGCGCCTATCCCAACGCGGGCCTGCCCAACGCCTTCGGCGAGTACGACGAGGCGCCGGCGGATACAGCCGAGATCCTGCGCGAGTACGGCGAGGCGGGGCTGGTGAATGTCGTCGGCGGCTGCTGCGGCACCACCCCGGAGCACATCCGGCTGCTGCGGGCCGGGCTCGCCGGCTGCGCGCCGCGGCGCCTGACGCCGCTGCCGCCCAAGTGCCGCCTGAGCGGGCTCGAGGCGCTCAACATCGACGACAGCAGCCTGTTCGTCAACGTCGGTGAGCGCACCAACGTCACCGGCTCGGCGAAGTTCCGCAAGCTGATCGAGGCCAACGACTACAACGCCGCGCTGGAAGTGGCGCGCCAGCAGGTCACGAGCGGCGCGCAGGTCATCGACGTCAACATGGACGAGGGCATGCTGGATTCGGAGGCGGCCATGGTGCGCTTCCTCAACCTGGTCGCCGCCGAGCCGGACATCGCGCGCGTGCCGGTGATGATCGACTCCTCGAAGTGGTCGGTGATCGAAGCCGGCCTGAAGTGCGTGCAGGGCAAGGCGATCGTCAATTCGATCAGCCTCAAGGAGGGCGAGGAGCTGTTCCTCGAGCACGCGCGCAAGGTGCGCCGCTACGGGGCCGCCGCGGTGATCATGGCCTTCGACGAGCAGGGCCAGGCCGACACCGTCGAGCGGCGCGTGGCGATCTGCGCGCGCGCCTACCGCCTGCTCACCGAGCAGATAGGGTTTCCGGGCGAGGACCTGATCTTCGATCCCAACATATTCGCCATCGCCACCGGCATCGAGGAGCACAACGCCTACGGGCTGGCCTTCATCGAGGCGACGCGCCGCATCAAGCAGCAGCTGCCGCACACGCTGGTGAGTGGCGGCGTCAGCAACGTGTCGTTCTCGTTCCGCGGCAACGACCCGGTGCGCGAGGCGATGCACTCGGTGTTCCTGTACCACGCCATCGCCGCCGGCATGGACATGGGCATCGTCAATGCCGGCCAGCTGGGCGTGTACGAGCAGCTGCAACCGGAGCTGCGCGAGGCGTGCGAGGACGTGGTGCTCAACCGCCGCGCCGACGCCACCGAGCGGCTGCTGGCGATCGCGGCGCGCTTCAAGGGCGAGGGCGGGGTGCGGCGCACCGAGGATCTCGAGTGGCGCAAGCTGCCGGTCAACAAGCGCCTCGAGCACGCGCTGATCAAGGGCATCGACGACTTCATCATCGAGGACACCGAGGCGGCACGCCTCGAGGCCGACCGCCCGCTCGCGGTGATCGAGGGTCCGCTCATGGACGGCATGAACGTGGTCGGCGACCTGTTCGGCGCCGGCAAGATGTTCCTGCCGCAGGTGGTGAAGAGCGCACGCGTCATGAAGCGCGCGGTCGCGCACCTGGTGCCGTTCATCGAGAAGAGCAAGGACGCCAAGGCGCAGCGCGCCAACGGCCGCATCGTGATGGCCACCGTCAAGGGTGACGTGCACGACATCGGCAAGAACATTGTCGGCGTAGTGCTGCAGTGTAACAACTTCGAGGTCATCGACCTCGGGGTCATGGTGTCGTGCGAGAAGATCCTCGAGACGGCGCGGCGCGAGCAGGCCGACTTCATCGGCCTGTC
>JANWKR010000130.1 GCA_025451275.1 Steroidobacteraceae bacterium
AGTGGATGCGCAACATCAAGGACTGGTGCATCAGCCGCCAGCTGTGGTGGGGGCACCGCATCCCGGCGTGGTACGACGGGCAGGGCCAGGTCTACGTCGGCCGCACCGAGGCCGAGGTGCGCGCGCGCCACGGCCTGGGCGCCGGCGTGGCGCTGCGTCAGGACGAGGACGTGCTCGACAGCTGGGTCTCCTCTGCCCTGTGGCCGTTCTCGACGCTCGGCTGGCCCGACACCACCGGCGCGCTCGGCCGCTACTACCCCGGGAGCGTGCTGGTCACCGGCTTCGACATCATCTTCTTCTGGGTCGCGCGCATGATGATGATGGGGCTCAAGTTCATGGGCGAGGTGCCGTTCCACGACGTCTACATCACCGGGCTGATCCGCGACGAGCACGGCGACAAGATGTCCAAGTCCAAGGGCAACGTCATCGACCCGCTCGACATCGTCGACGGCATCGCCCTCGAGGCACTGGTCGCCAAGCGCACCAGCGGTCTGATGCAGCCGCAGCTCGCGCCGGCGATCGACAAGGCGACGCGCCGCCAGTACCCGCAGGGCATCGCCGCGCACGGTACCGACGCGCTGCGCTTCACCTTCGCCGCCCTCGCCTCGCCGAGCCGCGACATCCGCTTCGACCTGGCGCGCGTCGGCGGCTACCGCAACTTCTGCAACAAGCTGTGGAACGCGGCGCGCTTCGTGACGCTGGCGCTCGGCGCGACGGCCGTCGAGTCCGGCACCGGCATGGAGCTGTCGGTGGCGGACCGCTGGATCCGCTCGCGCTTCGGTCGCGCGCTCGCCACCGTCGAGAGCGCCTTCGCCGAGTACCGCTTCGACTATGCCGCCAGCGCGCTGTACGAGTTCGCCTGGTACGACTTCTGCGACTGGTACGTGGAGTTCACCAAGCCGGTGCTGCAGGGCGAGAGCGCCACGCCGGCGGCGCGGCGCGGCACGCGCCGCACGCTGGCTCGGATTACCGAGGCGCTGCAGCGTGCGCTGCACCCGCTCATGCCGTTCATCACCGAAGAGATCTGGCAGCGCATCGCGCCGCTCACCGGCTGCACCGCCGACACGGTGATGCTGCAGCCCTACCCGACGGCCGCCGACTTCCCCGCCGACGAGGCGGCCGAGCGCGAAGCCGCCTGGATGCAGGCGGTGGTCTTGGGCGTACGGCAGATCCGCAGCCAGATGGACATCAAGCCGGGACGCAAGATCCCCGTGCTGCTGAAGGATGCGGGCGCCGAGGACGAGGTGCTCGCCGCGCGCCACCGGGTCGCGCTCGAGCGCCTCGCCGGGATGGAAAGCCTGACCGTGCTGGCGCCGGAGAGCGCCGCGCCGCAGTCAGCCGCAGCGCTGGTCGGCACGATGAGCGTGCTCGTGCCCATGGCGGGCCTCATCGATGCGAAGGCCGAGGCCGAGCGGCTCGGCAAGCTCCTCGCCCGGACGCAGGGTGACCTGGCCAAGACGCGCGGCCGTCTCGCCAACGACAGCTTCGTGCGCGGCGCCCCGGCGCAGGTGGTCGCCACCGAGCGCGAACGCGTCGCCGAGCTCGAGCGCACCGCCACCTCTCTCAGCGCGCAGCTCGAGCGGGTGCGCGGGCTGCTCGCGCCATGAGCAGCGCGGGCGCCGCGCCGGCGGACGCGGCGGCGCTGGCGCGCGTGCTGACCTCGCTCGAGACGGTCATTCTCGGCAAGCCGGCGCAGATCCGCCTGTGCCTCGCCTGCCTGCTGGCACGCGGCCACCTGCTGATCGAGGACGTGCCCGGGGTCGGCAAGACCACCCTCGCGCACGCGCTGGCGCACGTGCTGGGACTCGCCTGGCAGCGCGTGCAGTTCACCAGTGACCTGCTGCCCGCGGACATCATCGGCGTGTCGGTGTTCGACCGCGCCAGCCAGCGCTTCAACTTCCGCCAGGGACCGATCTTCACCCAGCTGCTGCTGGCCGACGAGGTCAACCGCGCGAGCCCGCGCACCCAGAGCGCGCTGCTCGAGGCCATGGAGGAGCGCCAGGTGAGCATCGACGGCACCACTTATGCGCTGCCCGAGCCGTTCTTCGTGGTCGCGACCCAGAACCCGCACGAGCAGCTCGGCACCTACGCACTGCCCGAGTCGCAGCTCGACCGCTTCCTCATGCGCGTCACGCTGGGCTACCCCGACGCCGCACACGAACGCGAACTGTTGCGCGGCGGGGAGCGGCGCGAGCTGCTGCCGGGCATGCCGGCGGCCCTGTCGGCCGCGGGCGTCGCGGCGGTACAGCGCGCGGTGCGCGCGGTACACGTCGCGGATGCGCTGCTCGACTACACCCAGGGGCTGATCGCGCGCAGCCGCGAGCGCACGGATCTGAAGATCGGCCTGTCCCCGCGCGCCGGGCAGGGCCTGGTGCGGGCGGCCCAGGCCTGGGCCTACCTCGATGCGCGCCAGGCCGTGCTGCCCGAGGACGTGCAGGCGGTGCTCGGGGCCGTGGTCGCGCACCGGCTCGAGGCGCGCGATCCGGCGCCGGGCGCGCCGGCGGACTTCGCCGCCGAGATCGTGCGCGCGGTGCCGGTGCCGCTCTGAGCACGCTCGCATCCCTCAACGCCCGCCTCAACACGCGCCTGGCGCGCTGGGTGCACCGCCGCCAGGGCGACGACCGCCTGCCGGTGGTGCTCGAGCGCCGGCGACTCTACATCCTGCCGACGCGCGCCGGCGCCGCCTTCGGCGTGCTGCTGATGCTGATGCTGGTCGCGGGTCTCAACTACGCCAACAGCCTCGCCCTGTTCCTCACCTTCCTGTTGGCCGCGTTCGCGCTGGTGGTCATGCAGCTGTGCCACCGCAACCTGCTCGGCGTGCAGGTGCAGTCGCTCTCCGCCGCGCCGCTGTTCGCCGGCAGCCCCGGGGTGCTGCGCGTTTGGCTCGGCGACCCGGCCGGCACGGCGCGCCTCGGCCTCGAGGCAGCCGTCGAGGGCTCACCGCGCGTGGCGGCGGATGCAGGCGCGGGTGCGCGCGCCTGTCTCGACGTGCCGCTGCCGGCCGCGCGGCGCGGCCGCCTGCGCATCGCGCGCGTGCGACTCTCGACCGCCCATCCCTTCGGGCTGTTCCGCGTCTGGACCTGGGTGCACGCCCCACTCGAGGTGTGGGTGTACCCGCGCCCGCTCGGCCGCCTGCCCATGCCGGTGTACGGCGAGCTGCAGTCCGGCCGCCAGGCGCGCCCGGCCGCCGGTCCCGACGAATGGTCCGGGCTGCGCCCGTTCCGCGACGGCGACTCACCGCGCGCGGTCGACTGGAAAGCGTACGCGCGCGAGGCCCCGCTGCTGGTGAAGGAATACTCCCTGGGCGCGGCCGAGCTGCGCCTGTTTGATTTCGCCGCCGTGCGGCTCGCCGACACCGAGGCGCGGCTGTGCCAGCTGGCGCGCTGGGTCGTGGACGCGGAGGCACGGGGCGAGCGCTACGGCCTGGTCCTGCCCGGCCTGCGGCTCGAGCCCGACCGCGGCCCCGAGCACCGCCACCACTGCCTTGCGGCGCTGGCCGCCTTCGGACTCGGGCCCGGGGGGTGAGCGTGCCGGACACCGCCGCAGGGGCAGACGCCGGGCGCGGCTCGCCGCGGCCGCTGTTGTGGGCCTGCGCAGCGCTCGGCGGCGGCCTGCTGCTGCACGCCGACCGCGTACCGGCCTGGGCGGCACTGCTGGCTCTCGGGCTGCTGCTGTGGCGCGTGGCCAGCGCGCGGCGCGGCCGCTGGGCGCCCGCCCTGGCGCTGCGCGCACTGCTGGCCCTCGCTCTCGTGGTGCTGGTGCTGGCGCGCTTCCGCACCCTCAACGGGCTTGCCGCCGGCACCACGCTGCTGATCCTGATGGCGGGGCTGAAGCTGCTGGAGACGCGCACGCGGCGCGACTACTTCGTGCTGGTCGGTACCGGGCTGTTCCTGCTGCTCGCCGCCTGCCTCGACCGTCAGGACCTCCTGCGCGTGCCGCTGTACGCGCTCGAGGCCTGGGTGTGCTGCGCGGCGCTGGCGGTGATCGGCGCCCAGGGCCTGGCGCCGCGCGCCGCGCTGGCGCTCGCCGGACGGGCGCTGCTGCTCGCCGCCCCCCTCGCGGCGCTGCTGTTCGTGTTCTTTCCGCGCCTGCCGGGCTCGTTCTGGGCGATCCCGCGCGATCAGCAGGCGGTGACCGGGCTGGCCGACTCCATGTCGCCGGGCAGCATCCTCAGCCTGGTGACCAGCTACGACACCGCCTTCAGGGTGCGGTTCGCCGCCGAGGTGCCGCCGCCGCAGGAGCGCTACTGGCGCGGACCGGTGTTGCACGAGTTCGACGGCCACACCTGGCGGCGGGCGCCGGATGCCTACCGGCCGCGCCAGGCGCTGCACTTCCTCGGCACGGCGTACCGCTACCACGTGTGGCTGGAACCGAGTCGCCAGCACTGGTGGCTGGCGCTCGATACGCCGGCGCACTCGCCCGACCTCCACGCGCAGCTCACTTACGACTACGAGCTGCTCGGCAGCGAACCGGTCGCGCAGGGCCTCGCCTTCGAGGCGGTGTCCTACACCCATACCGCCGCGGCGGCGCCGCTGGCCGCGGGGGCGCGCCGCGAGGACACCGCGCTGCCGTCCGGCAGCAATCCGCGCACGGCGCAGCTGGCCGCCTCGCTCCGCGGGCGCACGGCCTCGGATGCGCAGCTGGTGCAGGCCGCGCTCGAGTACCTGCGCGGCGGCGGCTTCGTCTACTCGCTCGAGCCGCCGCCGCTCGGTGCGGACGCCGTCGACGATTTCCTGTTCCGCACCCGCGAGGGTTTCTGCGGCCACTACGCCTCGGCGTTCGTCGTCCTGATGCGCGCCGCCGGCATCCCGGCGCGCGTGGTCACGGGCTACCTGGGCGGGGAGTGGAACCCGGTGGCGCGCTTCTTCGTGGTGCGCCAGTCGGACGCGCATGCCTGGGCGGAAGTTTGGCTCGAGGGACGCGGCTGGACCCGCGTCGACCCGACCGCGGTGGTGGCACCGGAGCGGCTGCGGCGCGGCATCCTCGACCTGCTGCCGCAGGGCCTGTCGGTGAGCGAGCGGATGATCCGCAGCTCGCCGTGGCTCGCCTACCTGCTGCAGCGCTGGGACGCGGCCAACGACTGGTGGAGCGAGCGCGTGCTGCAGTTCGACTACGGCGCGCAGCTCGACCTGCTCGCGCGGCTCGGCATCCGCACGCCCGACGCACGTCAGCTCGGCTGGGCCTTCATGCTGGCGCTGCTCGGCTGGCTGGCGCTCATCACCTGGCACGTCGGGCGCGGCGGCCGCGCCGCACGCCCCGACGCGCTGGCGCGCGCCTACGCGCGGCTGTGCCGCAAGCTCGCGCGCATCGCGCCGCCGCGCGCCCCGCACCAGGGGCCGCTCAGCCTCGCGGCCGTGGTCGCCGCACACCGGCCGGAGCTCGCACCCGCGGTGCGCGCGCTGCTCGAGCGCTACGCGCAGCTGCGCTACGGGCCGCCGCAGGGCGCGGGCCAGGCGCGCGCCGTCGCCGAGTTCCGCCGCGCGGTGGCGCAACTGGCGCTGCCCTGATTCAGGAGGAGCGGAACCCGATCTTCGCGTGCGTGCCGTCGCAGAACGGCTTGTTGGCACTGCCGCCGCAGCGGCACAGGTGCGCCGCCGTGACGCGCGCCACCACCCGCCCGGTGCCGCTCGTGAGCTCGAGATTACCGCGCACCCGCAGCGGACCGTCCGGCTGTGGCTCGATGGCGAGCGTGCCGTCGCGCACCGGCAGCGCGTCGGTGCGGCCCGCGGGCGGCTCGCCCGTGGCGCTGAAGCCGACCTCGTGGTGCGAGCCGTCGCAATAGGGCTTGTGCTTGGAGGCGCCGCAGCGGCACAGGGTCGCGCGGTAGCCGGCCGGCACGCCGTCGATCTCGAGGCGGCCGCGGAAGGCGTAGGGCCCGGCCTCGCGCACCGCGGCGAGGTTCACCGGCGGCACCGGCTCGGCGGGGCCGCCGTCGAGCCGCCGGTAGCGGATCGCACCCGACGGGCAGGCGTGCGCAACTTCCGCCAGCTGCTCGACCGGCATGGCGTCGGGGTGGATCCAGGGCCCCTGCGTGTTGGCGAGGAACACCCGCGGCGCCCAGGTGACGCAGAAGCGCGAATGGATGCAGCGCTGCGCCTCGAACTGCAGCTCGATGTTCTGTCCGCGCACCGTCTCCACGCCGTCCGCCACCGCGGCTGCCGGGGCCTCCGCCGGCGGCGCGGCAGCGCGGGCGGCCGCCGCCGCGGCGGGCGCTGCGGCGGCGGCGGACTCGTAGCCGCGCGCGGCACGCGCCGCCAGATGCGCCAGTGCCTCGGCCGCGGCCACGGCGCGCGCCTCGCCGGAGGCGCGCAGCGCCGCACCGGCTTGGGCGAGCTGCGCGAAGCGCTCGATGAACAGGCGCCGTGCCGCCGCCCCGGGCACCAGCGCCGCGGTGTCGCGCGGCGCGATGAACGAGACTCCCGCGTGGCACTGCGGATTCGACGGCCCGGCCGGCAGCCGCGCGGCGCGCTCGGCGAGCGGCACCAGCGCCTGCATCAGCCCGATCGCCAGGTCCACCGTCAGGGACTTCTCGGCCGCCGGCGCACGCAGCACGTACGCGTACGCGAGCAGCCGCAGCATCAACGCGTAGCAGGCGTTGGCGAGATCGACGGTGGCGAAGGCCGCCGCATCCTCGATCCACACCCGCCCCTCGGGCCGCGGCGGCCGGCGCAGGACCGGGTTGGTGGCCGCCGGCCACGCGGGCGCGAAGTCCGGATTGCGTCCGAGCAGCTGCTGCAGCTCGGCGCGCACGCCGAGGAACTTCTGGTAGTGCGAGCTCGCCGAGTCGCGCGGCGCCCCCTCGCCCTGCTCGATGATGGAGGCGAAGGCCGCGAGTGCGGTCTTCAGGCAGATGACCGGCTGCACCCCGGGCAGGTTGACCTCCGCGGCCGACAGCTGCAGCGCCGCCGCGCCGCCGAAGGCGGCCGCCTCGCCGTTACGCTCGACGAAGGCGCGCAGCCCGGCGCCGAGGTGCGCGTAGAAATCGCCCACCGTGTCGTAATCGCGCGCCATGGGCGTCAGGTGCGGCCGATCGGTGCCGCGCACGTAGGGCCGCTCGCAGGCAAACCCCGTGCCCTCCGGCTCGTCCGAGCCGTGCGGGCGCTCGAGGAACACGAAGTGCTGCAGCGTGGCGGCGCCGAACGGCGCGAGCTTCACGGTGAGGCTGGCGGGCAGGTAGCCCGGATCGCGCGGGAAATTGGGGCGGCCGATGCGCGGGCTGCCGCCGAGCGCCGCGGTGATGTTCCACACCGCCAGCAGGTGCCCCATCTCCTCGATCGCGACATTGAGCAGCACGCCGCGCCAGCGGCGCACCGCCGCCGCCTCGGCGGCATTCAGGCCCTCCCGCTCGCCGTCCTTCAGGCTGAAGGCGGCATACAGGTAGGTGCACATGAGGTTGTGCTCGAGCTCGGCGGCCTCGTACAGGCGGTTGATGAGGATCTCGCGCTGCGCCAGGGCCGGGGCCGCGGTGAAGTCGTTCATGGGACCGTATGTCGCACAAATCGCCCGGCCGCGCCATCCCGCTTCAGGGGGTCCTAGGCGGCGTGCTCGCGCGTCTCGTGGAACACGATGTCGGGCCAGCGCTCGAGCGTCAGCTCGAGGTTGACGCGCGAGGGGGCGAGGTACACCAGGGCCCCGGCGTGATCGACCGCGAGCTGGTCGTGGGCGCGCGCCTTGAACTCCTCGAGCTTGCGCGCATCGGCGCTGTCGACCCAGCGCGCGGTGTAGACCGTGACCGCATCGAACACGCACTGCACGCCGTACTCGTCCTGCAGCCGGAACGCGACCACCTCGAACTGCAACTGCCCAACCGCCCCCAGGATCAGGTCGTTGTTGCGCAGCGGGCGGAACAGCTGGGTCGCGCCCTCCTCGCACAGCTGCAGCAGGCCCTTCTGCAGCGCCTTCATCTTCAGCGGGTCCTTGAGCACCGCGCGCCGGAAGATCTCGGGTGCGAAGTTCGGCAC
>JANWKR010000131.1 GCA_025451275.1 Steroidobacteraceae bacterium
CGCGGCCGCCAAGGCGCGCATCTTCGCGCGCTGCGACCTGGCGGTGATCAACCTCGATGACCCGCTGGTGGTCGCCATGCCGCGCGCCGCCGCGCGCACCCTGAGCTTCTCGCTGCGGGCCGCCATCGGCGCGGACTACGCCGTCGCGCGGCTCGACGGGCAATGGTGGCTGACGCGCCGCGACCAGCCGCTGCTGACGCTCGCCGCCATGCGGATCAAGGGCCTGCACAACGCCGCCAATGCGCTCGCCGCGCTGGCGCTCGGCGAGGCGCTGGAGCTGCCGCTGGCGGCAATGCTCGAGGAGCTCAGGAGCTTCACCGGACTTGCGCACCGCTCGCAGTGGATCGCCGACATCGCCGGCGTCAGTTACGTGGACGACTCCAAGGGCACCAACGTCGGCGCGACGCTGGCGGCGGTCGCCGGCATGGACGGGCCGCTGGTCGTGATCCTGGGCGGGGAGGGCAAGAACCAGGACTTCCGCCCGCTGGCGGAGGCCTTCCGCGGCAAGGTGCGCCAGGTGGTGCTCATCGGCCGCGACGCGCCGCTGATCGAGCGCGCGCTGGCCGGCGTGTGCAGCGTGGCGCGCGCCGCGACGCTGCCCGGGGCGGTAGCCGCGGCCGCCGCGGCCGCGCGCCCCGGCGACACGGTGCTGCTGTCGCCGGCGTGCGCGAGCTTTGACATGTTCAAGGACTACGCGCACCGCGGCCAGGTGTTCGCGCAGGCCGTGCGGGAGCTGGCCGCATGAGCAGCCCGGCATCACTCATGGGCTTTGCACGCTCCGGCTCGCGCGGCGGCGGGGTGCACCTCGACGCGGTCACCATCGCGATTGTCCTCGGCATCGTGCTGCTCGGCCTGGTGATGGTCACCTCGGCCTCGGTGTCGATCGCCGGGGAGGAGACCGGGCAGCCGTTCTACTACCTGACGCGGCAGCTCTTGCTGACACTGATCGGCGTCGGCTGTGCGGCGCTGCTGTTCACGGTGCGCACCGACCTCCTGGAGCGCGCCTCGGTGCCGCTGCTGGCGCTCGCCATCGCGCTCCTGGTCGTGGTGCTCATCCCCGGGCTCGGCCACTCGGTGAACGGCAGCCGCCGCTGGCTGCGCCTCGCCGGGGCCAACTTCCAGGTATCCGAGCTCGCGCGCGTGCTCGTGCTGATCTACATCGCCAGCTACGCGGTGCGGCGCGAGGCCGAGCTGCGCGAGTCGTTCCTCGGGCTGCTGAAGCCGCTCGGCCTGCTGTTCGCCGTGAGCCTGCTGCTGCTCGTCGAGCCGGACTTCGGCGCCGCCACGGTGCTGTTCGCCACCGGCTTTGGCCTCCTGTTCCTCGCCGGCGCACGACTGCGCTACGTGCTCGCCATGACCGCGTGCGCGGCGGCGGGCTTTGCGGTGCTGGCGGTGAGCTCCAGCTACCGCCTGCGGCGCCTCACGACTTTCCTCGATCCCTGGGCGGACCCCTACAACTCGGGCTTCCAGCTTACGCAGTCGCTGATCGCGATCGGCCGCGGGCAGTGGTTCGGGGTGGGGCTGGGCGACTCGGTGCAGAAACTGTTCTACCTGCCCGAGGCGCACACCGATTTCCTGTTCGCGGTGCTGGCCGAGGAGCTCGGGCTCGCCGGCGTGGTGCTGACGCTCGCCCTGTTCCTGGCGCTCGCGTGGCGCTCGTTCCGCATCGCGCGCCTGGCCTCCGACGCCGGCCTCAAGTTCGCGGCGTGCCTGGCGGCGGGCTTCGGGCTGTGGGTGGGCATCCAGGCCTTCATCAACATCGGCGTCAACATGGGGGTGCTCCCCACCAAGGGGCTGACGCTGCCGCTCATGAGCTACGGCCGCTCGAGCCTCATCGTGGCGCTCGCCTGGGTGGGGCTGCTGCTGCGCGTCTACCACGAGGCGATGGCCAAGCAGCGCGGCTCGGCCACCGTGCGGGGCGCAACGTGAAGTTCCTCATCATGGCCGGCGGCACCGGCGGGCACGTGTTTCCCGCGCTCGCGCTGGCACGCCTGCTGCGCGCGCAGTCGCAGGAGGTCATCTGGCTCGGCACCGCGCGCGGGCTCGAGTCACGCGTCATCCCGGCCGAGGGCATCCCGATCGAGAAACTGTCGGTCGGCGGCCTGCGCGGCAAGGGCGCGCTCACCTGGGTGGCGGCGCCGTTCCGTCTGGGGCTGGCGCTGGTGCAGGCGCTGCGCGTCATGTGGCGCCATCACCCGGTCGTGGTGGTGGGGCTCGGCGGCTTCGTCACCGGCCCGGGCGGCGTGGCCGCCTGGCTGACGCGCCGGCCGCTCCTCATCCACGAGCAGAACGCCATCGCCGGGTTCACCAACCGCTGCCTGGCGCACCTGGCGCGCGTGGTGCTCGAGGCCTTTCCCGGCAGCTTCGGCAGCGCCGCGCACGCGCGCGCCATCGGCAACCCGGTGCGCGCCGACATCAGCGCCGTGCCGCCGCCGGCGGCACGCTTCGGCAGCCGCTCAGGGCCGGTGCGCATCCTCGTCATCGGCGGCAGCCAGGGTGCGACGCGCCTCAACGCGGTCGTGCCCTACGCGCTCAAGCGCCTCGGCAGCGCCGTGCCGTTCGACGTGCGCCACCAGGCCGGCGAGCGCTGGCTGGAGGCCGGGCGCGCCAGCTACGCCCAGGCCGGGGTGCGCGCCGACGTGCGCCCCTTCATCGAGGACATGAGCGAGGCGTACGGCTGGGCGGACCTGGTCATCTGCCGCGCCGGCGCGCTCACCGTGTCGGAGCTGGCCGCGGTCGGGGTGGCCGCGATCCTGGTGCCCTACCCGAACGCGGTCGACGACCACCAGGCCTACAACGCCCAGTACCTGGTGCACGAGGGCGCGGCGGTGCTGATCGCCGACCGCGAGCTCACCGCCGAGCGCCTCGCCGCCGAGCTGCAGCGCCTGTGCGCCGGGCGCGGCAAGCTGCTGGCCATGGCCGAGCGCGCTCGCCTCCTGGCGCGGCCGCACGCCGCCGACGAGCTCGCCGCCTCGTGCCTGGAACTGGCGCGGAGGGCCGCATGAACGGCAAGCGCCTGCCGGCGCCCGAGCCGCCGCGCCGCGAGCGCCGCGCCGCACCGGACCGGCGCGACCGCATGCGCCGCATCAACACCATCCACTTCGTCGGCATCGGCGGCAGCGGCATGTCGGGCATCGCCGCCGTGCTCATCAATCTCGGCTACAAGGTGCAGGGCACCGACCTGCGCTCGAGCCCGGTGACGGAGTGGCTGACTGGCCTCGGCGCCCGCATCATGATCGGTCATGCCGCCGCCCACGTCGCCGGCGCCGACGTGGTGGTCGCCTCGGGAGCGGTGTCGCGCGAGAACCCGGAGGTGCAGGCGGCGCTCGCCGCGCGCGTGCCGGTGGTGCCGCGGGCGGAGATGCTCGCCGAGCTCATGCGCTTCCGCTACTCGATCGCGGTCGCGGGCACGCACGGCAAGACCACCACCACGAGCCTCATCGCCAGCCTCCTGTCCGAGGGCGGCGAGGACCCGACCTACGTGATCGGCGGGCGCCTCAAGAGCGCCGCCAGCAACGCGCGCCTCGGCGCGGGGCGCTACCTCGTGGCCGAGGCGGACGAGAGCGATGCCTCGTTCATGCACCTGCAGCCGCTGATCGCCATCGTCACCAACATCGACAATGACCATCTCGGCGCCCACGGTGGCGACTTCGGCCTCCTGAAGCAGAGCTTCCTCGACTTCCTGCACAACCTGCCGTTCTACGGGCTCGCGGTGCTGTGCGCGGACGACGCGCACGTGCAGAGCATCATCGAGGAGGTGGGCCGCCCGATCCTGTCCTACGGCCTCGAGGCCGGCGCCGACGTGCGCGCCGGCAACATCCGCGCGCTGGGACTGCAGACGCGCTTCGACGTCGAGCGGCGCGGCGCGGCGGCGCTGGCCGTGACGGTCAACCTGCCGGGCCTGCACAACGTCAGGAACGCGCTGGCGGCGATCGCGGTCGCCACCGAGCTCGGCATCGAGGATGCGGCCATCCAGCGCGGTCTCGCCACCTTCCAGGGCGTCGACCGCCGCCTGCAGCACATCGCCGACGTCGTGACCGCGGTCGGCGCCGTGACCGTGGTCGATGACTACGGCCACCACCCGACCGAGATCGCCGCGACCCTGCAGGCCATACGCCAGGGCTACAGCGGGCGGCGCGTGCTGCTCGCGTTCCAGCCGCACCGCTACAGCCGCACCCACGACCTCATCGACGACTTCGGCAAGGCGCTGTCGGCGGCGGACGTGCTCGCCGTGACCGAAGTGTACGCGGCCGGCGAAGCGCCGATCCCGGGCGCCGACGGCCGCGCCATCTGCCGCGCCGTGCGCAGCCGCGGCCAGCTCGAGCCGCTGTTCGTGGAGCGGGTCGAGGAGCTGGCGACGGTGCTCAAGGACGTGATCCAGGGCGGGGATGTCATCGTGTGCATGGGGGCGGGCAACATCAGCGCCGTCGCCCACGCCCTGCCCAAGGCGCTGGCGGCGCTGCTGCCGCCGGGAGGCGTGCCATGAACGTCGCGCTCAGCCACGAGTTCGACGCGCGCGTGCGCCGCAACGAGCCCCTCAGCCGCCACACCTCCTGGCACGTGGGGGGACCGGCGGAGGTGTTCTTCAATCCGCGCGACCGCGGCGAGCTGGCCGCGTTCCTGCAGGCGCTGCCGCCCGGCGTGCCGGTGCAGTTCATCGGCCTCGGCAGCAACCTCCTGGTGCGCGATGGCGGCATCCCGGGCGTGGTCATCTCGACCCACGGCACGCTCGATGCGCTCGAGCGTCTCGATGAGACCACGGTGCGGGCCGAGGCCGGGGTCGCCTGCGCGCGCATCGCGCGCTCCTGCATCAAGTGGGGCCTGGGGCCTGCGGAGTTCTTCGCCGGCATCCCCGGCACCCTCGGCGGCGCGCTGGCCATGAATGCCGGCGCCTTCGGCGGCGAGACCTGGCGCCACGTGCTCGGCGTCGAGACCATCGATCGCAGCGGCCGCCTGCACCAGCGCGCGGCCGGCGAGTACCGCATCGGCTACCGCGAGGTGGTCGCACCGGCCGCCGCGGAGTGGTTCCTCGGCGCGCGCCTCAGCTTCGAGCAGCGCCCCGGCGCGCACGAGGGCGAGGTGCGACTGCTGCTGGCACGGCGCAAGGCCTCGCAGCCGATCGGCGAGTGGAGCTGCGGCTCGGTGTTCACCAACCCGCCGGGCGATCACGCCGCGCGCCTCATCGACAG
>JANWKR010000132.1 GCA_025451275.1 Steroidobacteraceae bacterium
GCGGCGCCGCCCGCCTCGGCCTCGGCCGCGGCTTCCGGGTGCGCCGCGCGCGTCGCCTCCTGCACCAGCGCCCGCGTGTACGGGTCGCGCGCGGCCTTCAGCACGTGGCGCACCGTGCCGGTCTCGATCACGCGCCCGGCGCGCATCACCGCGACACGGTCGGCGAGGCCTGCCACCGCCCCGAGGTCGTGCGTGATGAGCACCAGCGCCATGCCCCGCTCGCGCTTCAACTCCGCCATCAGCGCGAGGATCTGCGCCTGGATGGTGACGTCGAGCGAGGTGGTCGGCTCGTCCGCGATCAGCAGCTGCGGCTCGCTGCTGAGCGCGATCGCGATCATGACGCGCTGGCGCATGCCGCCGGAGAGCTCGTACGGGTACTGGCGCAGGCGCCGCTCGGGGTCGGTCACGTGCACGCGGGTCAGCAGCTCGAGCGCCCGCGCCCGCGCCCGCGCCCAGGAGCAGCCGCGGTGGTGCACGAGCACCTCCGCGATCTGGTCGCCGACCGGCAGGTGCGGGGTCAGCGCGGTCATGGGGTCCTGGAACACCATGCCGATGCCGGCGCCGCGCACCTGGTCGAGCTCGGCGGCCGGCAGCCCGATCAGCTCGCGGCCGCCGAAGCGCGCACTGCCGGTGGCGCGACCGTTGGCCGCGAGCAGCCCGACGATGGCCAGGAACACCTGGCTCTTGCCCGCCCCCGATTCGCCCACCACGCCCAGGCACTCGCCGCGCGCCACCGACAGCGCCACGCCGGCGGCGGCCGTGACCGCGCCGGCCGGCGTCGCGAACGACACCGACAGTCCCGACAGCGCGAGCACCGGTTCGGCCATGTCAGCGCTCGCGCGGATCGAAGGCGTCGCGCAGGCCGTCGCCGAGCAGGTTGAGGCTCAGCAGCAGCAGGATCAGCAACAGCGCCGGTGCCAGCAGCATCCACGGCGCGGACTCCATTTCCTGCGCGCCGACGTAGATGAGGTTGCCGAGGCTCGCCTGCGGCTCCTGCACGCCCAGGCCCAGGAAGCTCAGGAAACTCTCGAACAGGATCATCTGCGGCACGATGAGGGTGGCGTACACCAGCACCGGCCCGAGCACGTTCGGCACCACGTGGCGCGTGAGGATCGACAGCGGGGGCACCCCAAGCGCGCGGGCCGCCTCGATGAACTCGCGCCGCTTCAGGGCCAGGGTCTGGCCGCGCACGATGCGCGCGGTGGTGAGCCAGCCCACCGCGCCCAGTGCCACGAGCAGCACCGGCAGGCTGCCGCGCGCAAACAGGGTCGTCAGGATGATGACGATGAACAGGTACGGGAGCGAATACAGCACGTCCACCACGCGCATCATCCAGCCGTCGGTGCGACCGCCGGCGTAGCCGGCGACCGCGCCCCAGGCGAGCCCGATCGCGAGGCTCACCGCGCTCGCCAGCAGGCTGAGGACCAAAGACAGGCGCAGCCCGTAGAGCGTGCGCACGTACAGGTCGCGTCCCAGCCGGTCGGTGCCGAACCAGTGCGCGGCGGTGGTGCCGGGCGGCTGCGCCAGGTGGCGCCAGTCGAGACTGTCGAAGGCCCAGGGGCTGGCGAGCGGGCCGGCGAGCGACAGCAGCGCGATGCCGGCGAGCAGCGCGAGCGCGCCGAGCGCGAGGCGGTTGGACTGCAGGCGCCGCGCGGCGTCCAGCCACAGCCCGGGCGCGCGCGGCGCGGCCGCCTCATTCATGCCGCACGCCCGGATCGAGCCAGCCGTAGGCGAGGTCGGCCGCCAGGTTGCACACCAGCGTCAGCGCGCCGTACACGACGATCATGCCCATGACGAGCGGGTAGTCGCGGTCGATCGCCCCCTGCACCATGAAGCGCCCCGTCCCGGGCAGCCCGAACACGCTCTCCACCACCAGCGACCCGGTCACGACGAACGCCACCGCGGGACCCAGGTAGCTCACCACCGGCAGCAGGGCCGGGCGCAGCGCGTGACGCCACAGCACGCGCGCCTCGCCCAGGCCGCGCGCGCGCGCGCTGCGCACGTACGGCGCGGCCAGCACCTCCAGCAGGCTCGCGCGCATCAGCCGCGCCAGCGACGCGGCCACCGGCAGCGCGAGAGTCAGCACCGGCAGCACCAGGAAGCGCGGCGCGTCGGCCTGCCAGCCGCCCGCCGGCAGCCAGTGCAGGTGCAGCGCGAAGATGAGCACCAGCAGCGGCCCGCTGACGAAGCTCGGCAGCGCGATGGCGAGTGCGGCGGCGGCGCCGATGCCGAGGTCGGCGCCGCGGCCGCGGCGGCGCGCCGCGACGATCCCGGCCGGGATGCCGAGGACGAGCGCCACCACGAGCGCGGCGAGCCCGAGCGTGACGCTCACCGGCAGTCCCTGGCCGATGAGCTCGCGCACCGTGAAGTCGCGCTGCCGCAGCGAGGGCCCGAAATCCCCGCGCACCAGGCCCCGGACATAACTCAGGTACTGCAGCGGCAGCGGGCGGTCGAGGCCGTAGAGGCGCTCGAGGTTGGCGCGCACCGGCGCGGCGAGCGCCTGCTCCTGGTCGAAGGGGCCGCCCGGCGCCAGTCGCACGATGAGAAACGACAGGGTGACGATGGCGAGGAGCGTGACGAGGAGACCCGCGATGCGACGGAGCGCGAGCTGTAGCATGCGCGACTTTAGGGAGGCGGTGCGCAATCCGTCAACGCCGCGGCACGTCCCGTCAACACCGTGCGTGCGCCGCGGCTATACTTCCCGTTCCGCCCGGCAGCCCGGGCCATCGCTTAGAGAGCTCGCAGCGGCATGAAGCGCATCCTGGTCGGCATCAAGCGCGTCGTGGACTACAACGTGCGCATCCGGGTCAAGCCCGACGGCAGCGGCGTGATCACCGACGGGGTCAAGATGAGCATCAACCCCTTCGACGAGATCGCGCTCGAGGAGGCGCTGCGCATCAAGGAGCGCGGCGGCGCCGAGGAGGTGGTGGTGGCCACCGTGGGCCCCGCCGACACCCAGCAGCAGCTGCGCACCGCGCTCGCCATGGGCGCGGACCGCGCCCTGCACGTGCAGGCCGACGGCGTCATCGAGCCGCTGACCGCGGCGCGTGCGCTGCTGAAGCTCGTCGAGAAGGAGCAGCCGCTGCTCGTGATCCTCGGCAAGCAGGCCATCGACGACGACAACGGCCAGACCGGCCAGGTGCTCGCGGCGCTGTGGAACCGGCCGCAGGCCACCTATGCCTCCAAGCTCGAGCTCGCCGAGGGCACCGCGCGCGTCACGCGCGAGGTGGACGCGGGACTGGAGACGCTCGAGATCGACCTGCCGGCGGTCATCACCACCGACCTGCGCCTCAACGAGCCGCGCTACGTCAAGCTCCCCGACATCATGAAGGCCAAGAAGAAGCCGCTCGAGACGCTCACCCTCGCCGCGCTCGGCGTCGAGCCGCGCCAGCAGCTGAGGCTGGTGCACTATGCACCCCCGCCGCAGCGCCAGAAGGGGGTGCGCGTCAGGGACGCCGCCGAGCTGGTCGACGCCCTGAAGAAGAAAGGCATCCTGTGAGCGCCAAGGTCCTCATCGTCGCCGAGCACGACGGCCGCAAGCTCAACCCCAGCACCGCACGCTGCGTCAGCTGCGCGCGCGCGCTCGCCGGCGCGCAGATCGCCATCGTGGTGTGCGCGGCGGACTCGGCCGCGGTCGCCGCCGAGGCGGCGCAGCTCGGCGGCGTGACGCGCGTCATCGCCATCGACAATCCGGCCAACGCGCACGCGCTGGCCGCGGTGCTCGCCCCGCAGGTGGTCGCGGTCGCCGCGCCCTACAGCCACGTGCTCGGGCCCTCCACCACCTTCGGCAAGGACCTGATGGCGCGCGTCGCCGGCCTGCTGGGCGCGCCGCAGGTGAGCGACATCATGGCCATCGAGAGCGCCACGCGCTTCAAGCGTCCCATCTACGCCGGCAACGCCATTCTCACCGTGGAGGCGAGCGGCGACGGCAAGGTGGTGGGCACGGTGCGCACCGCCTCGTTCGAGGCGGCCGGCGGCGGGGGCAGCGCCGCCATCGAGAAAGCCGCGGTCGACGTGCCGCTGCCCACCCACACGCGCTTCGTGTCGGTGTCGGCGGCCAAGACCGACCGCCCCGACCTGCAGACCGCCGCGCGCGTGGTGTCCGGCGGGCGTGCGCTCGGCAGCGCCGAGGGGTTCAAGATCCTCTATAGCCTCGCCGACAAGCTCGGGGCGGCGGTCGGCGCCTCACGCGCCGCGGTGGACGCCGGCTACGCGCCGAACGAGATGCAGGTGGGCCAGACCGGCAAGATCATCGCGCCGGAGCTGTACGTGGCCATCGGCATCTCCGGGGCGATCCAGCACCTGACCGGCATCAAGGACGCGCGCACCATCGTCGCCATCAACAAGGATGGCGAGGCGCCGATCTTCGAGGTGGCCGATATCGGGCTGGTCGGGGACCTGTTCCAGATCGTCCCCGAGATCGAGAAGCTGCTCGGCTAGAGCCGCCCGAGGACGTACTCGGCCGCGGACACCTTGAACTGTCCGGGCTCCTCGACCTCGACCGTCTTCGCGACGCCGTCCTTGACGACGATGGCGAAGCGCTGGCCGCGGGTGCCCATGCCGACCTTCTTGCCGTCGAGCTCCAGGCCGAGCGCCTTGGCGTACTCGCCGTTGCCGTCGGCCAGCATCACGATCTTGTCGCCCACGCCCGAGGCCTTGCCCCAGGCGTTCATGACGAACACGTCGTTGACCGCCATGCAGGCGATGGTATCGACGCCCTTGGCGTGGATCTGGTCGGCGAGCTGCACGAAGCCCGGCAGGTGCTTGGCATCGCAGGTGGGCGTGAAGGCCCCCGGCACCGAGAACAGCACCACGGTCTTGCCCTTGAACAGCTCGTCGGTGGTGACGTCCTTGGGGCCGTCCTTGGTCATCCGCTTGAGCGTGCCCGCGGGCATGCGCTCGCCTGCCTTGATCGTCATGTCAGACTCCTTGTCGTGCGCGCCTAAGCCGACTTCGAGTGCAGCACCCACAGGCCCGCGAGGCGCTCGAGGGCCGGATCGCCCTTCACCGATTTGAAGGTCTTGATCGCGTCGTCCTTGTGGCCGCCCTTGAGCTGCGCCACGCCGAGCAGCAGGCGGTCCCGCGGCTCGTCCTTGCTGACGCCCTTGGAGAGCGCCTTCTGCAGCTGGTCGATGGCCTTGTCGTACTGCTCGTAGCCGAGGTAGGCGCGGCCGACGGCGGCGTTCTTGTCGCCGGTGGCGGCCCCGTTCGCCTCCTGCTCGAGCTTGGCGAGTGCGCCCTGGTCGGACGCGGCGCGTTTCTTCGCGGCCTCCAGCATGCGCTGGGCGCGATCCTTGGTGCGCTGGTCGTTGAATGCGTTGCGATCGAGGCCGCGCTGCAGGACCTTCTGCGCCTCACCCGGGGAGCCGCCATCCAGGCACAGCCCCGCCATCTCGCTGTAGTCGCCCGGGTCCTTGAGCACGTCGGTATCGAACATCAGGCGGTAGGTCTCCATCAGGTTGGCCTCGTTCCCCGAGACCTGGCGGCGTACGTTGAACAGCAGCTGCGCCCAGCTCTCCGGCTTGGGGTAGTAGGTGACCATCTTCTCGAGCGCCTTCTCCGTGCAGGCGTCGTCGTTGGCCTTCTGGCAGGCGCTGTACAGCAGCATCAGCTGCTCGTTCTTGGGCGTCTCGCCCGCCTTGACCTCCTGGTCGACCAGGTTGTCCTCGTACTTCTGCGTCGCCTTGAAGTCGCCCTTCAGGTAGTAGGACTGACCGACGATGGTCTTGATGCCCTCGTCCGCGAAGCCGCCCTTGATGGCGCGGTTGCCGAACTCGATCGACTTGTCGTAGTTCTTGAGCTGGTAGTGGATCTCCGCCAGCGCCTTGATCTTCTGCGGCACTTCGCCCGCGGGCGTCATGCCGTCGTCGATCTCCGCCTCCATCGCCTTGGCGGCACCGGGCAGGTCGTTGGTCTTGATGAGCACGAAGGCCAACATGTCGTTGATCACGTGCTCGTCGTAGGGTGTCTTCTTGTCCACCCCCTGCGCTTCCTTGATCTTGCCGAGCGCCTCGGCATATTTCTTCGCCTTGATGTCCTCCTGCGCCTCGTGCAGGGGCTTGCCCACCTTGGGACTGGGCTGCTGGGCCTTGTCTGCGGCATACGCCGCCGCGCCCGGCAGCAGCAGCGCCGCCCCGGTTACCACGAGCACTCCGACAAACCGCTTCATGATCATCTTTCGCATGCCTGGAAGTTACTGGGAGAACTCGGCCACGTTGACGAAGCCGATCTTCTTCATGTGGTTGCGCTGCGCCGCGGCCAGCACCTTGGCCACGACATCGTACTTGGCGCGCCGGTCGGGCCGCAGGTGGATCTCGGGCTGCGGCTCCTTGTCACGCTCGGAGTGGAAGTAGCCCTCCAGCTGATCCATGCCCGTCACCGCGCTGCCGTTCCACACCACCGTGCCGTCGAAGTCGATCTCGAGGTCGATGACCTCGGGCGGGGTCGGCGGCGGCGGCGGCGGATGGCTCACGTCGGGCATGTCGAGCTTGACCGCGTGGGTCATGATCGGCAGCGACACGATGAGCGTGACCAGCAGCACCAGCATGACGTCGATGAGCGGCGTCGTGTTGATGTCGCACATCGGCTGCCCTGCACCCGTACCAACACTCATTGCCATGTTCGTGGGCTCCTAGCGATAGCCGCGCACGCCGTGGTCCGGCTCGGTGAGAAAGCCCACCTTCACGATCCCGCCGCGCTGGATGGCGTACATGACCCGTCCGATGGCCTCGTAGCGCGTCTCCTTGTCGCCGCGGATGTGGACCTCCGGCTGCGGCTTCTTGACCGCGGCCGTCTCGAGCAGGCCGAGCAGCTCATTGCGGTCGCGCACCTGCTTGTCGTTCCAGTAGATCGTGCCGTTCTTGTCGACCGCGATGGTGATGTTCTCGGGCTTGGTTTGCGTCGGGATGTTGACCGCCTTCGGCAGATCGACCTTCACGGTCTTGTTGATCACGGGAATGGTGATCAGGAAGATGATCAGCAGCACCAGCATGACGTCGACGAGCGGCGTCGTGTTGATGGAGGCAATCGCGCCGCCCTCTTCCTGGTTGCCCACACTCATTGCCATAGCCGGCTACTCCTCGAGCTGCGCGCCGCCGCGGGCGGGCGGGGGCGCGAGCGCCCACCGCCGCCCAACCGGGCACGACACTTTACTTGTTGACCGCCGACGCCTTGGCTGCCGCAGGCCGCGCACCGCCACCGACGTCCACGCGCGCACCGCTCACCAGATAGGCATGCAGGTCGCTGGCAAAGTTCCGCAGCGCGTCCTGCAGGAGCTTGTTGCGACCCAGCAGCCAGTTGTAGCCCATCACCGCGGGCACCGCCACGAACAGGCCGATGGCCGTCATGATCAGCGCCTCGCCGACAGGTCCCGCCACCTTGTCGATGCTCGCCTGGCCGGCGACGCCGATGCCGACCAGCGCGTTCAGGATGCCCCACACCGTGCCGAACAGGCCGACGAACGGCGCCGTCGAGCCGACCGTGGCCAGCAGGCCGAGGCCGGTGTTGAGCTTGCTGTTGACCTGGTCGACTGCTCGCTGCAGCGACATGGTGATCCACTCGTTCATGTCGATGCGGTCGGTGAGCCGGCCGTCATGGTGCGCCGAGGCCCGCAGGCCGTCCTCGGCGATGCCGCGGAAGTCATCGCCCTTCTTCAGGCGATCGACGCCGTCCTTGACCGACGGGGCGGTCCAGAACTGCTTTTCCGCGATGCGCGCGGACTTCTTCAGCTTGCTCTGGTCCCACAGCTTGGTGAGCATCACGTACCAGGAGGCGAGCGACATGATGAGCAGGATGATGAGCGTGGCGCGCGCGATGATGTCACCGCCGGCCCACAGGGCCTCAAGACCATAGGGATTGGAGACGGTGGTGGTAGCTTGCGGTGTCGGTGTGTTTTCCATAGTTATCCTCGGAACTGAAAGTGCCGCTCCTCGCGGCGCGGCCTTTAAAAAAATTACTGACGCAGTTTGAAGCGGATGCCGAAGTCAAAGCAGGCGTCGACCGGTTTGCCGTCCTGCAGCGCCGGCTGGTAGCGCCCGGAGCCGGCCTGCGCGAGTTTGACGGCGGCCCCGTCGATGCGCGGGCTGCCGGAGCTCTTGGCAAGCGTCGGAGCCTCGGTCACCTTGCCGTTCGCCCCGACGCAGGCGTGCACGACGGCCATGCCTTCCTCGTTCAGACGCCGCGACGCATCGGGATAGAAGTCATCGCTGTTGGGGAAGTTCTTGCCCGGCTTCGGCGGGCTCGACGGCCCGGCGGGCCGCGGCGGGGGCGCCGGCTGGTTGGACTTCTGCACCACCGCGGTGATGGCGTTGGTGGCCGGCGCCTCGGTTGGCATGTCGATGGTCACATCCGGCGGTGGCACCTCCACCGGCGGCTTCTCGAACTGCGGCGGCGGTGGCGGTGGCGGCTGATTCTGCTTCACCTCTTCCTGCACGATCTCGGTCTGGATCGGCGGCGCCAGCACCTCGATCGCCTTGCGCGCCAGTCCGGTTGCGAGCGCCCAGAAGATGAAGACGTGTAACGCGATGATCGCGAACAGCACCATCGTGCGTCGCGTGAAGAACGTGGAGTCGTGTACGTAAGCTGTCATGAGTTACAAATCGCGAACTTGTCTGAACACACCTGGTCCTGCGGTGAGCAGCATCAGCCCAAAGTCTTGTTCGTTGCCCTCTACCCGAAGGACCGGGACCACACGTCCGTGGCAGCTGCGCCTGCCGGACTCCTTGACATCATACTTACCACGCGCTCGTTCCAGCATTCGGGCCGACGGGCGCGTGAATTATAAGAATCCCCCCGGACGGTCTTCGCTTGCGCGCAGCGACGAATGCTGCCGCGAACTGTAACCGCTGTCTTTAGGCCTGACAACTCCGGCGCAGGCTCAAGAATCGCGCCGACGTGCCTGTATTGGCACAGTGACGGCACCCCGTGAGGCGCTGCTTACAAGCTGCGCGTACTTGGCGAGCGCGCCGCCGGTGGCATACGGCCGCGCTGGCTTCCAGGCCTTGCGGCGCCGGCGCAGCTCGGCGGCCGACAGCTCGATGCGTAGCTCGCGCTTGACCGCATCGATGACGATGGCGTCGCCGGAGCGCACCAGTCCGATCGGGCCGCCGACCGCGGCCTCGGGCGCGATATGTCCGACCACGAAGCCGTGGCTGCCGCCGGAAAACCGGCCGTCGGTAATCAACGCGACATCGGCGCCCAGGCCCCGGCCGAAAATGGCGCTCGTCGGGCTGAGCATCTCGCGCATGCCCGGGCCGCCGCGCGGACCCTCCTGACGAATCACGACGACGTCGCCGGCACGCACCCGGCCGGCGAGGATTGCCGAGGTGGCACGCTCCTCGCCTTCAAACACGCGCGCCGTGCCCCGGAACCGCTCGCCCTCGCGCCCGCTGATCTTGGCCACCGCGCCCTCGGGCGCCAGGTTGCCGTACAGGATCACCAGGTGGCTGTCCTTCTTGAGCGGCGCCGAGAGCGGTCTCACAATCTCCTGTCCACTCATATACATCGGCACGTTTTCCAGATTCTCCCGCAGGGTGCGGCCGGTGACCGTCAGGCAGTCCCCGTGCAGCAGGTCCGCCTCCAGCAGCATCCTCATGAGTGGCTGGATGCCCCCGATCTCGACCAGCTCCGACATGAGGTAACGGCCACTCGGCCTGAGGTCCGCGAGCACCGGCACGCGCCGGCCGACGCGGGTGAAGTCATCGAGCGTGAGACGCACCCCGGCGTCGTGCGCGATGGCGAGCAGGTGCAGCACGGCATTCGTCGAGCCGCCGAGCGCGATGACCACGGTGATGGCGTTTTCGAACGCCCTGCGGCTGAGGATGTCGCGCGGCTTCAAGCCCTCGCGCACCATGCGCACCACCGCTTCCCCGGCACGGCGACAGTCGGCGCGCTTGTCCTCCCCGACCGCCTCCTGCGCGGAGCTTCCCGGTAAGGACAAGCCCAAGGCCTCGATCGCGGAGGCCATGGTGTTGGCGGTGTACATGCCGCCGCAGCTGCCGGGACCTGGGATGGCGGTACGCTCGATCTCGAGCAGGCCGGCCTCGCTCAGCGTGCCGGCGGCGCGGGCGCCCACCGCCTCGAACACGGAAACAATGTCGCGCCGCTTCGTTCCCGGACGAATGGTGCCGCCATAGACAAACACCGCCGGGCGGTTGAGCCGCGCCATCGCCATGGCGCAGCCGGGCATGTTCTTGTCGCAGCCCCCGATGGCCACGAAGCCGTCGAAGCCGGCCGCCCCGGCCACCGCCTCGATCGAGTCCGCGATGATCTCGCGTGACACCAGCGAGTAGCGCATGCCCGGGGTGCCCATCGAGATGCCGTCCGACACCGTGATGGTGTTGAACAGCACGCCCTTGCCCCCGCCCGAGTCCACCCCGGCGCACGCCTCGCGCGCCAGCTCCGCGATGTGCATGTTGCACGGGGTGACGTTGCCCCAGGTCGAGGCCACGCCGATCTGCGGCTTGCCGAAATCCGCCTCCGTAAAGCCGACCGCACGCAGCATGGCGCGCGCCGGTGCCTGCGTCAGCCCTTCCATCACCACGCGCGAGTGCGCGCGCGGGTCAACCGGTTTTTTCATGAGTCGCCTCGAGTGCACGTCGCATGCGCGAGAACCCCAACGCCCCGGCCAGCGTCATGACGAGCGGCGCCAGCAGCGAGAACCGTCCCGCACCGCGCTGCCACGCCTCGAGCGCCATGTAGATGAGCACGCCGGCCGGGGGCGCGAGTCCGCCGCGCACGCCGGTGAGCGTCACGTGCACGCCCATGTAGTGCTGCGCCCGGCCGATCGAGGCGAAGTCGTTGTGGCCGAGATTCCAGCCAAGATTAGCACCGGCCTGGGCCGCACCGAGCAGCACCGCGCCGAGCCACAGCAGCGGCCGCGAGTTGCTGAACACCCCGAGGCACATGGCCGCGCTCGCCAGCACGATGGCCCAGCCCTGGCGCGAGCGGTAGCGCACCACGTGCGAGCCGTCGAACAGGCGCGCCCACCACGGCAGGAACAGCGGCTGGGTGATGAGCGGCACCACGGCCAGCAGCGCGATCTGCAGGGCGCTGGCGAGGTGCAGCTGCTCGGAGAAAATCAGCACCAGCTGCGCGGTCAGCATGAGCGTGCCGCCGCCGAAGATCCCCATCCACAGCATGTACTCGCGGTAGGCCGGATCCTCCCGGAGGATCCGCGTCAGCATGCGCAGGCTGAACGGCTCGCTGCGTGCGGCGCTCGCGGTCTCGGCCGCGAGCAGTGCGAACTCGCGCCGCACGCGCATGGCGCGGTACAGCCACGCGCCGATGAGCCCGGCGAGCGCGCCGCCGCCGTACACCCAGCGCGCATCGAGCGCGCGCGCCTGCAGCACCCCCCCGACCAGCGCCGCCGAGGCGGCCACGGTGATCGAGTTGACGATGACGATGCGCCCGGTGACGCGCGCCAGCACGTTGCGCGGATAGTTCGAGGTCCACACCGCGGCGCGCACCGTCAGGATCCCGGCCCACACCACGCGCGCGGCCACTACCGAGGCCACGGTGAGCACCAGGCCGCCGGCGGCATGCGAGGCGAACGAGACGCACCCCACCAGCAGCGCAAAGCCCGCCTGCATCAGCACCATGAGGCGCACGCGCGCGCGGCCGTGGGCGAGGTTAGCCCACACGAACGACAGCACGTTGGAGAAGGCCGGCGCACCCGAGACCAGGGCGACCGCGATGTTGACGGCGAAGCGCGGCGCGACGCCGGTAAAGTGCTGCTTGACGAGCACCGCGGCGGTGGCCCCCTCGACCAGTCCGAGCGTGAAGCCGATGAGGCCCCAGGGCAGGATCTCGCGGCGGAAGATGCCCTCGGCCAGCGCGCTGGGTCGCGCGGGAGCGGCCGGGGTGAGGGGAGCTGCTGCGGGCACGGAGTTGCAGCTTAATCGCACCGCGCGCGGCGCGCCCGAGGCGTTTGACAAGGCCCGCGGCGCTGTGCTCCTATCAAGTCACCAGGCTTTGTTCGCATCCATGCCACAGCAGCACGCCACCGCCCCGTCCCTGACCGCGCCCGACGGCGCCTCGCCGGCGCTGCTGGTTATTCTGCTGCCCCTGCTGCTGCTCCTTAGCGGAGCGCGGTGCGGGGCCCTCGCGAACGCCTGATACGAACCAGGCACGAGGGAAGCAAGAACCAAGACCCCGCACCGGCCCAAAGCCGCTGCGGGGTTTTTCATGTTTGGGGTCGCGGAAGGCGCCCGAGGAGTGAGGACGATGAAGCTGTATTCGCACAAAGACGTCGACAAGAAGGCCCTCAAGGGCGCCCGCATCGCCATCCTCGGCTACGGCAGCCAGGGCCGCGCGCATGCGCTCAACCTCAAGGACTCGGGCTTCGACGTCGTGGTCGGGGTGCGCAAGGGCGGCCCCACCTGGAAGAAGGCGCGCCGCGACGGACTGACGGTCGCCGAGCCGGCCGCGGCGGTCGCGGGCGCCGATCTCGTGGCCATGCTGATCCCGGACACGGCGCAGAAGGAGTTCTACCAGGGCATCAGGAAGCAGCTGAAGGCGGGTGCCACCCTGCTGTTCGCGCACGGCTTCAACATCCACTTCCGCCAGATCAAGCCGCGCAAGGACCTCGACGTGGTGCTGATCGCTCCCAAGGGGCCGGGCGATCTGGTGCGGCGCCAGTACCAACAGGGGCGCGGCGTGCCGTGTCTGCTCGCGGTGGCGCAGGACGCGAGCGGCCGGGCGCAGGCCCGGGCGCTCGCCTACGCGCACGGCATCGGCGGCACGCGCGGCGGGGTGCTCGAGACGACGTTCGCGGAAGAGACCGAGACCGACCTGTTCGGCGAGCAGGCGGTGCTGTGCGGCGGCGCCACCGAGCTGGTGGTGAAGGGCTTCGAGACCCTGGTCGAGGCCGGCTACCAGCCCGAGGTCGCCTACTACGAGTGCCTGCACGAGCTGAAGCTGATCGTCGACCTGCTGCACGAGGGCGGCATCTCCAAGATGCACCAGTTCATCTCCGAGACCGCCAAGTACGGCGACCTGACGCGCGGCCCGCGCATCGTCGACGAGCGCGTCAAGAACCAGATGCGCAAGGTGCTGAAGGAAGTGCAGTCGGGCAAGTTCGCGCGCCAGTGGATCAAGGAGAACCAGACCGGCAAGGCCAACTACCAGAAGCTGCTGGACGCCGACGTCGACCGCCAGATCGAAAAGGTCGGCGCCACGCTGCGCGCGCGCATGCCCTGGCTGCAGGAACAACGGTGACGCCATGAGTAACACCCCCGACCGCGTCCTCATCTTCGATACCACGCTGCGCGATGGCGAGCAGGCGCCGGGCTGCAGCATGACCCGCCCGGAGAAGCTGCGCGTGGCGCGCGCCCTCGCCGAGCTCGGCGTCGACATCATCGAGGCCGGCTTCCCGGCCGCCTCCCCGGGGGACTTCGAGCGCGTCGCCGCGGTGGCGCGCGAGGTGGCGGGGCCCACCATCTGCGCCCTCGCCCGCTGCAGCCCGGAGGACATCGAGCTGGCCGCGCGCGCCCTCGCCGGCGCGGCCCGGCGCCGCCTGCACGTGTTCCTCGCCACCAGCGCCATCCACCGCCAGTACAAGCTCAACATGGCGCAGGAGGAGATCCTGCGGCTCGCGGCCGCCGGCATCGCCCGCGCGCGCGAGCTGTGCGAGGACGTGGAGTTCTCGCCCGAGGATGCCTCGCGCACCGAGCTCGAGTTTCTCGCGCAGGTGGTCGAGGTGGCGATCGCCGCCGGCGCCAGCACCGTCAACATTCCCGACACGGTCGGCTACACCGTGCCGGACGAGTTCGCCGAGCTGTTCCGCTATCTGCGCAAGAACGTGCGCGGCATCGAGAAGGTGCGCCTGTCGGTGCACTGCCACGACGACCTCGGCATGGCCGTCGCCAACAGCCTGACCGCCGTGGTGGCCGGGGCGCGCCAGGTGGAGTGCACCATCAACGGCATCGGCGAGCGCGCCGGCAACTGCTCGCTCGAGGAAGTGGTGATGGCGCTCAAGACCCGCGCGGCGTTCTTCAACGTCGCGACCGGCATCAACACCAGCCGTCTCTACCCGACCTCGCGCCTGGTCTCGAGCATCACCGGCATGCCGGTCCCGCGCAACAAGGCGGTGGTGGGCGAGAACGCCTTCGCGCACGAGGCCGGCATCCACCAGCACGGCATGCTCAAGCACTATTCCACCTACGAGATCCTGCGCCCCGAGGACGTGGGCCTGACGCGCGGTCACCTGGTGCTCGGCAAGCACTCCGGGCGCCACGCGTTCCGCGAGCGCGTACAGGCGCTCGGCTTCGAGCTGGACGAGCTCGAGCTCAACCGCGTGTTCGAGGAGTTCAAGGCGCTCGCCGACAAGAAGAAGGAGCTGTTCGACGGCGACATCGAGGCGCTGGTGCTGCGCGCCGAAGGCTCGGCCGCAGGTCCCTGGACGCTCATCGAGCTGGGTACCGAGGCGCGCACGAACCACGCGGCGCACGCCCGCGTGCTGCTGCAGCACGCCGACGGGCGCAGCGCCGAGCGCACCGCGAGCGGCGATGGCCCGGTGGATGCCGCCTTCAAGGCCATCGAGGCGGCCGCCGGCATTGCGGTCACGCTGCGCAAGTTCGAGGTGCAGGCGGTGTCCGAGGGCGAGGACGCGCAGGGCGAGGCGCGGGTGTACGTGGAGTACAATCAGCGCACCTACCGGGGCGCGAGCGTGAGCACGAACATCGTCGAGTCGGGCGCGCGGGCGTTCCTGGAAGTCATCAATCGCATCGAGCTGGCGCGCTCGGGTGCACGCACCCGCGAGGAGCGGGCCGTCAGTTCCGCCTGAGGAGAGCCCATGCCCATTCCCGCGACGCAGTTCATCTGGTTCAACGGCAAGCTGGTGCACTGGGAGAAGGCCACGGTGCACGTGCTGTCGCACGCGCTGCACTACGGCTCCTCGATCTTCGAGGGACTGCGCGCCTACGAGACCCCGCGCGGCGTGGCGATCTTCCGCCTGCGTGACCACACGCGCCGCCTGTTCGACTCGGCCAAGATCTACCGCATCCAGATGCCCTACTCCGCCGAGCAGATCAACGACGCCTGCCGCCAGGTCATCGCCGCCAACGCCCTGCAGCGCGGCGGCTACATCCGCCCGGTCGCGTTCCGCGGCTACGGCGAGATCGGCGTCACCCCGAAAACCGACCCGCCGACGGATGTGGCGGTCGCGGCCTGGGAATGGGGCAAGTACCTGCACGCCGAAGAGGAAGGCTCGGGGGTCGATGCCTGCATCTCCTCCTGGCAGCGCGTCGCGCCCAACACCCTGCCGGCGCTCGCCAAGGCCGGCGGCAACTATCTGTCGAGCTGGCTGATCGGCTCGGAGGCACGGCGGCTGGGCTTCGCCGAGGGCATCGGCCTGTCGCCCGACGGCACCCTCAGCGAGGGCTCGGGCGAGAATCTGTTCCTGGTCAAGGACGGGATGCTGCTCACCCCGGCGCTCGCCCACTCGGTGCTCGGCGGGCTGACGCGCGACGCCGTCATCCGGCTCGCGCGCGAGCGTGGCATCGAGACACGCGAGTGCTCGATCCCGCGCGAACTCCTGTACCTCGCCGACGAGGCGTTCTTCACCGGCACGGCGGTCGAGATCACCCCGATCCGCTCCGTCGACCGCATCGCCATCGGCAGCGGCCGGCGCGGCCCCATCACCGAGTCGCTGCAGCATGCGTTCTTCGGCTTGTTCTCGGGCAAGACCCAGGACAAGTGGGGCTGGCTCGACTACGTCGACATGGCCGCGCCCCGGGTCGCGGCTTCCGGCTGATGGCACGCACTCCGCAAACGCTCTTCGACAAGGTCTGGCAGCGTCACGAGGTCATCGCCGAGAGCGCCGCCACGCCGGCGGTGCTGTATATCGACCTGCACCTGGTGCACGAGGTCACCTCGCCCCAGGCCTTCGCGCTGCTGCGCGAGCGCGGCCTCACGGTGCGCCGCCCTGAGCGCACGCTCGCCACCATGGACCACTCGACGCCCACTCTCACCGCCCAGGTGTTCGGCGGGGCGCCCATCGCCATCGACTCCGCCGCACGCCAGGTGCGGGAGCTGGAGGCCAACTGCGCCGCCTTCGGCGTCGAGCTGCTGGGACTGAAGCACGCCGAGCGCGGCATCGTGCACGTCATCGGGCCCGAGCTCGGGCTCACCCAGCCGGGCAAGACCGTGGTGTGCGGCGACAGCCACACGAGTACCCACGGCGCGCTCGGCGCGCTCGCCTTCGGCATCGGCACCACCGAGGTGGGCCACGTGCTCGCGACCCAGTGCCTGCTGCAGCGCAAGCCGCGCACGCTCGCCGTCAACGTGCGCGGCGGGCTCGCCGCGGGCGTCACCGCCAAGGACCTGATCCTCGCCAGCATCGGCAGGCTCGGGGTCGCCGGCGGCACCGGCCACGTCATCGAGTACCGTGGCGACACCATCGCCGGCCTCGACATGGACGAGCGCATGACGGTCTGCAACATGTCGATCGAGGCCGGCGCGCGCGCCGGCCTGATCGCCCCCGACGAGACGACCTACGCCTACCTCAAGGGGCGCCCGCGCGCCCCGCAGGGTGCGGCCTGGGAGCGCTCGCTCGAGCAGTGGCGGCAGCTGCCGACCGACGCCGGGGCGCGCTTCGACAGCGAAGTCGAGCTCGACGCCGCGGCCGTCGAGCCCATGATCACCTACGGCACCAACCCCGGCATGGCGATCCCCATCGGCGGGCAGATCCCGCGCCATCCGGAGGATCCGGCCTTCGGCCGCGCGCTCGCGTACATGGGGCTGGAGCCGGGTGCGCCCATCAAGGACCAGCCGGTCAACGTCGTGTTCCTCGGCAGCTGCACCAACGCGCGCCTCTCGGACCTGCGCGGCGCGGCGCGGGTGCTGCGCGGGCGGCGCATCGCCCCGGGCCTGTCGATGCTGGTGGTGCCCGGCTCACAGCAGGTGAAGCGCGCCGCGGAGGCCGAGGGCCTCGACCGCGTGTTTCTGGACGCCGGCGCCGAGTGGCGCGAGTCGGGGTGCTCGATGTGCCTCGGCATGAACGGCGACACCGTGGCCCGCGGCCAGTACTCGGTCAGCACCAGCAACCGCAATTTCGAGGGCCGCCAGGGGGCGGGTGCCCGCACGCTGCTGGCGAGCCCGCTCACCGCCGCGGCGAGCGCGGTGCGCGGCCGCGTCACCGACCCGCGCGAGCTTTTGTAGTGGCCGCGCTCACCACCCTCACCTCGCGCACGGTGGTCATGCCGGCGGCCAACATCGACACCGACCAGATCATCCCGGCGCGCTTTCTCACCACCACGACGCGTGCCGGCTTAGGCGCGCAGCTGTTCGCCGACTGGCGCTACGACCCCTCCGGCGTACCGCGCCCGGAATTCGTGCTGAACCGCCCCGAGGCCCAGGGCTGCCGGATCCTCATCGCCGGCGACAACTTCGGCTGCGGGTCCTCGCGCGAGCACGCTCCCTGGGCGCTGCTCGACTACGGCATCCGCGCCGTGATCAGCACGCGCTTCGCGGACATTTTCGCCAGCAACGCGCTCAAGAACGGCCTGCTGCCCGTGGTCGTGCCGGCCGCGACCAACCAGTGGCTGCTCGAGCGCCCGGGAACCGAGCTGACCCTCGACGTCGAGGCCGGCACCCTGCTGCGGCCCGACGGTGTGGCGGTGAGCTTTCCGCTCGAGCCGTTCGCGCGCCACTGCCTGCTCGCCGGCGTCGACGAGCTGGGGTTCCTCCTCGGCCAGCGCTCCGCCATCGATCGCTTCGAACGCCGCGCATGAAGGCGCGCGTGGCGGTGCTGGCCGGCGATGGCATCGGGCCGGAAGTCGCGGCCGAGGGCGTGCGCTGTCTTCAGGCCGTCGCCGCGCTCTGCGGCCACGAGATCGAGCTCACCCCCCTGCCCTTCGGCGGTGCCGCGATCGATGCGGCCGGCGATCCCCTGCCGGACGCGACGCTCGCGGCCTGCCGCACCGCCGATGCGGTGCTCTTGGGGGCCATCGGCGGGCCGAAGTGGTCGGCGCCGGAGGCCAGGGTACGGCCCGAAGCCGGCCTGCTGCGCCTGCGCAGGGAGCTCGGCACCTTCGCCAACCTGCGCCCGGTGGCGGTACACGCCGCGCTCGCCGACGCCTCGACGCTGAAGGCCGAGGTGGTGCGCGGGGTGGACCTGGTGTTCGTGCGCGAGCTGACCGGCGGTATCTACTTCGGCGAGAAACACCGCGACGCCACCCGCGCGAGCGATGTGTGCAGCTACTCGGCCGCGGAGATCGAGCGCATCGTGCGGCTCGCGGCGCAGCTGGCGCAGGCACGGCGCGGCCACCTGACCTCGATCGACAAGTCGAACGTGCTCGAGACTTCGCGCCTGTGGCGCGAGGTGACCACGCGCGTGGTGCAGCAGGAGTTCCCGCACCTCACGCTCGAGCACATGCTCGTCGACGCCGCCGCCATGCACCTCATGCGCCGCCCGCGCGACTTCGACGTGCTGGTCACCGAGAACATGTTCGGCGACATCCTCACGGATGAGGCCTCGATGCTCGCCGGCTCACTCGGACTGCTGCCGTCCGCCTCGCTCGGCGGCAGCGGCCCCGGCCTCTACGAGCCGATCCACGGCTCGGCGCCCGATATCGCCGGACGCGGCATCGCCAACCCCTGCGGGATGATCCTGAGCGTGGCGCTGTTGCTGCGGCACTCGCTGCGCCTGCCCGCGGAAGCCGCCGCGCTCGAACGCGCGGTCAGCTCAGCGCTCGGGGCCGGTGCGCACACCGCCGATCTCGCCGGGCTCCCGGGCGCGAGCCTCTCGACCCGGGCGATGGCGGACGCGGTGCTCAGCAGCCTGCGGCGGCCTTGACCGGCTGACAGGCCGGCAGCACGGCGGCGGCCCGTTCCAGCGCCCGCGCCAGATCCTCGCGCAGATCCTCCAGACCCTCGATGCCGATCGACAGGCGGATGAGTCCGTCGGTGAGGCCGGCGCGCGCGCGCGCCTGGGGGTCCATGGCGGCGTGGGTCATGGTGGCCGGATGCGCCACCAGGCTCTCCACCCCGCCGAGGGACTCGGCCAGCGAGAAGCAGCTGAGGTCGGCGACGAACTCGCGCACCGCCTCGTGCCCGCCCGCCAGCTCGAGCGTCACTACCGCCCCGAAACCGCGCTGCTGGCGTCGTGCCAGCTCGTGCCCCGGGTGGCTCACGAGCCCCGGGTACCACACGCGCGGCACGTTCGGCTGCGCGTCGAGCCACTCGGCGAGTGCCTGGGCGTTGCGGCCGTGGTGCTCGAGGCGCGCGTGCAGTGTGCGCAGGCCCCGCAGGGTCATGAAGCTGTCGAACGGCGCACCGGTGAGCCCCAGGCAGTTCGCCCACCACGCCAGCTGCTCGTGCAGCGCGTTGGTGCGTGCCACCACCGCCCCGCCGACCACGTCGCTGTGGCCATTCAGGTACTTGGTGGTCGAGTGCACCACCAGGTCCGCCCCGAAGGCGAGCGGCTGCTGCCAGCCCGGTGACAGGAAGGTGTTGTCCACCACCACCAGCGCCCCGCAGGCATGGGCGCGCGCGCTGACTGCGGCGATGTCGGTGATGCGCAGCAGCGGGTTGCTCGGGGTCTCGATCCACACGAGCGCCGCGGGCTGCGACAGGGCGGCCGCGAGCGCCGCCTCGTCGCCGAAGTCGACGAACTCGACCTGCCGCTCGCCGCGGCGTCGCCACGCATCGAACAGGCGATAGGTGCCGCCGTAGCAGTCGTGCGGCGCGACGATGCGCGCCCCGGCCGGCACCAGGTAGCCGACCACGGTCACCGCGGCCATGCCGCTGGCGGTGACCACCGCGCCCGCGCCCTGCTCGAGCTCGGCGAGCGCCTTGCCGAGCAGGTCGCGCGTCGGGTTACCCGAGCGCGTGTAGTCGTAGTCGCGCTTCTGGCCGAAGCCACGGAAGGCGAACGTCGAGGTCAGGTGCAGGGGCGGCACCACGCAGCCTGTGGTGTCGTCGCACTCGATGCCGGCGCGCACGGTCTGCGTGACCTGGCCCGGTCCTGAGTTGGCCGCCTGATTCCACGGCCGGCTGAAGGGAAGATTGCTCACTGGATGCTCCGCGTCATGTGTCCGGTCTCAGCGGACTCCTGCGGAGCGCGCCTGCCGGGACGGCAGGCTTTGTCGCGTCCATCCCGCAGGCTCACACCCGCAGGCCACGCTGACCGCTCATCTGTCGACACTCGCGTGTCGCAGGAGTTGGCACCTTTCCAGGTCGGTTAAGCCTGGCGGTTGCCCCGGCGTCTAAGGGCCTTATCCCTCAGCCGGTCTCGATGAGTAATCAAGAGTTTATGGGGCGGCCGCACGCCGCGCAAGGCGCACGCGGTCTGCCCGGTTGCGGGTCAGCGCGGCGCAGCACCGCAAAGTGCCTCGCCGGCTAACCCCGGACGCGCCCACCGTCCGCTCTATGCTAAGCGTGGGCACGAACTGGGGTATTCTCGTAACACAATGTGTCTCCCGGACCGCCTGATGAGGGCAACGTGGGTCCTGGTGCTGCTCGCAGCCGCTGCCGGTGCGAGCGCGCAGGTGTCGGTCCCGCCGGAGCTGCGCGGCTGGGAGGACTGGGTCCTCAGGGGCCACGAGACCCATCGCTGTCCCTGGCTGGTGCCAGGCCGGCCCAGCGACGATGGCCGCGTGTGCGCGTGGCCCTCCGCCCTCGAGCTCAGCATCGAGGAGCACGACGGCCGCTTCAGCCAGCACTGGCAGGCGGCCACCGAAACCTGGCTGCCGCTTCCCGGTAACGGCGAGCACTGGCCCGAGGACGTCACCCTCGACGGCGCCCCCGCCACGCTCGTCGCCCACGAGGGTGCGCCCGCCGTGCGGGTCGCCGCCGGGGCGCACACCGTGAGCGGCACCTTCCACTGGACGCGCCGGCCGGAGCTTCTGCCCCTGCCACCGGCGGTGGCGCTCCTCAGCCTCACGATCGGTGGGACGCACATCGCCACCCCGCAGCGCACCGACGCCGGCGTGATCCTCGGCGCGCAGACGGTGGCCCGCCAGGACGACCGCGTCGAGCTGCGCGTGTTCCGCCTGCTCGATGACGACCTCCCCGCGCTCCTCACCACGCAACTCGAGCTGTCGGTCGCAGGCGAAGCGCGCGAGATCCGCCTGCCCGGGGCGTTGCCACCGGGGTTCGTGCCGAGCGCCATCCTCGGTCCGCTCGCCGCGCGGCTCGACCCCGACGGCACGCTGCGCGTGCAGGTCCGCCCCGGCGCCTTCCGACTGACGCTCGAGGCGCGCGGCCCGAGCCCGGTCGGCGAGGTGAAGCTCGCCGGGCGTGCACCTCCCTGGCCGGCCGATGAGGTGTGGAGCTTCAAGGCGGAAGACCGGCTGCGCGTCGTCGCGGTCGAGAGCGCAAGCCCCGTCGACCCCGCGCAGGCCGACGTGCCGGGTGAGTGGCGCGAGCTGCCCGCGTACCGAGTGAACGCCACGACAGCGCTGCGCGTGGTGGAGCGCAGCCGCGGCCTGTCGGCACAGCAGGGCAACGAGCTGCGCCTGACGCGCGGCGCGTGGCTCGATTTCTCCGGCGGCGGCTACACCATCGTCGACCGGCTGCAGGGCGAGATGCGCCAGGGCTGGCGGCTCGACCTGCGCGCGCCCTACACGCTCAGCAGCGCGCGCGGCGGCGCCGACGAGCCCCTGCTCATTACTGCCGGCGCCGATCCACAGCTGACCGGCGTGGAACTGCGCGCGCGCAGCGTGCAGCTGAGCGCGGTGTCGCGCCTGAGGCGCGCCGGCGGCGCCCAGCCGGCGACCGGCTGGCACGCGCGCTTCGCGGCGGTCACCGGGCAGCTGATGCTCGCGAGCGGCTACCGGCTGCTGGCCGTCGTCGGGCCGGACTCCGCCCCGCAGGCGTGGCTCGAGCGCTGGCGGCTGCTGGATATCTTCGCCGTGCTGCTGATCGCCACCGTGGCCTGGCGGCTGCTCGGCGTGCGCGCAGCGCTCGTCGCCCTCGGCGCCGCGGTGCTCACCTATCAGGAGCACGGCGCGCCCATCTGGCTGTGGCTCGCGGTGCTCGTGCTGCTCGCGCTGGAGCGCGCCGCGCCCGCGGGGCGCCTGCGCCGTTTCGCTGCGTGGGCGCGGGCCGCCGCGCTCGCACTGCTCGCGCTGGCGCTCGTGCCGTTCGTCATCACCCAGGCGCGGCTCGCCGTCTATCCGCAGCTCGAGGCGCTCGGGCCGGTCTCCTACAGCGAACCCGTCCAGGAAGAGCAGAAGCCGCTGCAGTACGAGGCCGCGAGCCCGCGCGTGGCGCGAGACGTCGGCCCCCGGGCAGGTCGCACCACGCTCAGCGCCCTGTCAGCGCCGGCCGCGAAGCTGTCGGTACCCACGGAGTCCGTGAGCGCGCAGGAAGTGGTGGTGACGGGCGGGCGGGACCGCGCGGAAGGCGAGCGTTACGAGCCGGGCGCGCCGGTTCAGGCCGGACCCGGCATCCCCGACTGGCACTACCACGGGTACGACTACGCCTGGAGCGGCCCGGTCGAGGAGAACGCGACGGTGCGCTTCATCATCAGCCCGCCGTGGCTGACGCGCGTGTGGCGCCTCGCGGGCATCGCGCTGTCGCTGCTTCTGGTGTTCGAGCTGATGGGACGCAGGCTCCCCGCCCTGCCCGGCCCGTGGCGCGCCGGCGCCGCGGCACCGCTCGCGCTGCTGACGCTCGCCCTGGCGTGCGGCGCCAGCCCGCGCGCCGAGGCCGGCTCGACCCCCGACAGCGCGCGCCTCGATGAGCTGCGGAGTCTGCTCCTCGAACCACCACGCTGCGCGCCGGACTGCGCCGCCGTGCTTGCAGCCGGCGTCAGCGCGCAGGGCGGGCGGCTCACGGTAGTGCTCACGGTGAGCGCACTGGATGCGGTGGGTGTCGCCCTGCCCGGGGCCGATCCCGCCTGGGCGCCCGATGCGGTGAGCGTCGACGGTGCGGCCGCCGGCTGGGTGGCGCGCAGCGACCGCGGCGTGCGCTACATAAGCCTCCCGCGCGGCCGCCACGTGGTGCGGCTCGAAGGCCCGCTCGGCGGGCTCGAAGCCGTGAGCCTGTCCTTCCCGCTCGCCCCGCAGGTCGTCGACGTCAGCGCACCCGAGTGGGACGTCGGCGGACTCTCGCAACGGCACCTGCTCGCCGGGGCCCTGCAGCTGGCGCGGCGGCGTGAGGCGAGCGCCGCGGCGACCACCCGCCAGGAGGAGTTCCCGCCGTTCGTCAGCATCGAGCGCCTGTTCCACCTCGGCCACGAATGGACCGTGGACACCAGCGTGACGCGCGTCGCGCCGAAGTCCGCCGCCTTCACCGTGCGCGTGCCGCTCCTGCCGCAGGAGTCGGTCACGTCCGCAGCGTTCCGCGCCGAGGGTGGCGAGCTCCCGGTCGGGCTCGCCGCCGGCGAGGACAGCACGGCCTTCCGCTCCATCCTGCCGCACAGCGATGCGCTGGAGCTGGTCGCGACCGCCTCTGCGACCCGCACCGAGCACTGGCGCTTCGAGGTCGCCCCGTCCTGGCACGTCGACTTCACCGGTGTGCCCGCGGTAGCGCCCGAGGAAGACAGCGGGACCTGGACGTTCGAGTACTACCCGCGCCCCGGTGAGCGGCTGCACCTTGCAATCACGCGTCCGGCCGCGGTTGCCGGCGGCACCCTGGCCTTCGACCGGGTGTACGTACAGAGCACGGTGGGCAAGCGCTCGAGTGACACGCACGTGGTCCTCAACTACCGCAGCACGCAGGGCGGCCGGCACACCCTCACGCTGCCCGCGGACGCGGTCGTGACCGAGGTGCGCAGCGACGATGCGGTGATCGCGCTGCGGCCCGAGCACGGCGAGCTGTCGCTCGCCGCGCTGCCCGGGCGGCACAGCTGGGTCATCGACTGGCGCAGCACCGGCGGCACCTCGCTCGTGGCGCGCGTGCCGTCCATCACCCAAGCGGCGCCGGCGAGCAACCTGCACCTGTCGCTGCGCCTGCCAGAGGACCGCTGGGTCCTGTGGGTGATCCAGCGTGGCATCGGCCCGACGGTACTGTACTGGGGCGAGCTGCTGGTGTTCGTGGTTGCGGCGTGGCTGCTGGGGCGCTCGCGCCTCACCCCGCTGCCCGCGCGCGACTGGCTGCTGCTCGGGCTCGGCCTGTCGACATTCTCCTGGAGCGTGCTCGCGCTCTTCGTGCTGTTCGTCGCGGTCTTCGAGTGGCGCTCACGCCAGGGGACACCCGCGGATGCGCGGCGCTTCCAGCTGCAGCAGGTTGGCTGCGCCCTGCTCGCGGTCGCGGCCATCATGGCAGTCGTCGCGGCCGTGCCGCGCGGACTGCTGGCGCACCCCGACATGCGCATCGAGCCCTACGCAGGCCCCGGGGTACTCAGCTGGTTCGTCGATCAGAGCGCCGAGCGGCTCCCCTCGCCCGGCGCCATCTCGGTCTCGCTGTGGTGGTACAAGTTCGCGATGCTCGCGTGGGCGCTGTGGCTGTCGTTCGCGCTCACCCGCTGGGCGACGTGGGCCTGGGAGGTGTTCACGCGCGAGGGCCTGTGGCGCGAGCAGTCGCGGCGCCCCGCGCCGAGCGCGCCGCCGCCACCGGCGGCGCCTGCGACCCCCGCTGCGTCCTAGCGCGGCGCCAGGCCCAGGGCGCGCCGCTCGGCGTCCACCGCCTCGGGATTGCGGCCGCGTGCGCGCAGCGAATCCGCGATCAGGTGCCAGGCGGACGCTTCCACCCGCGGGTCTCCCGTGCCGAGCGCCAGAGCCTTGCGCGCCGTCGCGTCGGCCTGCGCTGCGTTGTTCTCGCCGAGCCGCACCCGACCGAGCTCGATCCACAGCAGCGGGTTGTCCGGCTCGATGCGCAGCGCGCGCTCCACGGTCGCCGCGGCCTGCCCGTAGTCCCCGCCGCCGGACTGCTTGTGTGCCTGCGCCACGAGCGCGGTCGCCGCCGGTCCGAGCGTGAACTGGCGTGGTGCCGCAGCCGGCGGCGTCTGCGGCGCCTCGGGGACGGCCGAGCCGGGTGCCCCGGCCTGCCCCGCCGGCGGCGCGGCGCCGCCCGGCCGGCTCGCGGGGCTGCGCGGTGCGCCCTGGAGCGAGCAGGCGCACAACAGCACCAGGAGGAGCAGTCCAAGCGGCGTACGGATGCGACGCGTCATGTGCGCCTTCAATGTACCAGCCCGTGCAGCCACTGCGCGGCACGGTCGAGCGCTGAGCTGACGGGGTTGCTCGCGGGGAATCCGCAGCCGGGCTTCTCCGCCAGGGCCGCACTGGATGGCACCACCACCGCGACCAGGTCCTGTGCACAGCCCGGCACGGCGCGCAGGCCGGTCGGGTACTCGATGTGCACCTCGGCCAGCGACTCGGGCATCGGCGCGTTCCAGGAGTTGGTGCCGAGACCGGCCATGACGCGCGCCCATACCGGGAGTGCACCGGCGGAGCCGGTGAAGCCGGTGGGCGAGTTGTCGTCGTAGCCCACCCACACCACGACCAGGTGGCTGCCGGAGAAGCCGGCGAACCAGCTGTCACGGTAGTCCGATGAGGTGCCGGACTTGCCCGCCACCACCAGCTGCGGCGGCAGCAGCGCGCGCGCCGCCCGGCCGGTGCCGTGGTCCATGACCTGCACCAGCATGCGGTCGAGCTGGTACACCACCGCGGGCGCCGCCACCGGGGTCACTTCCAGCGGGAAGGCCTTGAGCGGCTTGCCGTCGGCGGCGATGACGGCGCGCACCGCGCGCAGCGGGTTCTTGAAGCCGCCGTTGGCGAGACCGTTGTAGAGCTGCGCCGCCTCCAGCGGCGTCACGTCCACCGCGCCCAGCAGCATCGCCGGCACCGGCGCTGGTTTTGCGGCAAGCCCGAAGCGCTCGAGGGTCGCGGCCACCTTCGGGACGCCGACGTCGAGCCCGACGCCCACCGTGGCGAGGTTGAGCGACTCGGCGAGCGCGCGCACCACCGGCACCGCGCCGTAGGTCTCGCGGGTGAAGTTCTCCGGCTTCCAGTGCGTGCCGTTCTGCAGCTTCAGATCGATCGGCGCGTCCTGCACCACGGTGGCGGCGTTGTAGCGGCCGCTCTCGAGCGCCGTGAGATAGATGAAGGGCTTGACCAGCGAGCCCATCGAGCGGCGTGCATCGAGCGCGCGGTCGAAGCCGTCGTAGCCGACGTTGCGCCCGCCGACGATGGCGATCACGTCGCCGCTCTGGGGAGCGGTGACCACCACCGCCCCCTCGAGCTGTCCCTGCGGGTGCTTGTGCACCTTGTCGAGGCGCGCCAGCTCGCGCTCGAGGGCGCGCTCGGCCTCGTCCTGCGCGCGCGGCTCGAGGCTGGTGTAGATGCGCAGCCCGGCCTCGGTCAGGTCCTGGTCGCGGTAGTCGCGGCGCAGCGTGCGGCGCACGAAGTCGAGGTAAGCCGGGTAGTACGCGCCGGCGGGGCGCGAGGTGACCCCGAGCGGCCGGGCGGCCGCGGCACCCGCCGCGGCGGCGCTGACGAGGCGCTGCTGCGCCAGCTCCTTCAGCACCAGGTTGCGCCGCTCGCGCGCCCGGTCGGGGTGCCGGCGCGGGTCGTAGTAGGAGGGCCCGCGCACGATCGCCACCAGCAGCGCCACCTCCGACAGGTCGAGCTCCGCGAGCGGCTTGCCGAAGTAGAACTGGCTGGCGAGCCCGAAGCCGTGGATGGCGCGGTCGCCGTCCTGGCCGAGGAAGATCTCGTTGATGTAGGCGTTCATGAGATCCGCCTTGCTGAAGTGCGCATCGAGCGCCACCGCCATCACCGCCTCGCGCAGCTTGCGCGAGAGCGTCTGCCGCGAGCTCAGGAAGTAGCTGCGCACCAGCTGCTGCGTGAGCGTGCTGCCGCCCTGCTCGATCTGGCCGGCGCGCACGTTGACCCAGGCGGCGCGCAGCATGGCGAGCGGATCGACGCCGTGGTGGCTGTCGAACTTGCGGTCCTCGACCGCCTTGAGCGCCGCCGGCAGCAGCGGGGGCACCTCCGCCGGGGTGAGGACGATGCGGTCCTCGCCGTGGATCGGGAAGATGCTGCCGATCAGGAGCGGCTCGAGGCGCAGCACCGGCACGTCCGCACCGCCGCTGTCGCGCAGCGACAGGATGCCGCCGGCGCCGCCGTTGACGGTGAGCAGCTGCGCCGCGCGCGTCTCGTCGGCGAAGCGCGCCGGCCGCAGCGCGAGGTCGATGTGCTCGCCGCTCCAGCGGTAGGTGCCGGGGCTCTCCAGCCTGTCGGTGCGGCGGTAGTGCAGGCGCTGCAGCTCCTGCTCGAGCGCCGGCAGCGGCAGCGGCTCACCGGCGTACAGCTCCAGCGGCGCGGCATATACCTGCGCCGGCAGCGTCCAGCGCCGGCCCTCGAACTGCCGGGTCACCTGCAGGTCGAGGTACAGCACCCAGGCGCAGGCGGCCAGGATGCACACGCCCAGGATGAGCAGCAGCCGGCGTTTCAGATGAAGAGCTCCGCCGCCGGCGCGCGCAGGTTGTAGTGCGAGCTCATGGCGCGCCCGTAGGCGCCGGCGTTGGCGATCACGAGCACGTCGCCCTCGCGCGTCACGGGCAGCAGGCGGTCGCGCCCGAGCACGTCGGCGCTCTCGCAGATGGGACCCACCACGTTGACCAGCTCGGTGGCGGGCTCCTCGGCGCGGGTGAGGTTGGCGATCTCATGGTATGAGCCATAGAGTGCCGGGCGGATCAGCGAGTTCATTCCGGTGCCGACGCCGACGAAGCGCACCCCGCCCTTGGACTTCAGCTGCGTGACCCGCGCCAGCAGCACCCCGGCCTGCGCCACCAGATAGCGCCCCGGTTCCAGCCAGATCTCGAGTTGCGGCCGCTCGGCGCGCACCGCGCTGAGGAGCGTGTCGAGCCGCGCGAGGTCGACGCCCGGCTGGTCCGGGTGCTCGGGCACCCCGAGGCCGCCGCCGACGTCGATCACGGCGAGGTCGGCGAAGCCGCGCGCCGCGCCCAGGAGCACGCGCGCGGTGTGCTCCCAGCTCGTGACGTCGAAGATGCCGCTGCCGACGTGCGCCTGCAGTCCGACGATGCGCGCGCCTGCGGCCTGCGCCAGCCCCGCCAGCACGCGCAGCTCCGACAGCGGCACGCCGAACTTGGAGCGCGAGCCGGCGGTGCGCACGTGCTCGTGGTGGCCGCGCCCGACGCCGGTGTCGATCCGCAGGAAGATGTCGCGGCCGCGGAACAGCTGCGGCCAGCGCTCCAGCACGTAGGCGTTGTCGACGGTCACGCGCACGCCGCGCTCGAGCGCCCAGGCGAGCTCCGCGCGCGGCGCGAAGTTCGGCGTGTAGAGGATGCGCTCCGGCGGCAGCTGCGGAAACAGCTCGCAGGCGCGCTCGACCTCGCCGCGCGAGACACACTCCAGTTCGATGCCCTCGGCGTGCAGCGTGCGCAGCAGGCGCGGGTGCGGGTTGGCCTTCATGGAGTAGTGCACGCGGCTGATGGCGCCGAGCGCGCGCAGCGCGCGCGCCGCCTGCGCCACCACCTCGAGGTCGTAGACGAAGGCGGCGTCCTCCGCGCCGAGGGCGTGCAGCAGCGCCTCGCGCTTGGCGCGCCACCAGGGGCGCGCGGCGTGCGCCGCGGCCTGCGGCTGCGAGAACAGCTGCTGCCAGGTCGGGCCGAGCACGCGGTCGCCCGGCGCCGGGCGGATCAGGAGCTCGTGCAGCTGCTCGACCAGGCGCTGGCCCTGGTTCTCATCCACCACGAAGGTGAAGTTGAGGTCGTTGGCGGCCTGGCTGACGAGGTAGATCTTCTGTTCCTCGAAGAACTCGAACGCGCCGCCGAGCTGGTGCAGGATGGCGCGGATGTTGCGTCCGACCAGGCTCACCGAGGCGCACGGCCCGATCACCTGCACGCGGCACAGGCGCGACAGGTCCGCGACCAGCTCCGCCACGCGCGTGTTGTCGAGCGAGTTCGCCTGCGGGTCGAGCGACACCGTGACGTTGGTCTCGGAGGTGGACACGAGGTCCACCGACATACCGTGCCGCTTGAATACCTGGAAGGCATCCGCCAGGAAACCGACCTGGTGCCACATGCCCGGGCTCTCGAGCGAGATCAGCGTCAGGCCATTCTTGGTGCACACCGCCTTCACCTGCGCCGCCCCTTCCGCGCCTTCGGGGCCGAGCACGGTGCCCTCGAGGTCCGGAGCGTGGGTGGCGTAGACGTGCAGCGGGATGCGGTACTGGCGCGCCGGCA
>JANWKR010000133.1 GCA_025451275.1 Steroidobacteraceae bacterium
GCGAGCACGTCCGCCAGGCGCGGGATGTGCTCGCCATCGAGCGGCTGCTGCGCGGGAAAGCGCGCCGCATACGCGCTGCCGGGGCGCAGGCGCCCGACGTCGTAGGTCTGCAGCTGCGCGTAGCTCAGGGTGCAGATCGGGGGCCCGGTGCCGCTGAGGAAGCGTCCGCCGGCATCGCGCGTGCAGTCGCGATTGAGCTCGGGGTCGTGGCTCACGACCACCACGCCGTCGCGCGTCACGGCGACGTCAAATTCCAGTGCGCACACCCCGAGCTCGATGGTGCGCGCAAATCCGGTGAGGGTATTTTCGGGCCACAGCCCGCGCGCGCCGCGATGACCCTGCAGGTCAAACATGGCGCCGCCGATGAGCGCTCATCCGACGACAATCCGGTGGGTCGATGTTATATTTCCAGCGGTCTCAAGGCTTTGGTGACTGAGGTTCCCGCGCCGCGTGGCGCACAGCCACCTGTAATCCGAGCTATCGTCCGGCTGTGATATTAAGATCGCATTGAGACTATCCCGCCAAAAACTTGCCTGTCAAACGGCGACCGATCTGCAAGGGGCGTGCGGCACATGACTTCCAGCTTCGATCTCCGGCGCGGGCGCCTGCGCTGCGCACGACTGGCGCTGTGCGCCGCCCTGGCCGGCCTGCTCGGGCTGCCCGCGCACGCCGATGACAGCAAGACGCTGCGCATCATCACCTGGGCCGACTACGTGCCCGCCGAGCTCATCAGCAAGTTCAAGCAGGAGACCGGCATCCAGGTACAGGTCACACTGTCGAACAACGAGGAGATCATCTCCAAGCTGCGCGCCACGGGAGGTGCCGGTTTCGACCTGGCGCAGCCGTCCCAGGATCGCATCGTGGGCGCGCAGCAGGAATTCCGCATCTACAGGCCCTTCGACCTGAGCAAGGTGAAGATGGAGCAGTTCGTGCCCGGGCTGCTCGACACCATCCGCAAGAACGCCACGCTGGACGGCAAGCTGTACGGCCTGCCGTACGTGTGGGGCACCGAGGGGCTGGTCTACAACTCGAAGAAGACCAGCATCGCCGATTATCGCGACCTGTGCCGCCCGGAACTGCGGGGCCGCAGCGCGGTGCGTCTGAAGCGACCGACGCTCATGGCGTTTGCGCTCGCCCTCGGCACCAACCCGTTCGCGCTCTACAACGACACCAAGGCCTACACCGCCCTCATGGAGAAGGTCGGCCAGACGCTCATCGCCTGCAAGCCGAACTTCCGCTTCTTCTACGACAACAAGGACCAGCTGCTGAACGGCATGCGCTCGGGCGAGGTCTACGCGGCCATGATGTGGGACTCGGGCGGCTGGGCGCTGAACCGCGAGAACCCGGACATCAAGTTCATCAACCCGCGCTCGGGCGCGGTGGCGTGGATGGACACCTTCGCCATGCCGGCGCGCGGCCGCAACGAGGCCGGCGTGTATGCCTGGATCAACTTCGTGATGCGCCCGGAGAATGCCGCCAAGGTGGGCAAGTCGATCGGCAATTTCACCGCCGCCAAGGGCGCCGACGAGCTCATGGATCCGCGCCTGCGGCAGCAGTTCAACGAGACCTTCCCCGAAGGACTGAAGAACATCAAGTGGTATCCGGCGATCCCGCCGGGGCTCGAGGAGATCGAGGGCGGCGTGATGGATCGCGTCAAGGCCGCCAATTGAGCGCCACCGCCTCCGCCAGCTCCGCGCCGGCGGATCTGGAAGCACGCGCAGTCAGCAAGCGCTTCGGCGCGCATCTGGCGGTCGACAACCTGTCGTTCGCGGTCGCGCGCGGCAGCTTCTTCTCGATTCTCGGGCCCTCCGGCTGCGGCAAGACCACCTTGCTGCGCATGATCGCCGGCTTCATTCAGCCCGACGGCGGCAGCATCGCCATCGGCGGCCGCGACATGGCCGGCGTCGGCCCCAACCGCCGCCCGGTCAACATGGTGTTCCAGCAGCTGGCGCTCTTTCCCATGATGTCGGTCAGCGAGAACGTCGCCTTCGGGCTGGCGCGGCGCGGCATGGCGCGCGCGGAGCGAGTGCGCAAGGCCGAGGCGATGCTCGAGCGGGTGGGACTGGCTGGCGCCGGCGGCAAGCGCACCGATGAGCTGTCCGGCGGGCAGCGTCAGCGCGTCGCCATCGCGCGCAGCATGGTGCTCGAACCGACGCTGCTGCTGCTCGATGAGCCGCTCGGCGCCCTGGACCTGAAGCTGCGCGAGCACATGAAGCTCGAGCTGAAGCAGCTGCAGGCCTCCTTCGGCACTACATTCGTCTACATCACTCACGACCAGTCCGAGGCGCTGGTGCTCTCGGACCACGTCGGCGTCATGAACCACGGCCACTTCGAGCAGCTCGGCACCCCGCAGCAGCTGTACTACGCCCCGGCGACGCCGTTCGTGGCCGGCTTCGTCGGCAACAACAACCGCGTCGCGGGGAAGGCGCTGGCGCTCGAGGGTGCGCTGGTGCAGGTGGGAACTGCGGCCGGCTGGAGCGTACGGGCGCGCGCGCACGGCACCATCGCCGTCGGCAGCGCGGTCGAGGCCTTCATCCGCCCCGAGTCCGCCATGCTCGGGCGCAGTGCCGCGGACTTCCCGCCCGGGCAGCTCGCCTATACCGGCGAGGTGCTGAGCCTGCTGTTTGACGGCGCCAACTCGGTGGTACTGCTGCGCGAGCTGCAGAGCGGCCAGGAGCTGCGTATCGCGCTGCCGCAGACCGGCGCCTACGCCGACCTGAAGGTTGGCGACCGCATCCACTTCGGCTTCGATCCGGAGCGGGCCATCTGTTTCCCCGCCGCCGCTGCGCATGCCTGAGCTCGCACGCGCAGCCTGGTCGCGCCGCCTGCTGCTGGCACTGCTGCTCGCGCCCGCACTTCTGTGGCTGTCGCTGCTGATCGTGCTGCCGCACCTCGATCTGGCGCTGCTGTCGTTCCGCGAGCGCATCGCCCCGCGTCAGTTCGTGCCGAGCCTGGCGCAGTACCGCACCTTCTTCACCGAGCCCCTCTACTGGCACGTATTCCTGCGCACCGCCCTCATGTCCGCGGGCGCCACCGCACTGACGCTGCTGGTCGCCTTCCCGATCGCCTGGACCATCGCCAAGCTGGCGCGCGGGCGCATGAGTGCGCTGCTGTTCGTCGTGTGCCTGATCCCGTTCTGGGTCAGCGAGACGGTGCGCACGCTCGGCTGGATGATCCTGCTGCGCGAGTCGGGGGTGCTGCCGCAGCTGCTGGTGCACCTCGGGATCACGGCGCAGCCGGTCGAGCTGCTCTATCACGACGCGACGATCCTGGTGGGCCTGGTGTATACCTCGCTGCTCTTCATGGTGGTGCCCCTGGTCGGCAGCCTCGAGAGCCTCGACAATGCCCTGATCGAGGCCGCCTACGACCTCGGCGCCAAGGGCGGCGCCATCCTGCGCGAGATCGTCATCCCGCACGCCGCGCCGGGCATCACCGCCGGCTGCATCGTGGTGTTCATGCTGACGCTCGGCAACTACCTGACGCCCACTCTGCTCGGTGGCAAGAACTCGCTGTGGTTCACCGAGCAGATCTACAACCAGTTCATCACGCGCTTCAACTGGGAGCAGGGAGCCGCCTTCGGCTTCCTGCTGCTCGCCCTGTCCACCGCCATGGTGTGGTTCGGGCTCAAGGCGAGCGGCCAGCGCTTCAGCGACGTGATGCGACGCACATGATTCCCACGCTGCCTCGCCCGGCCTGGCTGCGCCTCGGCACGGCGCTGTACGTCGGCGCCTTCCTGGTATTCCTGTTCCTGCCGCTGGTGACGGTCGCGGTTTTCGCGTTCAACAACGCACCCTACCCGGCCCCGCCGTGGCATGGGTTCACGCTCGACTGGTTTCTCGGTAACGAGGCCAGCGGACGTGTCGGCCTGTTTCACGACTCCGACCTGCTGGCGAGCGTGTGGACCAGTACCGTGGTGGCCTGCTGGGTGACGGCTCTGGCAGTCGGCATCGGCACCGCCAACGCCTTCCTCATGGAGCGCGCGCGGTTCCCCGGCAAAGGCGCGCTGTCGCTCCTCATGCTCACGCCGCTGGTCATCCCGGGCGTGATTCTCGGCATTTCCATCCTGGCCTTCGCCAGCCGCATCGCGGACTTCCTCAGCGAGTCCTTCGGCCTGGAGGCGGACTTCCTGCGCCCCGGCCTGCCCCTGGTGGTGCTCGGCCAGTTCTCGTTCATCGCCGCCATCGCCACGCTCACCATCAGCGCGCGCCTCAAGCGCTTCGACCGCACGCTCGAGGAGGCGGCGCTCAACCTCGGCGCCTCGCGCGCGGCAGTGCTGTGGACCATCACGCTGCCTTATCTGCGCCCGGCGCTGATCGGCTCGGCGGCGATCGCCTTCCTCATGTCGTTCGAGAACTTCAACACCACCCTCATGCTGGTCGGCTCGGATGCCCCGCTGACCATCATGATGTACGGCCGCATGCGCGAAGGCGCGACCCCGGTGCTGAACGCCGTCAGCCTGTTCCTCATGCTCGCGTCCGCCGCGATCGCGCTGACGCTGGTCCGCCGCGGCCGCAGCGCCCGCAGCGATTGAAATCCCCGCCACCGTCCCGGTAATGTGAACCTATGCGCGTAGCCCTCATCGGACAGCAGGCCTTCGGCAAGAGTGCGCTGGAAGCCTTCCTCGCCCGCGGCACCACCGTGGCGGGCGTGTTCTGCGCCCCCGAGCGTCCCGGCGCCAAGGCCGATCCGTTGCGCGAGAGCGCGCAGCAGCACGGCGTGCCGGTGTTCCAGCTGCCGTCATTGAAGGGCGAGGACGCGACGCGCGCGCTGCGCGGGCTGGAGGTCGATCTGGCCGTCATGGCCTACGTGCTGCAGTTCGCCCCGCAGGCCTTCGTCAACGTGCCCAGGCACGGCACCATCCAGTATCACCCCTCGCTCCTGCCACGCTACCGCGGGCCGAGCTCGGTCAACTGGCCGATCATCCGTGGCGAGACGCGCACCGGGCTGACGATCTTCCGTCCCTCGGACGGGCTCGATGAGGGTCCGGTGATTCTGCAGAAGACGGTCGACATCGGCCCCGACGACACGCTCGGCAGCGTCTACTTCAACCATCTGTTTCCGCTCGGCGTGGCGGCGCTGCTGGAGGCCGCCGATCTGGTCATCCGCGGCGAGCACCGCGAGACGGTGCAGGACGAGGCCCTCGCCACCTACGAGGGCTGGTGCCGCGATCCGGAGGCGCGCATCAACTGGCACGCCCACGTCGACCAGGTGTACGACCTGGTCCGCGGCTGCAATCCCGCGCCTGGGGCCTGGACCACGGTGCGCGGCCGCAAGCTGCGGCTCTACGACGCCGCCAAGCATCGCACCCGGACCTTCTCCGCGGTCGCCGGCAAGCCGGGCGAGATCACCGCCATCGGCGCCGACACGGTCGACATCGCGCTGCAGGGTGGGCGGCTCGAACTCCGCACCGTGCGCCTCGAGGACGGCCAGAAACTGTCCGCCGGCGAGCTCGCGCGCTCGCTGCAGCTCGCCCCCGGAGTCCCGTTCGAGTCGGACGCCGCGACGTCCTGAGGCGGCAGCGCCCGTGCGAGCGACGTCCCCGGGCGTCTCAGCCCGGGCTCGTCAGCTCAGCCGCGACAGTAGCGGTCGTCGCGGTCGCCGCATTCGTGCCACGCGTGCTCGTGGTAGTAGCGGTGGTGCGGACGGTCGTAATAGCCCTCGCCCGGCGGCGCCACGACACAGCCCGGTGCAAACAACATCACGCCCAACATGAGCAGGCTCGCCTGCATTAAGGGTTTGAACAGCGTCATACGGCACCCATGCGGTGTAAGAATGCCGTCAAGTTACGCCGTAGCCCGCGGCTGGACCGTCCGCGCGCGCCCGCACCTGCTGTGAGGGGCGACCTACACCTGCGTGAGCCGGGGAACCGGGGCCGGCTGGAGCGGCTCCAGTTGGATAGTGACCCCGCGCGCGAGGACCCATGAAAAAAGCAGCCACCCACACGCCGCGGCGCGCAACGCGTCGCACACGCTGGTCGGCGGCCGTCGGCCGCAGCAGCAACGCGCTCGACCTCAAGCCGGGGATCTTCACGCAGCGCTCCGCGCGCGCGATCGCCGCCTCACTCAAACGCTCAGCGCTCGCCAGCCACCGGCGCAAGTCCGAGCCGTTCCGCTCGGCGATGTCCATGCTCAGCTACCAAATCAACCGCGGTGGCCGCGGCCTGACGCGCGAGCGGCGCCGTACCCTCGAGCGCGCCAAGGACGAGCTGCGACGCCTGTTTCACAGGCGCGCGCCCAGCCGCGCGCGCAGATAGTCGCGCACCAGGCCCGGGGCGAGCTGCCGCCCGCACAGGCCGACGTGCCCGTCGGGGCGCAGCAGATAAAAGGACGGGCGCGGGATGTGGACCCGGGCGAGCTCGCGCTCGTTGTCGGGGTCGTCAGGGATCACGTGCACCTGCAGCCGTTGCTCCAGGGGCCCGAGCTCGTCCGCCGGGGCGCCCTGGCCAATGGCGATGAGGTGAAAGCTCAGATCCGGCATGGCCGAGAACAGGTCCTCCGGTGCTCCGCCCGCGCGCAGCTTCAGGTGCAACCAGGGGAAGCGATCCCCGGCCTGCGGCGCGGCCTCGGGCCGCGCGGCGCTTGATTGCGCCAGACGGCCATGGCGGTAGTGAATGCCGATCTGCGACACGATGCGGAAGGCGGCGCGCTGGATGGCGGGGCGGCTCATGGCAAACGCCGCCAGTCGCGCCAGCACCTGGGTGCGCAGCAGCCCCGCGACGGGGCTGTCGGAGACTACGAGCCGGAAGGCCCGGTCGGTAGTGTTGAGGAGACGCTGCGCCACCGGCAGCCGCTCCTCCTCGTAGGTGTCGAGGAGCGCCGCGTCCGCCTGGCCGTTCGCCACCAGCGCCAGCTTCCAGGCGAGGTTGTAGGCATCCTGCAGCCCGGTGTTCATGCCCTGCGCGCCCACCGGGCTGTGAACGTGGGCGGCATCCCCCAGCACGAAGCAGCGCCCGGCGCGGAAGTGCGCGGCGGCGCGGTGATGGATGCGGTAGATGGAGAACCAGCTGCAGCCCTGGAAGGCCAGGTCGCCGGCCTCGTGCCGCACCGACGGGGCCACGTCCTCGAACCTCAGGTCGGGCTGCGCTCGCAGCGGCTCCGGCACGATACCGACGATGCGCCAGTGGTCGGTTCCGCGCATGGGGAAGAGCAGGTGAAACCCCTCGCGCCACAGATAGACGTTGACCTCGTCGGGCACCATGCCGCCGGTCATCTGCACGTCGGCGACGAAGAATGTGTGCTCGTACGCAGCCCCGGGGAAGCGGATGCCGCTCAGGGTGCGCACCGCGCTGTGGGCGCCGTCGCAGCCGGCGACCCAGGCCGCCGTGCACTCGCGCACCGTCCCGTCCGGGTCCTTGAGCCGCGCCGTGACCGACTCGGCCGACGGCGCCAGCCCCACGAGCTCGGTGCTCCAGGTCACCGCCGCGCCCTGCTCGCGCAGGCGCTCGCCCATGAGGCGCTCGTTGTCGTCCTGGCCGAGGATGAAGATGTACGGGTACGGTGTCGCATTCTGGCCGGCGCCGCTGAGCAGCACCCGCCCCATGTGGCGACCGCTCGCCCAGATGTTGGCACCCGTGCCGCGCTTGCCGAGCTCGAGCGCCCGCGCGGCGATACCGAGCTGGGCATAGATCTCCAGAGTGCGCGCCTGAACCCCGAGCGCGCGCGTCTGCTGCGCGGGGCCCGCGTGGTGGTCGATCAGCAGCATGCGCACGCCGCGACGCACCAGTTGGTTCGCCAGCATCAGCCCGGTCGGGCCCGCGCCGACGATCAGGACGTCGGTGTCCACCTCAAGCGCCCCGGGTGCCGCCGGGGCGTACCGGACGGGGCGCGGTGAGCGCGCGCGCCAGGTCGGCGCGCTCCTCGACCGAAATGGCCCAAGACTGGTCGCAGCTCGAGCAGTAGGCCTCGATGTCCGCCCCGCTGTCGAGCAGCTGCTGCAGCTCGTCGCGCGCGTAGCCGGGCTGCACGCGCTCGTGGCCGCAGCGCGGACACTCGGATGAGAACGGCGCCGAATTGCTCATGCCAGCCTCCACGCCGCAGGCGGTGTTGGGTGCTGGCGGCTATCATAGCCGGGCCAACCGTTGCGGTGAGCGCCGCGCATGACACCGTCCCTCGAGCCGATCCTGGACACCCTCGAGGCCCACTACGGGCCCCAGCTGCCACTCGCCCCCACCGACCCGTACCAGTTCCTGGTGTGGTGGCAGTGTGGCTATCCACCCAGTGAGGCGCGCTGCGAACAGGGCTGGCAGGCCCTCAGGCAGGAAATCGGCGTGGACCCTGAAGTGCTGCGCGCGGCGCGCCCGGCACGCCTGGCGCGCGCGCTCAGCACCGGCGGGCTCGTCCCGCAGCTGCGCGCCGAGCGTGTGCGCGAGGTCGCAACCCGGGTGGTGGAGGATTTCGCCGGCGATCTGGCAGCCGGGCTCGCCCGTGTGCCGACGGCGCAGGCGCACGCGGCGCTGCGCAAATTTCCCGGCATCGGGCCGCCGGGCGCCGATCGCATACTGCTGTTCGCCGGGCTCGCGCCGCTCGCGGCAGTTCCCTCGAGCTGCCCGTACGTGCTGCCGCGCATCGTCCGCGGCCGCGTCCCGGCCGACTACCGCGCCAGCTACGTGCAGGCGCAACGCCTCATCGAGGGCGCCATCCCGCCTGCCGGCGCGCGGCGCCAGCGCGCCTACCTGCTGCTGCTGCGGCACGGCCGCGAGCTGTGCAGGCGCACTCGTCCGCAGTGCCCGCTGTGCCCGCTGGCGCGGCGCTGCCGCTTCAACCAGGCGGGTGTGCGCCGGAAAACTTCACGGCAGTTGCACCGCTGATCGGTCCGACCGTCGCCTGGTCGCTGACGTAGAGCTGGACCTCGCGATCGAAGCGCAGCTCACCCTGCACCACTGCCCCCGGGCCGATGACGATGCGCGGCTTGCGCGTCTCGATGTTGAACCAGCTGTTGGACTTCTCGACGTGGATGCCGCCCTCGACGTGCGAGGCGCCGCCGATGTCGATGTCGCCGCCCACGGTGCGCAGCCCACCGGCGACGTGCGCGGCGTTGAGCACGATGTGGCCATTGACGTTCTCGAGCTTGCCGCCGACGTCGGCCCCGGCGTGCATGTTCATGGTGCCGTTCACGGTCGTGACCGAACGGGCGACGTGCGCGTCGCTCCCGACGGTCACGCCGCCATTGACCGTGCTCAGCGAGCTGGCGGTGGCGTGCGCGCCCACCTCGATCGAGCCGTTGACGGTGCTGGCCGAGCCGACCGTGGCGTTGTCATCGATGTCGATCGAGCCGTTGACGGTTCCGACCGCGCCGGTGTGCAGGCCGGCGGGCACGTGGATCGAGCCGTTGATGGTATTGGCCCCGTGTTCGGTCGCGGTGACGTCACCGTTGCCGGCGACACCACAGCCGCCGAGCGTCGCGCCGGCAACGAGCAGCGCGAGAAACCTGAAGTGCCGCATGTCTGGATCCTTAGCGTCACAAATGGGACATGCGCAAATGATAGACCGTCGCGGGCATCAAGTGGTGTTGCCGCAGGGGAAGGAAAGTGATGCAAGCCGGGAGCGCTGGACCAGCGCGGACCCTGCTCAATGCCATCAAACACAGCGAGGTATGTGCGGGGCGCGACTAGCCCGGCAGGATCTCGCGCACCGTCTCGGGCGGGCGGCAGAGCCGCACGCCGCGCTCGGTGACCACCACGGGACGGTTGATGAGGATCGGGCGCGCCAGCATCTGATCGATCAGCTGGTCGTCTGACCAGTGTGGCGCGCCGAGCCCAAGCTCGGCATACACCGGCTCCTTGTCGCGCATGAGCTGCCGCGGGGTGAGCCCCATGCTCTTCAGCAGCGCGACCAGCGTGGCGCGCTCGGGCGGGGTCTTCAGGTACTCGATGATGACCGGCTCGATGCCAGCGGCGCGGATCAGCTGCAGTGCCCCGCGCGAGTTGCCGCAGCCGGGGTTGTGATAGATGGTGACGGCGCCGGGCATGGCGCCATTCTAATCCGCGGGGACGGTGCGGTCTTTAGCCCATTCGCGCAGCTCCGCCACGCTCTCGGCCATGACCACCGCCAGCGGGCGCGTAGCCGCGATCTCCGCGGCCAGCAGCGCCGCGTCGGCGTTGGTGCGCTTGGCATGGGCGCTGTACAGCGCCGCCACGATGGCCTGCTCGATCTCGGCCCCGGAGAACCCCTCGCAGGCGCGCGCCAGGCTGGCAAGCGTCGCCGCATCGAGCGCGATGCCGCGCTTGGCCGCGTGGATGCGCAGGATCTCGGCGCGGGTATCGAGGTCGGGCAGGTCGACGAAGAAGATCTCGTCAAAGCGCCCCTTGCGGATCAGCTCCGGCGGCAGCGCGGTGATGTCGTTGGCCGTGGCGACCACGAACACGCGGCTGCTCTTCTCCGCCAGCCAGGTGAGGAACGCCCCGAGCACGCGGCGGGTCGCGCCGCCGTCGGAGTCGCCCGCGGCGAAGCCCTTCTCGATCTCATCGATCCACAGCACGCACGGGGCCAGCACGTCGGCGGCCGCCAGCGACTCACGCAGATTGCGCTCCGACTCACCGATGTACTTGTCGTACAGCGCCGCGCAGTCGAGCCGCAGCAGCGGGATGTTGAAAATGCCGGCGCAGGCGCGCGCCGCCAGACTCTTGCCGCAGCCCTGCACGCCGAGCAGCAGCACCCCCTTGGGGGCATCGAGCTCGGGCGCCGAACCGTCGAAGGCGGGACAGCGCTTCTGCAGCCACGCCTTGAGATTGGCCAGCCCGCCGACGTCCGCCAGCCGGGCGCTGTCGGGCTCGTAGCGCAGCACGCCGCCGTGGTTCAGCATTTCGTACTTGGCGCGCATCACCATGGGCACGTCGGAGGCCTCGATGGCGCCGTGGTCGAAGATCGCCTTGCGCGCCAGGCGCTGCGTGTCGGTGGCCGACAGGCCGCTCATGTTCTCGACCAGCAGCTCGAGGGCGCGCGGGTCGACCTTGACGGCCTGGCGCGGGTTGGCACGCATCCACTGCCGCGCGACGTCCTCGACCAGCCGGCGACGCTCGTCGCGGTCCGGCAGCGCCAGCGCGACGCGCGCGCTCAGGTGCTCGAGCTCGTGCGGGATCTCGGTGGCGTAGGCGATGAGCACGACGGTGCGCACGCAGCGCTCGTAGTCCTGCGCGATGTCCTTCAGCAGCCGCACGATGGTCGGCTCGCTCAGGTAGGGATGGAAGTCGAGCAGCGCGTAGGCGCCGGCGAGCGTGGTGGCGCGGATGTGCTTGAGGACGTCGGCCGGCTCGGCGAGCGTGCGCTGCGGCGGACCCATGTCCACGTCCAGGCGCTTGAGGCCATCGGTCACCGTCCACTGGAACAGCGGCAGGCCGGGGTGCACGGGCACCACCGGTGCGCCGCTGAGGGTGGTCATGCCGCCGCCCGCCGCAGTGCGCGGCAGGCTCGCCGGCGTGCTCTGCTGCGCACAGGCGCGCGCCAGGGTCTTGATGACCAGGGCCTCGTCGCGCGAGTCGACCGCGATGATCGGCACGCGCGAGCGCAGCAGTACCTCGAGGTCGTTGGTTTCCATCGCGGCCGGGAGCTTAGCAGAGGCCGCCGCCCGGCAAGTGTGTCGGCGGTCAAATCCCGCCGCTCAGGAGCCGCGCGGCGCCTCCGGGTAGCTCTGCGGAAACATGATGCGGAAGGTGGTGCCGGAGCCGGGCTCGCTGTCGATGTGGATGCTGGCATCGAGCAGCTCGCACAGTCGCTTGACGATGGTGAGTCCGATGCCCTCGCCGCCGGCGCCGGCGCCACGCGGCAGGCGCACCGACTCCGACGGCAGCGTCGGCACGTGCTCGAATGGCGTACCGCCCTGCTCCGCGCCCGCCTCCTCCTCGCGCGTGGTGTCGCGCAGCACGCGCACCATCGCCGAGCTGGAGCGCCCGCTGATGCCGATGCCGGTGTCCTGCACGCACAGCTGCCAGCTGCGCACGGTGCCGACTTGAGCGGCGGACACTTCGACGTGCACGCCGCCGCGCTCGGTGGCGTTGAGGCCGTTCAGGATGAGGTTCTGAGCGATGCGGCCCACCTTGACCGGATCGCCCGAAACCGGCAGCGCCCCCGACTGCACGGTGAGCGTCAGACCCCGCGCGGCCGCCATGGGCTGCAGGGTCGCGCACAGCTCGCCGAGCACCTCGCCCGCGTCGAAGCAGCAGACGTTGCGTTGCTCACGTCCGGCCTCGAGCCGCGCGAGTGCCGTCAGGTCATCCAGCAGCACGGTCAGGGTATGCGTGGTGCGTTCGACCGCGCCGGCCGCGGCGACGGGCGCGCTCTGCCGCGCCAGCGCAGTCGCCGCCAGCCGTACGGCGCTGACGTTGCCGCGCAGATCGTGCGCCGCCTCGCGCCACAGGTCGGCGCGCTCGCGCTCGAGCACCCGCAGCTCCCCGAGCGCGTGCTCCAGGTCGCGAAGGCGGCTGGCGGCCTCGGTCTCCTGCAGCTGCACCTGCGAGGCCGCGCTCTCGACCATGCAGTCCACGAACAGCTGCACCAGCATCTGCCGCGCCACGCTCATCACCTGCGGATCGAGCTCGGGGTGCGCCAGGGTGAACTCCTCGACCGTGCGCGCCAGGCACAGCTGCAAGTGTCCCCACTCGCGCATGGTCTCGCGGTAATGGTAGCCGTGCAGCCAGCGGTGGCGTCCGTGATCGAGCGCCCCCTGGCGTCCTTCGTCGGCAGCCGCGGCCTGCTGGGTCGCGCCGCGCGCGGACAGCTGCTGCTCGAAGGCGTCGAGGATGCGCGGAATGTGATCGATGAACTGCGCGCGCGCCAGGGTCTCCGCCGCGCTGATCTCGGGATCGGCGTTCACTGCCTCCCGCCAGGCGCTGAGCAGTGCGCCACGCTCCTGTCTGAGATAGGCCGCGAGCCGCGCCAGCTCGCCGTGTTCAGCTTGTGTCATGCCCCTCCTGGCGGGGCGCGCGATCATCGCGCGCCGGCAGCACGGAGTTTGCGCTGCCGCGCCGAGTGCTGCACGCGAAATTGTCCGGTGCTGTAGCCCGCCGGAGACGCCTGCGCACGAGGCGCAGCCGCCGAGGTCAAGTTCCGGTCCGCACGCTAGTGTTGCAGTGCCCGATAGATGAACAGCGCCCCCAGGATCACGAACAGTGCGGCGGCCGCGTAGTGCAGCGTGCGCACCGGCAGGCGGTCGGCGAAGGCCTTGCCGAGCAGCACCGCCGGGACATTCGCGATCAGCATGCCGACCGTGGTACCGGCGACCACGACCAGGAGACTGGCGTACGCCGCCGCCAGCGCGACGGTCGCCACCTGCGTCTTGTCGCCGATCTCGGCGATGAAGAACGCCACCAGGGTGGCGGCGAACGCGCCGGCCTGCTCGCGGCCCTCCACCGGCTCATCGAGGGAGTCCGGCTTCAGCGCCCACAGCGCCATGACGATCATGCTCGCGCCGATCACGCCATCGAGTACCGCCGGCGTCAGGAAGCGCCCGAGCCGTACGCCGATCAGGCCGGCGACCAGATGATTGGCGAGCGTCGCGCACAGCACGCCGGCCAGGATCGGCAGCGGCCTGCGGTAGCGCGCCGCCAGCATGAGCGCGAGCAGCTGCGTGCGGTCGCCCATTTCGGCGACCGCCACGGTCGAGAGGGACACGAGGAAGGCTTCCAGGAATGCCGCTCCGCGACGCCGGCCCGGCGTACGGGCGCAGTGTACTGGGCGTCGGCGGGGAGCGCTTCAGGCCGCGCCGGCGCTGCGCCGGCCGATGATGGCCTTGAGGGCGCGGAAGCGCCCGGTGGCCGACAGCTCCTCGCGGCCCGACTGCGCGGTCCACAGCGCGTTGCGCCGGGCGACGAACAGGCTGTTCGACAGCTCCTCGAGCGAGCCGGCCTTGGCGAACAGGAACCCCTGGCCGGCGACGCAGCCGAGCGCCAGCAACGCCGCCACCTGCGGCTCGAGCTCGATGCCCTCGGCGACGGTATCCAGCCCGAGGGTCTCGCCCAGCGTCACGACCGCACGCGCCAGCTCCGGGCCGTTCTCGGAGTTGGTGAGGCTCGAGACGAACGAGCGGTCGATCTTGAGGATGTCGATGGGGAAGCGGTGCAGGTAGGACAGCGACGAGTAACCGGTGCCGAAATCGTCGATCGCGAGGCGCACGCCGAGCGCCTTGAGGCGGTGGAAGCGCTCGAGGTTGGCGTCGGTGTTGTACATGATCGTACTCTCGGTGAGCTCGATCACGAGGTTGCCGGCCTCGAGCCCCGACTCCTGCAGCGCCTGGGCTACGTCCTGCACCAGATCGCCGTGCTGCAGGTGCCGCGCCGAGATATTCACCGCCAGGCGCAGCCCGCTGCCGCCGGCCACCGAGCGTCGCCAGCCGCACAGGTCACGGCACGCCTGGCGCAGCACCCAGCGTCCGAGCTTGTCGATCTGGCCGCACTCCTCGACCACCTGGATGAAGCGCGCCGGCATCAGCACGCCGGCGTCCGGATGGCGCCAGCGCACCAGCGCCTCGACGCCGAGGAGACTGCGGGTGCCGAGATCGACGATCGGCTGATACTCGAGGAAGAACTCCTCGTGCGCCAGCGCGCGGCCGATGTCGGCCTCGAGCCGCAGCCGCTCGTGCAGCATGTCCTGCATCTGCGGCTGGAAGGTGATGTAGCGGCCCTTGCCGGCCGCCTTGGCGTGGTACATGGCGATGTCGGCGTTACTGAGCAGCGTCTCGGCGCCCGCGTCCGGGGTGGAGAAGGCGACGCCGATGCTGGCGCCGACGCGCACCTCGGTGCCGTCGAGCTGGAACGGCCGGTCGAGGGTCTCGACCAGGGCGCTCGCCAGGCGCTCGACCTCGCTGATGGTGGCGATACCCTCGAGCAGCACCGCGAACTCATCGCCGCCGAGGCGCGCCACGGTGTCCGAGGAGCGGGTGGTCTTGACGATGCGCTGCGCCACCGCCTGCAGCAGGTCATCGCCGGCGTCGTGGCCGAGCGAGTCGTTGATGTTCTTGAAGTTGTCCAGATCGAGGAACATCACCGCGACCGAGCTCTGGCCGCGCTGCGCGAGCGTGAGCGCGTGCTGCACGCGGTCGCGGAACAGGTTGCGGTTGGCGAGCAGCGTCAGCGGATCGTGGAAGGCCAGCTGGCGCAGCTGCTCCTCGAGCGCCTTGCGCTCGGAAATGTCGCGGAAGTTGAGCGCCAGGCCCTGCACCGCCGGGTCTTCGCTGAGGTTGCTGCCGACGCTCTCGATGACGTAGCGCTTGCTGCCGCGCTCGATGCGCAGCTCCACCGGGCCGACCGTGCCGGACGGGGTGGCGGCGAGCTCGGCGAGGAACATCCGCAGGCGCTCGGCGTCCTCGCCGGCCCACAGCTCGGGCAGGTTCTTGCCGGTGATGTCCTCGGGCCTGAGGCCGAGGGTGCGCTCCGAGGCCGGCGAGGCGAAGCGCAGCACGCCGTCGGCGGCGACGATCATGATGACGTCGGAGGCGTTGGCGATCAGCGAGGCATAGCGCGCCTCCACCAGGCGCGCCGCGCGCTGCTCGCGCACCAGCGCATCGCCGCGCAGCACCACCGCCTGGCGCACCATCACCAGCAGCGTCAGGGTGAACACGATCATGGTCATGAGCGTCGCCGGGCCGCTGATGTCGCCGCGGGTGAAGTAGGCGAGCACCAGGAAGGCCGCCAGCATGGCCGCGTAGGGCAGCGAACGCGCCAGCGCATCCGAGGTGTTGGACATGGCGCGTGCCGGGACCGCGCTGCTGCGCAGTTGCTCGCGGCCGGCGGCCGCGACCGGCGCGTAGCAGCACAGGTACAGCACATCCTGGAACTGCCCGGGCAGGTAGTAGCCGCGCACCTTGGCGAGCGACCAGAGGATGTCACCGAGGAACATCATGGCGAAGCCGACCAGCAGCAGCAGCGGCACGCGCCAGCCGCCGGCATTGCCGGAACCGGTGAGCAGCAGCACGCCGAACATCAGCAGCAGGATGCAGTCGAGGGCGACGTACGCCTGGCTGAGGACTTCCTTGAGGATGTCCACGTCGGCGTGCGAGGCGGCCGGCCGGATCACCAGGAACCAGAAGAAGGCACCGAAGCCGACGGTGAAGATCGTGGCATCGAGCGACAGCTGGATCCACGGCACGCGCACCGCGGCGGCGCGGATCATGAACAGCGAGGCGAGCGACAGCACCGCATAGAAGGCGCAATAGAAGAGGTCAGCGGGACCCGGGAAGGGGTCGTGGCCGACGAGCCAGGAGGCGGTGCCGATCGCCACCCCGACGAGGTACAGGCCGAGGGCACTGGCGAGCGCGATCCAGGCCGTGCGCAGCGGGCCGCGCGCGGTCGCGCGCGCGGTGGCGGCGGCGATGATGACGGCCATGAGCGCCGCCGGCGCGTCCGACATCAGGCCCACGTAGTGGGTAACGTCCGGGCCGCCCAGGCCGGTGAGCATCCATACCGTGCCGGTGAAACAGTAGGTCACCAGGGCGATCAGCAGGGCGTCGACCCAGCGTGGCGTGGTGGCGGACCGTTGTGCGGCTATCTCTGTTGTATCCACGTCAGCGTTATCGGTAGACGGACCAAGCCGGTTGAGCCGGCGCCCCCGGGCGCGGGCATAACACGTCGAATTTGAGGCCAAATGGCCCACCGGGCCAGCCGTAGAATCCCTCGCCGTGACGCAGTTCTCGGCGGCCTCCGGGAATTGCGTAGTGCGTTCAAGTCTAAGGGCTCGACCGGGGGGCCGCCAGCGGCTGCCCCCGGGCGGCGACGCTTGGCTTTTGCGCGGCCCCGAGCGCAAGCTGCGGCCAGCTTGGGTGGCGGGTGCAGGCAATGTCATTGGTGCGGGGTCTGCTCGATCGCATTTTTCTCGTCTGCGCCGTGGTGGCCGGCGGACTGGTGCCCGGCTTCATCGCCCAGTACCGCCAGCGCCTTGGCGGCCGCCTCGATCAGGCGCGCCTCGATCTCGCACCGTGGCAGAAGCTCGCCGATCAGTTCTACCAGGGTGATCTCGGCAAGCTCATCCAGTACCACCTCGACAGCCCGGATGCGCGCTTTCATGCCGAAGGCGCCGTGATCCGCCACCTGGTCGACAGCGTGCAGCAGCTGCAGAACGCGGTCGACGCCCTGCACGGCGACCTGTTCCATCAGCTCTCGTACCTGGCCGTGCACGCCGACGCGGGTCTGGCGCGCGCCACGCTGGGCGACTGGGTACCGACCTTCGCCCTGTCCACCGAGGGAGTGGTGTTCGCGCTGGCGTTTGCCGTGGCCATCTGGCTGCTGTTCCACGGGGTGTGGCAGGCCGCCGCCTTCGGCGGCCGGCGCCTCACCACCCGGCGCAACCCCATGGCCGACACCGGCCAGATCACCCGCATCCGACGGCGGGCGCTGCGATGAATTCCCGGGACCTCTCGCGACGTGAGTTCGTGGCCGGGGCCACGCTCACCGGCGCCTGGCTCGCCCGGCCGCTGCCGGTCCTCGGCGCCGCCGCGCTGCCACTCATCACCAAGGCCATCCCCGTCAGCGGCGAGAAGATCCCCGCCATCGGGCTCGGCACCGACGCCTTCAACGCAGGGGCCCGGGCCGACATCCGCGCCGAGCTGCAGCGCATGCCCGATCTCGGGGGCACGCTGGTTGACACCTCCGACGACTACGGTGACAGCGAGGCCCTGATCGGCGAGGCGCTCGCCGCCCTCGGCACGCGCGAGCGGCTGTTTCTCGCCACCAAGCTCTCCGGCGGAGCCGGCGCCGAGGTGTTCCAGCGCTCGCTCGAGCGGCTGCGCACCCGACGCATCGACCTGCTGCAGGTCCATAACCTGAACGGGGTCGACAAGCTCGTGCCGCTGTTGCAGGAGTGGAAGCAGGCGGGCCGCATCCGCTACTTCGGGGTCACGACCTCGCGCGTCGCCCAGCACGCCGAGCTGCTGGAGGTGATGCGCCGCCAGCGGCTGGACTTCATCCAGGTCGACTACTCGATCGAGAACCGCGACGCCGCCGCGGCCATCCTGCCGCTGGCGCTCGAGCGCCGCATGGCGGTGCTGATCAACCTGCCGTTCGGGCGCTCGTCGCTGTTCCGCCAGGCGGCCGACCGCAAGCTGCCGCCGTGGGCGGCGGACCTCGACATCACTACCTGGGCGCAGTACTTCCTGAAATACGTGATCTCGCACGAGGCAGTCACCTGCGCCATCCCCGGCTCGACGCAGCTCAAGCATCTCGAGGACAACCAGGAGGCGGGGCGCGGGCGCCTGCCCGATGCGGCGTCGCGCCAGCGCATGGAGCAGTACTGGGACGCGAAGGCCTGAGGCCTTCTAAGGATACTTGTCGGCCACGGCGTGGCGGACCGGCTGCGTGTCGTAGACCAGCACGATCGACTCGATGTGCCCGGACTCCGCGTCGAAGTTGAACACGTCGGCGCAGTCGAACGACACGCGGGTACCGTCCTTGAGCGACCAGTCGTACTGGTAGTAGGCCACGGCGCGCAGGTGCCCCTCGGCACTGACCAGCACGTCGTACACCGTGAGATGGGCGTTGCTCGAGGCGGCTGCCACCTTGGCGACGTACTCGCGGACCGGCAGCTGGCCGAGAAAGGGCGAGCGGACCCAGCCCCGCGGCACGAACAGTGCGGCCGCCCTGTCCGGGTCGCCCGCCTCGAGAGCCGCGAGATATTTGCGTACCGCCTGTTGCATATGCCCCTCCCCGCCCCGCCGAAAGAGCGCACTGTACCCCCGATGTGACATGGCGCGCGACGGGGCGGACGCCCCGGCGGCCCTTTAAGAGTCGCTTACGCGAAATCACACACCCGGGGCCGGTGCCGGTGATAATCCGCCCGGAACAGCCGCCGAGGGGAATCAGCATGCGGGCACTTCGGGTGACTCCAGGGGCGGCACTGCGCTGTGCCGCTGCGACCTGCGCCGCGCTCACTCTAGTGAGCTGCAATTCGACCATTGACAACGGCGGCGGCGGCACCGTGACCCCTGCCTCCCCGGTTGGCGTCTGGGTCGGCAGCGACTCGGTCACCAGCCTGAGCATCACCGCCTACATCAACTCGGCGGGACAGGCGACCTTCTTTCGCTCCGACGGCGTGCAGTTCGACGGCTCGGTGCAGATCTCGGGCAGCACCCTGGCCGCGACCGTCACCGGCTACAGCGACTTCAGCTCCAACTTCAACGACGGCTCCAATACCGGCATCGGCACGCTCAACGGTACGGTCACCACCGGCGACAGCCTGAGGGCCACGCTCACCTTCACCACCGACGGCGGGACGATGATCACCGGCACCTGGCAGCTGAACTTCGAGGCACAGTCGAACACTGCCTCCTCGAGCGCTGCGGTGAGCGGCAACTACACCGACAACGTCA
>JANWKR010000134.1 GCA_025451275.1 Steroidobacteraceae bacterium
CGTGCTGCGGGTGACGCCAGCCGTGCAGGAACACGATGGCCACGGCGCGCCGCCCGGCGGCGCGGGCGCGCGCCAGGTCGGCACGCAGCCGCGGCAGGTCGAGCGCGGCGAGCACTTCGCCGTGAGCGTCGATGCGCTCGTGGGCTTCCAGCACGCTCGCGTACAGGCGTTTCGGCAGCACGATCTGGCGCGCAAAGATGTCGGGGCGGTTCTGGTAGCCGATGCGCAGCGCGTCGGCGAAGCCGGCGGTAGTAACCAGCAGCACCGGTTCGCCGCTGCGCGTCAGCAGCGCATTGGTGGCGACCGTGGTGCCGACCTTGACGACGCTGACGGCGCCGCCGCCGGGGGCCGCGCCGGCGAGGATGGCGCGGGCTGCGGCGAGGCCCGGATCGCCGGCGCCGCCGCCGGGGGCGCTCGACAGCACCTTGCGCACGTGCAGCACGCCCTGCAGGGACATGCCGATCACGTCGGTGAAGGTGCCGCCGCGGTCGATCCAGAACTGCCAGCCGGGGGCTGCGCGCGAGGATGGTTGGCTTCCGGTTTCCATTGCCTGCATTATTCGCGCCTATGAGTCAGGCTCCCAGCGAGACTTCCACTCAACAGCTGCCGGTGGCGTTCCGCCACGTAGTGTTCTCCCACGGTCTGGAGAGTGGTCCGTGGGGGCGCAAGATCACGGCGCTCGCGGAGGTGGCGCGCGCCGAAGGCTACGACGCGCACTCGGTCGACTACCGCGGCATCGACGGGCCGCGCGAGCGGGTCGCCAAGCTCGTGGACTTCTGCAAGGAGCTGCCCGGGGACCTGGTGCTGGTCGGCTCGAGCCTCGGTGGCTACGTGGCCGTGGCCTCCGCCTCGCTGCTGCACGCGCGCGGGGTATTCCTCATGGCACCCGCGCTGTACCTGGAGGGCCTGCCGGAACTGCGCGCCGGGGTGATCGACTGCCCGACGGTGGTGGTGCACGGCTGGCGCGACGAGGTGGTGCCGTACGCGCACAGCGTGCGCTTCGCCGACAGTGCCAAGGCGGCGCTGCACCTGCTCGAGAGCGATCATCGCCTGCACAACCAGGTGCGGGTCATCCAGTATCTGTTCGAGTACTTCCTCATCGCGCTCGACCTGCCGCGCATTGCCTTCGAGTGAGCCGTCAGCGCCGCTCGCGGATGGCGCGCGCGGCGATGCGGTCCACGAGCCCCGGCACCAGCAGCCGCGCCCAGCGCCCGAAGCGACCGCGTCCCGAGGTGATCAGCAGCCGCCGGCGCCGCTGCATGGCCCGCACCATCAGCTGCGCGCACTGCGCCGCCGTCATGATGTGCGCCTCCTGCATCGGGCTGGCCCCGAGCGGGGCGCCGCCCGGCCCGAGCGCGCGGCGGTGGATCTCGCTCACCACGAAGTCCGGGGCCACGATGGTGACGTCGACGCCGCTGCCGCGCAGCTCGATGCGCAGCGACTCGAAGAATCCCACCAGGGCGTGCTTGCTGGCGGCGTAGCCGGTGCGCTCGGGTACGCCGGTCAGCCCGGCGATGCTGGCGACCGCGACGATCAGCCCGCGCGCGCGGCGCAGGTGCGGCAGCGCCGCCGCGGTGACGTGCACCGCTGCCAGGTAGTTGACCGCCAGCAGGTGGCCGAACACGCTCAGGTCGCTGACCGCCTCGAAGCGCGACCACATGGTCACGCCGGCGTTGTTGACCAGGACGTCGAGTCCGCCGCAGCGCTCGGTTGTGAGCTGCACCACGCGCGCACAGTCCTCGGGACGCGCCAGATCGGCCGGCAGCGCCAGTGCCTCGGCGCCGAGCGCCGTGCACTCGTGCGCCGCCGACTCGAGGCGTGCGGCGCTGCGCGCCACCAGTGCCAGGCGCGGCCGCTGCGGCGCGAGTGCCAGCGCCAGCGCACGCCCGATGCCCTCGGAGGCGCCGGTAATGAGGATCGTCTTGCCGGTGAACGTGCCCATGGCCGGTCGTGCAGCATGCGCGCTCAGGTGGCGCCACCGGGGCCCATCATACGGTGCCGGAACGGGCAGCCGACGGCCTTGCCACCTGTGGCGCCGGACGCACACTGGCTCCGGAGCGCGCGTCGGCGCTGCGGCGCCAGCCCGGACGCAGATGGCGCAAGCGGCCCAAAAGAGCCGCTGAGCCCGCTTGCCGCAGCGCGTAGACGAGTAATAGACTGCCGCGGCTTGGGCTTGGTGTCGCGGCAACAAATAATCTGCAATCGGCCGACGCATGAGCCCGGTTTGAGCGGACCGAAGGCATGAGCCCGCAGGCCTGCAGCGACGGTGCGACCTCGCCAGACCTCAAGGGAAGCAGGGGGATACATGAGGAAACTTCTCACCGGGCGCCGTCCGTCGCTGGCCGCCGTGGCAAGCACGGCCTGCCTGGCCTGCCTTGCGTGGCCGGGTGCCCAAGCCGCTAGTTTCAAGAGCGACTCGGGTGACTGGACGCTCAGCTGGGACACCACCATCGGTTACGGCCAGGGCTGGCGCGTGTCGCCGCTCGATTGCCGCCTGGTGGCGATCGCCAACGGCGGCTGCGGCTATTCCCCCAACATCGACGACGGTGACCTCAATTACCCGAAGAACGCCACCTTCAGCGAGGCGCTGAGCGGCACGACCGAGCTGGCGCTCAATTACAAGGACAAGTTCGGCGCCTTCGTGCGCGCCTCCGGCCTGTACGACTGGAAGGTGATGGACGATGCGACCGCCCACTCCCCTCTCAGCCACGACGCCAAGGGCGTCGTCGGCAGCTACGTGCGCCTGCTCGATGCCTTCGGCTACCTGCGCTTCGACATGGGCACCATGCCGAGCGAACTGCGTCTCGGCCGCCAGGTAGTGGACTGGGGCGAGAGCACCTTCATCCCGGGCGGTCTGAACCAGGTCGACTACTTCGACGTCACCGCGCTGCAGGTGCCGGGGGCGGAGCTCAAGCAGGCGCTGCTGCCGGATGAATCGGCGGTCCTCAACCTGCAGCTCACCAAGAACCTGAGCACGCAGCTGCTGTACCTGTTCGACTGGCACAAGGACATCATCGAGCCCGACGGGGCCTACTTCAGCACCAACGACGTCGCCGGCGCGGGCGGCAACCGCGTCATCCTCGGTTTCGGCGCCATCTCCGACCAGGGCGTGGACTTCTCCTCCCTCGGCGGCGGCGTGATCAACGACTTCCAGACCATCCCGCGCCTGGCGGATCACAAGCCGTCCGAGTCCGGGCAGTACGGCGTGCGCTTGAAGTACTACCTGCCGAATTTCGGCCAGGGCACCGAGCTCGGTTTCTACTTCCTTAACTACACCAGCCGCCTGCCGGTGGTCTCGCTGCAGACCGGCTCGCAGGCCGGCCTCGGCAATGCCTTCGGCGCGGCCAACGCAGTCGGCGCGGCGGCCCAGGCCGTGGCCGCGGGGCTGCCGGTGGCCGCCGCCATCGCCACCGGGGCGGCGGTCGGCCAGCAGGCCGCCGTCAGCCAGGGCGGCAATCTGAGCGCCACCACCGCGCAGCAGTACGCCACCATCGGCGCCAACACGCTGATCGCCGGCGGCAACGTCAACAACCAGGCGAGCAACCTCGCGGCCAACGAGTACGCACGCACCGAGGGCCTGTTCGAGGAGTACCCGCAGAACATCAAGATGCTCGGTGTGTCGTTCAACACCCAGATCCAGAAGACCGGCACCGCGCTGCAGGGCGAAGTGGCCTTCCGCCACAACGTGCCGATCCAGATCGACGATGTCGAGCTCATCTATGCCTCGCTGACGCCGTTTGAGACCGGCATCGCGCGGCTGCTCGGCGAGCCCACCACCGGCCCCGGGCACTGCGTGGCAGGTTCCGCCACCCCGATTACCGGGTGCAACCAGCTCGGCCTCTACGGTCTCGGCCAGGTGGTGAAGGGCTACGAGCTGAAGAACACCTGGCACTTCGACGTCACCGCCACGCAGGTATTCGCCAACGTATTCCGCGCCGCCCAGGCGGTGCTGGTCGTCGAGGCCGGCGCCGACTACGTGCCGGGCCTGGAGAGCCAGCTGAGCGGCGGACCGGAAGGCTTCGGGCTGCGCTACGACGGCCCGGGAACGAACCTGAGCGGCAACCCCAACCTCGGCGGCTATCCGGAGTTCCCGGCGTTCGGCGGGCAGTGCCAGCCGGGATTCCCCAATCCGCTCGGCCAGTGCCTCGAGCCGGGCTCGCAGTTCGCCTCCAAGTTCGCGTGGGGCTACGTGGTCGCCGGCCGGCTCGAGTACGACAACATCATCGGCGAATGGAACCTGCTGCCGCACCTGACGTGGTCGCAGGACGTGACCGGGGTGTCGCCGGGACCGGGCGGCGCGTTTGTCGAGGGCCGCTGGGCAGCCACGGTGGGACTGACGGCCACGACCCATCAGAGGTGGGAACTGGACGTTTCCTACACCGATTACGGCGGCGCGCATCAGTACAATCTGCTCAACGACCGGGATTTCATCGCGGCCAGTGTCAAGTTCTCGTTCTGAGGGCGGGGCGTCCCCCCAGGCGATGCGCAAGCCGCGAACATATGGAGGAGCTGCAATGAAGACTCTCACCCGGTTGTCGGCCGCGGCACTGTTGGTGGCGCCGCTCGCCTTCGGCGCCGTCAGTCCGCAGGAGGCTGCGCGCCTCGGAGCCGAGCTGACCCCGCTCGGCGGCGAGAAGGCCGGCAACGCCGACGGCACCATTCCCGCCTGGGACGGGGGCCTGAAGTCGGCCGCCGACGCCGGCTTCCCCAATTACCACTCGCCCGACCATTACGCCGACCCGTACGCGGGCGACAAGCCGCTGTTCACCATCACCGCGGCCAACATGGCGCAGTACGCCGCCAAGCTGACCGAAGGCCACAAGGCGCTCTTCAAGGCCTATCCCGACTACAAGATGATCGTCTACCCGACGCACCGCAGCGGGGCCTCGCCGCAGAGCGTCTACGACGCCACCAAGCGCAACGCTACTACCGCCAAGCTGGTCCCGGACGGCAATGGCTTCAGCGGCGCACTCGGCGGCACACCGTTCCCGATTCCGCAGAACGGGCTGGAAGTTTACTGGAACCACGTGACGCGCTACCGCAGCGTGGCCGCGGCTCTCGAAGTCGGCCAGGCACCGATGACGGCCGGCGGCTCGTTCACGCTGGTGAACTTCAAGGAGGAGTTCTATTTCCAGTACTACGAGCCGGGCATGACGGAGGCCGCGCTCAATAACATCCTGCTGTTCTTCACCCAGGAGACGACCGCGCCGGCGCGTCTCGCCGGCGAGGTGCTGCTGGTGCAGGAGACGATCGATCAGGCGCGCGAGGCGCGCCGTGCCTGGGTCTACAACCCCGGTCAGCGCCGCGTGCGGCGCGCGCCCAACGTGGCGTTCGACAACCCCGGCACCAACGCCGACAACCTGCGCACCGCCGACCAGTTCGACATGTACAACGGCAGCCCGCAGCGCTACGACTGGAAGCTCCTCGGCAAGAAGGAGATCTACGTCCCCTACAACGCCTACCGGCTGCAGGACGGCAAGCTCAAGTACGCGCAGCTGCTCACCAAGAACCACATCAACCAGGACCTGGCGCGCTACGAGCTGCATCGCGTCTGGGTGGTGGACTCGACCCTCAAGCCCGGCCAGAGCCACATCTACAGCCGGCGCACGCTGTACGTCGACGAGGACTCCTGGCAGATCCTCGCGGTCGACTGCTACGACAGCCGCGGCCAGCTGTACCGGGTGCAGGAGGGGCACGCCATGAACTACTACAACCTGCCCTCGCTGTGGACCGACCTGGAGCTGGTCATGGACCTCTCGAACGGCCGCTACCTGGCGCTCGGCCTGCAGAGCGAGGAGCCGCACTCCTACGAGTTCTCCATCAAGCGCACGCCCGCCGACTATCAGCCGAGCGTGCTGGAGCGTCGCGGCATCCGCTAGCGCGCGACGCAGTCGATCCGCGGTGAAGCCAGCGCTGCAGGCTCGCCACAGGCTCGCGGTGCTGGCCGCCGGGCTCGTGCTCGGCGGCGCCGCCCGCGGCGCGGCGCCGGCACCCCGGGCCGCCGAGCCGGCGCGGCTCGCCGCTCACTCGCTGCTCATCGCCATCGCCGCCGCCGGCGAGCGACTGGTGGCGGTCGGAGACCGCGGCATCATCGTGTGGTCGGATGACCGCGGCGCCAGCTGGACGCAGGCCGCCGCCGTGCCGACCCAGGTGCTGCTCACCGGCGTCTGCTTCGCCGACGCGCAGCACGGGGTGGCGGTGGGACACGACGAGGCCATCATCATTACCGCCGATGCCGGGCGCACCTGGCAGCTGGCGCACTACGCACCGCAGGCGCAGCGCCCGCTGCTCGACGTCTGGTGCGGCGATGGCGGGCGCGTGATCGCGGTCGGTGCCTACGGCGCCTACTTCACCAGCAGCGACAACGGCGCGACCTTCCGTGAGGATAAGTTCAGCGCCGCGGCGCCGCCGCACGCCGCACACCCGCCGCCCAAGGCGGGCCCCGCAGCCGACGAGGGCGGCACGGCCCCGGACTACCACCTGAACCGCATCGTCGCGGCGGGCGGTGCGCGGCTCTACATCGCCGCCGAGGCCGGCCACCTGTACCGCTCCGACGACGGCGGCGCGCACTGGCAGCAACTCGCCTCGCCCTACGAGGGCTCGTTCTTCGATGTACTGCCGCTCGGCGGCGACACGCTGCTGGCCTTCGGGCTGCGCGGCAACCTGTACCGTTCCGAGGACGCCGGCGCGAGCTGGCACCGCCTCGACAGCGGCACGCTGGCGATGCTCGATGGGGGTGCGACCTTCGGTGCCTCCGGGGTCGCCATCGTCGGCCTGTCCGGCGCGGTGCTGGTGAGCCATGACGGCGGGCGCTCGTTCGTGCTGGCGCAGCAGGCCGATCGCAGCGGCCTGTCCGCCGCTCTGGCACTGGACGCGCAGCGGCTCGCGGTGGTCGGGGAGACCGGCGCGCGACTCATCGGCGTTGACGCTGCGGCTGGCGCGGGCGGGCGCTGATGGCCAGCGAGGAGCTGCATATCCCCGCAGCCCTGGTCGGGCGGCTGGAGCGGGCGATCTTCGGTCACCGCACCCTCATCCTGGCGCTGTTCGCGCTGGGCAGCGCGCTGCTGGCGGCCGTGGCGCTGTACGGGCTGCGCATCGACACCTCGTTCACCAAGACCCTGCCGGTGCGCCACGAGTACATGCGCACCTACCTTGATCCGAAGGTCACGGACTTCCGCGGCGCCAACCGGGTGCTGGTGGCGCTGATCGCGCGCGACGGCAACATGTTCACGCCGCAGTTCTTCGCCGCGCTGCGCAAGGCCACCGACGCCATCGTGGTCATGGATGGCATCGACCGCACGCGGGTGCAGTCGATCTTCACCCCCAACGTGCGCTACCTGGAGGTGGTCGAGGACGGCATCGAAGCCGGCAACGTCGTCCCGGCCGACTTCACACCGACGCCCGAGAACCTCGCGCAGGTGCGCGACAACATCAGAAAAGCCGGCATCGTCGGCCGCCTGGTCGCCAACGACTTCTCCGGCGCACTGGTCAGCGCCACCGTCCTCGACAGCGACGCGCAGGGCCACCGGGTGGACCCGATCAAGGTGTCGCACGAGCTCGAGCAACAGGTACGCGCCAAGCTCGAGGGCGACGGGATCGATGTACGCATGATCGGCTTCGCCAAGGTAGTGGGAGACATCGCCGACGGTGCCGCCGCGGTGGTCATGTTCGCGGTCATCACGCTGCTGCTGACGCTGCTCGCGGTGCGGATCTACTGCCAGTCGTGGCGCGTCGCCTTCGTGCCGGTGCTGTGCTCGGTGATCGCGGTCATCTGGCAGCTCGGCGCGCTGGTGCTGCTGCGCTACGGCATCGACCCGATCGGCCTGTTGGTGCCATTCCTGATCTTTGCCATCGGCGTCAGCCACGGGGTACAGAAGATCAGCGCCGTCAGCGACGCTGCGTTCGCCGGCCTCGACAGCATGGAGGCGGCGCGGCGCACGTTCCGCCAGCTGCTGGCGCCGGCGGTGGTGGCGCTGCTCGCCGACTTGGTCGGCTTCGTCACCATCCTCATGATCCCGGTGCAGGTGATCCGTGAAATGGCCGTCACCGCCTGCGTCGGCGTGGCGATCGTGATCCTGACCGACCTCGTGCTGCTGCCGGTCATGGTGTCGTACGTGCACTTCGACAGCGGTTACCACGCGCGCGTCGCGAAGCGGCAGCAGCGCCTGGCCGCGCTGTGGCGGCACTTGGCGGGCATCACCGCGCGCGGACCGGCGTTCACCGTCATGGTGCTCGCGGCACTGC
>JANWKR010000135.1 GCA_025451275.1 Steroidobacteraceae bacterium
CCTTGGGCGTCAGACGAGCATTCTTATGCACGGTTGCTCTCTCCCCTGGTAAGGAAACTGACGTGTCGCAACATCAGCTTCCCCCTACCAGCGGGAGGGAACAACCTTCTGAAAACTCACACCTAGGAGCCGGCCGTCACCGACGGCCGCCGCTCCTGCGCCCGGCCCAGGGCCAGCGCCAGCACCGCCCACAGCGCCGAGATCACCGCACCCAGCCAGCCGATGGTACTGGCATCGGCGCCGAAGCCGCCGCTGAGCGCCTTGTAGAGCGAGCCGCTGGTGGCATCACCGCCGCGATACACGAAGGTGTCGATCAGGCTCTTGGCCTTGTACTTCTCCTCGCGGCTCACGACCGTGAACAGCGCATCGCGGCACGGGCGCGTGAGCGCGTAGTCGCCGACGCGGCGCACCGCGTACACCACCACCAGCACCAGGAAGGTCGGCGCCAGCGCGAACGCGGCGTAGCCGGCGGTCATGAGGATCGGCACCGACACCAGGATCGCCTTGAGACCGAACCACTTGAACAGCCGCCCGAACAGCAGCAGCTGGATGAAGAGCGAGGCCGCCTGCACCCAGAAATCGATCAGGGCAAAGAAGCTCGTGCGCCTATCCGCGTTGGTGAACACCTTGGCCACGAACGCCTGCTGCTCGAGGTACAGGAACGTCGACACCCAGGTCATGAGCAGCACGAAGGCGGCGATGCCGAGCAGGTACGGCGAGCGCACCACCTGCGTGAAAGCGGCCCACATCGAGCCGCCGAGCGCGCTGTTGGGGGCCGCGGCGGGGGCGGCGGCATCGGCGGCGGCGACGCTGCGCTGGCGGCGCTGCCAGCGCACGATCTGCGCCATGAATACCAGCGACAGCAGCAGCAGCACCGCCGAGATCGGCAGCAGGTTGATGGCACCGAGGGGGACGGCGAGCTCGTGCGCGATCAGCGGGCCGATCAGTCCGCCGGTGCTGGCGCCGGCCCAGATGAAGCCGAACACGCGCCCCGCCTGTTCGCGGGTGAACACGTCCGCCATCAGGCTCCAGAACGTCGCCACCACGAACAGGTTGAAGACGCTCACCCACACGAAGTAGGTGCGCGCGATCCAGGTGTGGTCGCCCTGCACGTGGAACCACAGGTAGAAGCCTACGAGGTTGGTGGCGAAGAAGCCGTACACCCACGGCACGAACACCGTGCGCGGGAAGCGCGAGGTGAGCCAGCCGTACACCGGCTGCAGCAGCAGCATCACCACGAACACGCCCCAGAACAGGTACGGGATCTTCTCCAGCCCCGAGGTGACGCCGAGCGCGTCGCGCACCGGGCGCAGGATGGTGTAGCTCGAGAACATGCACAGCAGCATGCAGAACGAGGCCAGCAGCGCCGGCGCCTCGCCGGGCTGCAGCACGACCAGACGGCGCAGGAGTTGGTTCATGGCAGGCACTTTCAGCGGTGTAGGGCTCAGGGTCCGCGCGACGGCGCGCTAGTGTGCCACAGGTGTTGCGGCGCGATCGGTGCACGCCGCAGGGCACGCTCCCTTGACCGCGGGGCTCGCGGCGGGGCACTCTCGGTCAGCTCAAACTTTCAGGTGTCTCATGAAAAGAAGAACGTTCGTCACGAGGGGACTCGCCGTACTCACCGCCGCCGCCCTGCCCGGGGCGCGGCTGCTCGCCGCCGGGACGGCCATCGATATCCTGGGACTCGACGGCCGGCAGCTGACACTCAAGCCCGCCGACCTGGACGATCTGCGCGCCGGCTTCAAGGGCGAGCTGCTCACGGCCGGCGACGGCGGCTACGACGGCGCGCGGCGGCTGTGGAATGCCGCCTTCGACCGCCATCCGGCCCTCATCGCGCGCTGCGCGAGCGCTGCCGACGTGCAGCACGCCGTGAGCTTCGCGTCCGCGCACGCGCTCCTCACCGCGGTACGCGGCGGTGGCCACAGCCTCTCCGGGCAGTCCGGCTGCGACAAGGGACTCGTCATCGACGTGTCGCAGATGCGCGAGGTGCGCATCGACAAGGCGGCGCGGCAGGCGCACGTGCAGGCGGGCTCGCTGCTCGGGGCGGTCGACAAGGCGGCGCAGGCCGCCGGCATGGCGACCGTGCTCGGCACCGTGAACGACACCGGCGTGGCGGGGCTGACGCTCGGTGGCGGTCAGGGCCGCCTCAGCCGCAAGCGCGGGCTGACCATCGACAACCTGCTGGCGCTGGAGGTGGTCACCGCCGACGGCCGCGCCCTGCGCGCCAGCGCCGCCGACAACCCGGACCTGTACTGGGCGCTGCGCGGCGGCGGCGGCAACTTCGGCGTGGTGACCGCCTTCACCTACCGCCTGCACCCGATCACGCCGCAGCTGTACGGCGGCACGCTGACCTATGCATACCAGGACGCGCCGACGGCGCGCGGTTTGCTGCGCGGCTACGCGGAGATCATGGGACACGCGCCCGACGAGCTGGGCGCCGACGTGGCGCTCGCCGTGGACCGCGAGACGCAGCAGCGCATCGTCGAGTTCGACGTGTGCTACTGCGGCCCGCTCGCGGACGCGGAGCGCGTCGTGGCGCCGCTGCGCAAGCTCGGCAAGCCGCTCAAGGACGCCCTCGGCCAGGCGCCGTACACCAAGCTGCAGGGGAGCGATGATCCGCCGGCCCCGCCCGGCATCGCCGCCTACGTGAAGGGCGGGCTGGTGTATGGACTCACGCCCGCGCTCATCGACGCGGCGATCGACTACATCGAGGCGCACCCGGCCCACAACTTCGAGATCGAGTTCGGGGCCAACGGCGGCGCGGTCGCCCGCGTCGCGCCCACCGCCACCGCCTACTTCGGCCGCGGCGCCAGCCACACCATGCTGGCGTTCGCGTTCTGGAAGGTTCCCGGCGACGGCGCCGAGGCCAGCACCGCCTGGGTGCGCGGTGCGTGGAAGGAGCTCGAGCCGCACTCGCGCGGCAACTACGTGAACCTCGCCAGCGCCGACGACCGCGAGACCCGCGTGCACGAGGCCTACGGTGACAACTACGCGCGGCTCGCGAGCCTCAAGAAGCGCTACGACCCGGCCAACCTGTTCCACCTCAACGCCAACATCAAGCCCGCCTGAGCGGCCACACGTGGCAGGCACGGCACGCGCACCCACGCGTGCCGCGCCCACGCTTGACACTCAAACGTCATAAAGGTGCAATGCCGCCTTCGGGCGTGGTGGCCAGCCAGGGTTCGGAAGGCCGAAAAAAAACAACCCATGCATCTTGTCGATACGACCCTGTTCTATTCGCCGACGAGCGGCGGCGTCAAACGCTACCTCTCCGCCAAACACTCCTGGCTCGCCGCGCATACCACCTGGGAGCACACCCTGGTGGTACCGGGCCGCGCGGCGCAGCTCGAGCGTGGCGGGGTGTGCACGCTGCCGGGCTACCCCGTGCCGGGCACCTTCAATTACCGCCTGCCGCTCAACCCGCGCCGCTGGGCACGGCTGCTGGACGCGCTCGAGCCGAGTCTCATCGAGGTCGGTGATGCGTTCCACCCGGCGTGGTGCGCGTGGCGCGTGGCGCAGCGACGCGGCATCCCGCTCGCGGCCTTCTATCACAGCAACCTGCCGCAGCTCGCCGGCCGGCGCAGCTTCGGCACGCTCACCGAGCCGATCATCCGCCGCTACCTGCGCCTGCTGTACGAGCGCTGCGACGTGGTGTTCGCGCCCAGCCGCCTGATGTGTGACTACCTGAACGAGCTCGGCGTCGCGCACACGCTGCACCAGCCGCTCGGGGTGGACGCGGAGGTATTCCACCCGGCGCGCCGCCGCGCCGGCATCGCCGAGCGCCTCGGGCTGCCGCGCGACGCGCGCGTGCTGCTGTACGCCGGGCGCTTCGCGCCGGAGAAGAATCTGCCGGTGCTGCTGCAGGCGTTCGCGCGCCTCGGTACCCCGTATCACCTGCTGCTGATCGGCGGCGAGCGCACCGCGCGCCCGGCCGCCAACGTCACCATGCTGCCGTACCGGCGCGACAGCGTGGAGCTGGCGCAGTGGATCGCCTCGGCCGATGCTCTGGTGCATGCCGGCACCAAGGAGACCTTCGGGCTGGTGATCCTGGAAGCGATGGCCTGCGGGCGGCCGGTGGTGGCGGCACGCGCCGGCGCGTTCCCCGAGTTCATCGACGACAGCGTCGGCATGCTCGCCACGCCCAACTGCAGTGCCAGCATGGCGGAGGCCATCGCGGCGCTGTACGAACGCGACCTGGACGCGGTCGGCGGCACGGCGCGGGCACGCGTGCTGCGCCAGTTCACCTGGCACCGCGCCTTCCACGGCCAGATGTCCGCCTACGCGTCGCTCCTCGGCGCGCACCGTCACGCCGTCGGCGGCGCGGCGATCCTCGGGCTGCGCTCCCCGACCTCCTGAGGCGGCGTGCGCCGTGCCTCAGGCGCGGTGCACGACCAGCAGCACCCCGCCGAACAGCAGCAGCGCGCCCAGCAGGCGCGTCAGCGTCATGGGATGCTCGGGAAAGCCCAGCCAGCCGTAGTGATCGACCACCAGCGAGGTGAGCAGCTGGCCAAGGATGACGAGCGACAGCAGCGCCGCGGCCCCGAGGCGCGGCCCGAGCACGATGGTCGATACCACGTAGAACGCGCCCAGCACGCCGCCGGCCCAGGCCCAGGCTGGCGCGGCGAGCAGCTGGCTGCGCGCGGGCCAGGCGCCGTTCGCGAGCAGCAGCAGCGCGAGCGCCGCCGAGCCGACCAGGAAACTGGCGAGCGCGGCGGCCACCGGGCCGCCGAGCCCGGTGCGCAGCGTGGCGTTCACGCCCACCTGCACCACCAGCACCACCCCGGCGGCGAAGGCGAGCGCGCACAGCAGGACGTACATGCTTTAGCGCCGCAGGCGGCGCAGCAGCGCCAGCCCCGCGCGGCGCGCGGCCAGCGCCAGCATCACGCGCAGCAGCAGCCGCCGCGCCCACGGCATCGGGCGCGGCGGCAACGCGCGGTAGAAGGCCGGCGCGACGTCGCGATGCAGCTCGACGCCGCCCGCGACCGTCCAGCTGCGCGTGCCCGCGGCGATCAGGTACGCGCCGGGCGCGGCGCGCTCGACGCGCGCCGCGGCGAGCGTCGCGGGCAGGTCGGCAGGCGCTGCGGCCGCGAAGCTGAGCGTGGTGGGCTCGCCGGGCCGCTCGGCTGTCTCGCCGCTCAGTGTGAAGCCGGCGACCGCATCGCCGCGGCGGCAGACGACCGGACCCGGGAACGTGGCGAGCAGCTCAGCCATCGGCGGCTGGCGCGCAGCGCACGGCGCGGCTGTGGCTGCGGCGCCGGCGGTGACCGTTGTCCATGAGCGTTTACCTCCGTGACGAGCCTGCCCGGATTGTACGATAGCGGCATGACCAATCCGGCCCTGCTGCAGCCGCGACGCGATCTGACGCTGACGCACGCGGTCTCGCTGGTGGTCGGGGTCATCATCGGCACCGGCATCTTCCTCAAGAGCGCGAGCATGGCGCAGGCGGTCGGCAGCCCGGCGCTGGTGCTGACCGCGTGGGTGGTCGCGGGACTCGTCGCCATGCTCGGCGCACTGTGCTTCGCCGAGCTCGGCGCGCTGCTGCCGCACGCCGGCGGCGAGTACGTCTACCTGCGCACCGCCTACGGCGAGCTGGTGGGGTTCCTGTTCGCGTGCAACGGCTTCGTGCTGGGTGGCGCGGCGGTGGCCGCCTACGGTGCCGCGGTGGCGATCTTCGTCTCCGACATCCATCCGCTCGGCGCCGACTGGTTCACGCACACCCTGCACCTGTTCGGCAGCCGCTTCACGCTGAGCTTCGGCGCACGGCAGCTGATCGCGGTGGCGGTCATCGCGCTGTTCGCCGCCATCAACTGCGCCGGCGTCATCATGGGCGGGCGCGTGCAGGCGCTGCTGACGGCGGCCAAGGTACTGGCGATCCTCGCGGTCGCGTGCGGGGTGTTCGTGTTCGGCGGCGGCCGCGCCGCGGGCAGCGCCGCGGCGGCCGCGCACGGCACGCCGTCCGGGTTCGGCGCGGCGATGTTCTCGGCGCTGTGGGCCTACAGTGGCTGGCAGTTCCTGCCGATGGCGGCCGGCGAGGTGCGCGAGCCGCAGCGCAACCTGCCGCGCGCCATCGTCGGCGGCACGCTGCTGGTGCTGGGCCTGTACCTGCTCATCAACGCCGCCTACCTGTATGCGCTGCCGTTCGCGCAGGTGGCGAGCTCCAACTCCACCGCCTACCCGGACGCGCCCTCGGTGGCGGCGCGCGCGGTGCAGACCTTCCTCGGCGGGCGCGCCACGGCGATCGCGGCGCTCATCTTCCTGGTCTCCACCATCGGCTCGCTGAACGGCATGATCCTGAGCGGCGCGCGCGTGCCGTTCGCCGCCGCGCGCGACGGGCTGTTCTTCGCCCCCTTCGGGCGGCTGAGCCCGGTGAGCCGCGTGCCGGTCACCGCGCTGGTGCTGCTGGCCATCTGGGGCTCGCTGCTGGCCGTGACGGGCACCTTCGACCAGCTCACCGACATGGCGGTGATGTCGTACGCACTGTTCTGGATCCCGGTGTCGCTGGCGGTCATCGTCCTGCGCCGCAAGCTGCCGCAGGCGCCGCGCCCGTTCCGCGTGCCCGGCTACCCGTTCGTGCCGCTGCTGTTCGCGCTGGTGATGCTGGCGATCATCATCAGCGCCCTCATCAGCGTGCCGCGGGAGTGCATCGCCACGCTGGTGCTGATTCTCCTGGCGCTGCCGCTCTATCCGCTGTTCCGCCGCCGTGCGGCGGCGGCATCCGTCAGCCCGTCTCCAGCTCCCAGAGGGTGAGCGGCGCGCCGCGCCGCAGCCAGAACCCCAGTCCGGCCTCGCGAAAGTGGCGCCGCAGGCGCGTGCGGTACCAGTGCGCGCTGCGCAGGTGCACGTCGGCGTCGGTGCGCGCACGGTCGCAGTTGTGCTCGAAGTCGAAGCGCGTGAGGGCGCTGAAGTACAGTACGCCGCGGCACAGGCGCGCGAAGTTGCGCAGTGCACCCTCGGCCGCCCGCGGCTCGAGGTACTGCAGCACGTCGTAGCAGATCAGCAGATCGAAGGGCGCGGCACGGTAGCTCTCGATGCGGCCGCGCTCCCAGCCGTAGCGCGCGCACAGGTAGTCGCTGGTCTCGAGCCCCACGTAACGCGCGCGCGGCAGCAGCCGCAGCAGCGGCGCGCGCAGCATGCCGGTGCCGCAGCCGGCCTCGAGGATGCGCCGCACCGGCAGCCCGGCGTGCGTGGCCAGCGCTGCGATCAGGCGCGCTCGGGCGCGCATCTCGGCGCGCGTCGCCACCGCGGTGCGCGGATCGAAGTAGTAGCGGCGGTAGTAGTCGCGTCCGAAGCGCATGCTTCAGGCCGCCGCCAACACTGAATGCTCGCTGAACCGGCGGCGATTCACCGCTCGTACAGGTTGGTTTGCCAGGCGCGGTGCGGCACGGCTCGTGGCTGCGTCCATGTTTTGTATGCCTGATTGAAACTGGCGCGTTTCCACTAATATGTCCTTGCATCCGCAACGGAACAACCGGAGGCACAGATGAGACTCAAGTCCGCGAAGATCCTGCTGGCCGGCGCACTGCTGGGCGGCCTGCTGAGCGCCTGCGTCGTGGCGCCGGCGCCCGGTTACGGCGAGGCGGTCTACAGCGCCCCGCCCGCCGTGCCGTACGAGGCGGTCGGCGTGGCCCCGACCCCGGGCTACTTCTGGATCGGCGGCTCCTGGTTCTGGGAAGGCGGCCGCTACGCCTGGCACCCGGGTTACTGGGAGCGGCCGCGTCCCGGGTACCGCTGGGTGGGGCATGGCTGGCGCCGCTACGGCAACGGCTGGCGCGAGTCGCCCGGCCACTGGCAGCGCCGCTGACGCTCCCCGCGGGCCGGCGCCGGCTGAGACCGGCGCCGGCCCGCTGCATTTGCGCTTCCCGGGCCCGCCGCGCGACACTGCTGCGCCGGTGTCGGCCGGCCATTTTCAAGGAGCGCGGCAGCAATGCGACGAACTGACCTGACCGTGAGCGCCGGCCTCGCGATCCTGGCGCTGGCGACTGGCAAGCTGCTGGCAGCGGATGCCCCCGCGACGAAGGAGACGCACGCCATGTCCACCTTCAAACTCACCAGTACCGAGCTGTCCCCGGGCGCCACCATCGCCGCGGCGCAGGTATTCAACGGCTTCGGCTGCCAGGGCGGCAACGTCTCGCCCGCGCTCGCCTGGAGCGGCGCGCCCGCGGATACCAAGAGCTTCGCCCTCATGGTGCACGACCCGGACGCGCCCACCGGCAGCGGCTGGTGGCACTGGGTGGTGTACAACATCCCGGCCGAGACGCACGCGCTGGCCGCCGGTGCGGGCGATCCGAAGAAGCAGCTGATGCCGGCCGGGGCGGTGCAGGGGCGCACCGACTTCGGCACGCCCGGCTACGGCGGACCGTGCCCGCCGCCAGGCAAGCCGCACCACTACCACTTCCGCCTGTACGCACTCAAAGTGCCGAAGCTGGAACTGCCGGCCGATGCCAGCGCGGCACTGATCGGCTTCAACGTGCACGCCAACGAGCTGGGCGTGGCCGAGCTCACGGGCCTCTATGGTCGCTAGTCCGCGCGAGCGGCGCGCGGCCGTTTGGCCGTGGCTGGTCATGCCGCTGGTCGTACTGGCGGTGTTTTTCGCGCTGCTGCGCATGCATCACCGCCTGGGCACCACGCCGGCGGCGGCCGTGACGCCGGCACCGGCGCCGGCAACCACGCCCAAGCCCTGAAGACTGGCGCCGGCGGGCCGGCGCGGCTAGCATAGCCGCCCTTTTGGTTACCCCCGCCGGGCCGCGGCCCGCAGCGCATGCCCGCCAGCCCCCGCCGTAAATCCAGTCCCGCGCGCACGCGCGTGCCCAAGGTCGGGTTCGTCAGCCTCGGCTGCCCCAAGGCGCTGGTGGACTCCGAGCGCATCCTCACGCAGCTGCGCGCGGAAGGGTACGAGGTCGCGCCGAGCTACGAGGCCGCGGACGTGGTGGTGGTCAACACCTGCGGCTTCATCGATGCGGCCGTGGATGAATCGCTCGATGCCATCGGTGAGGCGCTCGAGCACAACGGCCGCGTCATCGTCACCGGCTGCCTCGGCGCCAGGCCCGAACGCATCCTGGCGCGCCATCCGCGCGTGCTGAAGGTCACCGGTCCCCACGCCTACGAGGACGTGGTCGGCGCGGTGCACGAGCACCTGCCGCCGCGGCACGAGCCGTTCCTCGACCTGGTGCCGCCCCAGGGGGTGCGCCTCACCCCGCGCCACTACGCGTATCTGAAGATCGCGGAGGGCTGCAACAACAAGTGCAGCTTCTGCATCATCCCCGCCCTGCGCGGCCGCCTGGCGAGCCGTCGGATAGATGAGGTGCTGCGCGAGGCGGAACGCCTGGCCGCGGCCGGCGTCAGGGAGCTGCTGGTCATCTCCCAGGACACCAGTGCCTACGGCTCGGACCTGCGCTACGCCGCCGCCGAGTGGCGCGGCCGCCCGTTCGCGACGCGCTTCATCGACCTGGCGCGCGGCCTCGGCGAACTCGGCGTGTGGGTACGCCTGCACTACGTCTACCCCTACCCGCACGTCGACGAGGTGATCCCGCTCATGGCCGAGCGACGCGTGCTGCCGTACCTGGACGTGCCGTTCCAGCACGGCAGCCGCACGGTGCTGAAGCGCATGCGCCGCCCGGCGCACGCGGAGAACACCCTCGCGCGCATCCGCGCCTGGCGCGCGCAGTGCCCCGAGCTGACGCTGCGCAGCACCTTCATCGTCGGCTTCCCGGGCGAGACCGAGCAGGAGTTCGCGGAGCTCCTGGCATGGCTCGCCGAGGCACAGCTCGACCGCGTCGGCTGCTTCAAGTACTCGCCGGTCGAGGGCGCCGCGGCCAACACCCTCGCCGCCCACGTGCCGGCCGAGGTGCAGGAGGAGCGCTACGCGCGCTTCATGCAGCAGGCCGCCGCCATCAGCCGCCAGCGCCTGGCGGCACGCATCGGGCGGCGGCTGCGCGTGCTGGTGGATTCGATCGAGGACGGCGTGGCGGTCGCGCGCAGCGAGGGCGATGCGCCGCAGATCGATGGCGTGGTACGCATCCCCGGCGTGACCGCCGGCGGCCGCGCGCGGCTGCGCGCGGGGGAATTCGCGGACGTGGAGATCGTGGCCGCGGACGACTACGACCTCACCGGCCGCCTCACGGAGTGAGGCGGCCGGTACGGTTACTGCTTCAG
>JANWKR010000136.1 GCA_025451275.1 Steroidobacteraceae bacterium
ACATCTCCAGCTCCTGGATGAGGCGCCCGAGCACCGGCGCGGCGAGCATCGCCGGGGTGCCGAACTCGCGGATGTCGGCGCCACCGGAAAAGCCGCTGGCATTGCCGATGATGACCACCGCCTGCACGGCGGCATCGCCCTGGGCCGCCTCGAGCCCCTGCGAGATCTGCTGCCGCAGTGCGTGGCCGAGACCGTTGACCGGCGGGTTGTCGAGGGTGATGACGGCGACCGCACCGTGCACCTGGTATCCGAGGGGACTCATGCCATGGCTCCGTTACCACCGGGTAGCCGGCTGACCTTTTGCAGACGCCGGGACGCACGGTATGGTACTGAAGCGCGCGACGCCCCGCCCCTGAGCCTGCACCGAGCCGAACGTGGACACGGGTAACCTGCACCTCGCGACCCTCTGGGAAACTCTGGCGGAGCGTTCCCCTGCCCGGCCGGCTCTCGTCCACGGTCCGCTGGAATACTCCTTCGCCGTCTACGAGGAGCGCGCCGCGCGCCTCGCCACCGCGCTCGACGCGGCGCGCATCGGCCCCGGCGCCAAGGTGGCCATCCTCAGCCACAACCGGCCCGAGTACCTGGAAGCGCAATTCGCCGCCTTCAAGATCGGCGCGGTGCCGGTCAACGTTAACTTCCAGTACGTCGAGGCAGAGCTGGCCGCGCTGCTCGCGGACGCCGACGCCGAAGCACTGTTCTTCGAGTCCTGCTACGCCGCGCGCGTCCACGCCATCCGTGCGCAGCTGCCGCTCCTGCGCCTGTACGTGCAGATCGGCGGCGAGGCAGCAGGCGGCGTCTGCAGCCACGAGCAGCTGGTCGCCGCCGCGCCCCCGTGCGCGCGCGCACCGCACTCGGCCGATGACATCTACATGCTGTACACCGGGGGCACGACCGGTCGCCCGAAGGGCGTCATGTACCGGCACGGGGACTTCGTCCACGGCCTGATGGCCGAGTACGAGAACCGCGGGCTGCCGCGCCCGACCACGCTTGCCGAATGGCAGGCGAACCTGGACGTCATCGCCGCGCGGGGCGACCAGCCGGTCATGATCGTCGCCTGCCCGCTGATGCATGCCACGGGCATGTGGATCGGGGTCATGGTGGTGCACGCACTCGGTGGCACGGTGGTGACGCTGCCGACGACCAGCTTCGATCCCGACGTGGTGTGGCGCGCGGTGCAGGAGCGGCGTGCGACCCACGTAACCATCGTGGGCGACTCGTTCGCCAAGCCGCTGCTGGCGGCGCTCGATGCCGCCGTCGCCGCCGGCCGCGCCTATGATCTCTCGAGCCTGCGCTTCATCGTGTCCTCCGGCGCCATGTGGAGCGCCGAGGTGAAGCAGGCGCTGCTTGCGCGGCTCGACGTGAGCCTCGTCGATGTCATTGGCTCGAGCGAGGGGAGCCTGGGGCGCGCGCTCGCGAGCCGTGGTCAGCCGATGGCGACCGGGCATTTCCTGCCCCGCTCGACGACGCGGGTGTTTGCCGCGGATGACACCCCCGTGACACCCGGATCCGGGGTCGCCGGACGGCTCGCCGCGAGCGTGGTCGTCCCGCTGGGTTACCACAAGGACCGGGAGAAATCCGCGGCCACGTTTCGCACCATCGAGGGGGTGCGCTACGCCTTTACCGGCGACCATGCCACCGTGGAGGCCGACGGATCGATCAGCTTCCTCGGCCGCGGCAACCAGTGCATCAATACCGCCGGCGAGAAGGTCTATCCCGAGGAGGTGGAGGAGGCCCTTAAGCGTCATCCCGGGGTCTACGACTGCCTGGTGGTGGGAATACCCCACCCGCGCCTCGGCGAGTGCGTCGCCGCCCTGGTCGCCTTCGCTCCCGGCAGGCCGGCGGACGAGCGCGCGCTCGATGCCGAGGTGCGCCGTAACCTGGCGCCCTACAAGGCTCCGCGCCTGATCGTCCCGGTGGCGGCGATCCAGCGCCTGCCCAATGGCAAGGCGGACTACGCCTGGGCGCGCCGGCTGGCCCTGACGCGGCCCGTTCCGCCCTGAAACCACCCCCAAACGGCCCCCCGGGGACGAATCCGTTGGCCGGAAGGATGGGTCCGGAGTTCGCCCACTGCTGAGGCGCCCACTTTTCGCGTCTCATATGCAACCAAGATGACGCGACGCGCATCTATGTTGCTGTGAGGAGGGCACATGAAAACGACGACCTGGGCTGCATTGGGATCACTGTTCATCAACGTCATGCTGGGGCTGGTAATCGCGGCGGTGTTCAGCGCCGCACCGAGCGCCCAAGCGGCCGAGTCCGCGCACCTGCGCTGCGGCGGGCAGGCCAAGCACGCCAAGCAGGCCCCGACGCAGACGGCGCCGGCGCCGACGCGTCGTGGCTACCTGGTTGAGGTGCGCATGGGATGGGGGCCGGCGGGCTAAGGCAGTGCCGGTACCGCTGTGCGCTCGGCATGCGCCGAGCGCAGCATGGACAGCGCCGCGTACGTCACCACGACGATCACCAGCCAGCGCATGGCCGTGAGCGGCAGCTGCTTCACGATGTAGAAGGCGACCAGCACCCCGACGATCCCGCCCAGCGCCAGGCCTAGCGCGGGCCCCTGCGCAAAGCGGCCCGACTTGAAGAACCCGAGACTCGCCACCGGCTGCACGATGCCGTCACTCCCCATCATGATGGGAAAGGCCGCCAGCGGGTGCATGCCGAGCAGTGACAAGAGGATCACGCTCGGGGCGTAGTTCCCGATCCCGATGCACATGAGCGCGCCGAGCACGAAATTGGCGCCGACCGCGACCGCGAAACGCCACCCGGCGAGTCCGAAGTCGCTGCCGCTCGGCTGCAGTCCGCCGAGGTTTTTCATGGCGAAGAATACCGCCGCAACCAGCAGTGCCGCACCCATGAATATCTGGATGGCGCGCCGCGGCAGGCGACTCACCACCCCGGCTCCGAGCCAGGCCCCGGCCGCAGCGCTCCCCACCATGCAGGCCAGCAACGCCGGCTCTACCGTCACCGCGGTGACGTACAGCACGGTCTCGAGGAAGGCCGCGGTGTTGTGGCCCACGTTGAGGGTGCCGGGTATGAGCTCGTCCCGCGGCTCGCCGCGGATCTTGAACAGTGCGGTGGTCGGGGCGAACGAGCCGATGCCGAGCGCGTCGAGAAAGTCGGTGACCATGCCGATCGCGATGCCGACGAGTGTCGGGCGCCCGGTAAGGCGGTGGCGCCGCCTGGCCCAGATCCAGCCGATCACGAACGCGATGTTCACCAGCAGCAGTGCCCCGAGCAGCCCCGCCTTGGTGGCGTTCATGGTCAGGCTTTGAAGGGAGCACGCAGCCGCAGCTGCGTGCGCATGCGCCCCATTCCCTCGCGCAGGCGCAGGTACTGGATGGTGGCGCGCGCGCCCACCCCGCTCAGCTGGTGCAGTGGCATGGGCAGTACCGGGCTCACGGGGAAGCCCAGCTCGGCCACCGGCACCCCGAGGGCACGCCGCGCCAGCAGCCGCCCCATGACCGAGGCCATGGCGACGCCACGGCCGTTGTAGCCGAGGCCGGCATACATGCCGGGCGCCACCTCATGCAGATGCGGCAGGCCGTCGCGCGTCAGCGCCACGAGGCCGCCCCAGTGGTACTCGAAGGCGATCCCCTGCAGCTGCGGATAGATCTCGTGCACCGCGCGGTAGTGGTGCTGCACGTGCCGCACGGTCGGCGCAGCGGTGAAAGTGCCGCGCGTGCCGAGCACCAGCCGCCCGCTGCTGTCCAGGCGGAAGTAGCGCAGCAGCTGGTTAGTGTCCGAGGCAGCCTGGCCGTCGGGAAGGATGGTGCTGCGCAGCGCGGCCGGTATGGGCGCGGTCGCCACCTGGAACGAGGGCACGGCGACGACGGTGCGGCGTAGCTCCTCGTTGAGCGTGTCGGTGTAGGCGTTGGTGGCGATGATGACCAGTGGCGCGGTGACGCTGCCACCGGTGGTCTCGACGCTCCAGGCACCGCCCATGCGCGCCAGGCGCACCGCTGCACTGTTGGTGAAAATGTGCCCGCCGCTCTTCAGCACCGCATCAGCGAGGCCGCGCACGTAGGCAAGCGGTTGCACCGTGCCACCACGCCGGTCGAGCAGCCCGCCGCAGTAGCGCGCCGACCCGGTGAGCTGCAGCACCTCGCGGCGCGACAGCAGCTCCACCTGCGCACCGCGGCGCCACCACTGCTCGGCACGGCGGGCCTGCTGCACCAGCGCGCTCTCGGTCGTCGCCGGCTGGATCCAGCCGACGCGGCGCGCCTCGCAGTGGATGCCGTAGCGCGCGATCAGATCGAACACCAGGTCCGGTCCGGTCGCCGCGGTCGCCACCAGGCGGCCACCAGCGTATGGGCCGAGCATCGCCTCGAGCACGTCGGGGTCGAGTTTGACGCCGGGGATCACCTGGCCGCCGTTGACACCGGAGGCCCGAGCGCCGATGTCTGCGGCTTCCAGCACGACGACGTCGCGGCCGGCCTCGGCCAGGTGCAGCGCCGCCACCAATCCGGTGTAACCGCCCCCGATGACGATCACCTGTGCGCGCCGCGCTTCGGTGAGCGATGGACACTGCGGCCCGGCGGGCGCCGTCACAGACCAGAGCGATTGCAGCGCCAGCGTCGATTCCATTTGCGAGCTATCGATAATCGATTTTGCGCTATCGGGATATGACAGCGTTGATCGATCGACTCTACGGCAGCCCCCGCGCCGGGGTCAAACCAGAGGCGAGCGCGCGCACCTTTTCCGGGCGGGAACGATGTGCGAGACTGACATAACGCCGCCGGCCGCTCTGCGCGTCTTCGCAGCGGCTCGATGCAAGCAACCTCAATGCGGCCAGGGTGACTGATGCGAGCCTCTGCCCTCATGTTCACGGCGCTGGTGTACCTCGTCGCGGGTGTGCCGGTGCGCGCCGCACCGCCGCCGCTGCAGGCTGAGCAACTCAGCGTGCAGAAGCTGCCGCCGCCCAACCCGCACTGGATATACGTGTTCGACGAGGCGTTCTTCAACGAGATCGACGCGCGCATCCACCTGTTTGACGGCGACACCTACCAGCGCCTCGGGCAGATCGACGCCGGCTTCTCACCCGGCGTCAACCTATCGCCCGACGGCGCGACCACGGTGGTGGCGACCACCTACTTCTCGCGCGGCAGCCGCGGCACACGCACCGACGTGGTCGAGTTCACCGACAACCGCACGCTGCGGGTCACCCACGAGATCGTGCTGCCGGCCAAACGCGCCGAGACCGTGCCGAGTCTTTTCAATGTCGCCTACAGTGCCGACGGCCACTTCGTCTACGCCGCCTACATCACCCCGGCCGCGTCCTTCGGCGTGCTCGACCCCGAACACGGCACGGTGCTGGGGGAGATCGATACCGCCGGCTGTCAGCTGGTCATTCCCTCCGGCCCGAACCGGGTGTCATCGCTGTGTGAGAGCGGGCGCCTGCTCACCGTGACCCTGGATGCGCAGGGGCATGAGGCTGGACGCGCAATGTCGGCGCAGTTCTTCGACACCGATCACGATCCGGTGTTTGCCCAGGGCATCAAGAGCGCGAGCGGCTACCTGTTCGTGTCCTTCCTCGGCGAAGTGCACGAAGTGGACCTGAGCGACGTCCAGCCGCGGTTTGCGGCGCCCTGGTCGCTGGTGAGTCCCGCCGAGCGCGGCGTGTGGCGCCCCGGTGGCGTGCAGCTCGGCGCGCTGCAGCGCGCGCTCGGGCGGCTGTACGTGCCGATGCACAAGGGCGGCGAGGGTTCGCATAAGGAGGGCGGCAGCGAGATCTGGGTGTTCGACGCCGGCAGCCACCGCCGTCTGGCGCGCTGGCCGGTCGCGCCGCTCGGGCTGGCACCGATCGTCGCCGTGCAGGTATCGCAGGACGAGGCGCCGGTGCTGTTCGCCGCCACCAGCGCTGCGGACGTCGCCGTGCTCGATGCACGCAGCGGACGGCTACGGCACGTCGAGAAGCATCTCGGCCAGACGCCGTGGATGATGTTGAACTGACGGGGCAGATCATGCGTTCGCTCGATCGGATGTTCGAACAATCCTCGCGCACACTGGCGCAGCGTACCTCGCGTCGCAGCCTGCTGGGCGCGCTCGGCCAGCTGCTGACAGGCGCCGCTCTGCTGCCCCTGCTGCCGCTCGCACGCGGCGGCCGTGCCGAGGCGGCGACGGCCCAGCCCGACGTCAACAACCCGCAGAGTTGCGACTACTGGCGGTACTGCGCCATCGACGGCTTCCTGTGCGCCTGCTGCGGCGGCAGCACCACGTCCTGCCCGCCCGGCACCGTGCCCTCCCCCATCACCTGGATCGGCACCTGCCACAATCCGGCCGATGACCGGCACTACATGGTGTCCTACAACGACTGCTGCGGTAAGACCAGCTGCGGGCACTGCGACTGCAACCGCAACGAGCGTGAGAAACCCACCTACCGCCCCTCGCGCAACAACGATCTCAACTGGTGCCTGGCCAACGGCGATGACTCCAACTATCACTGCTCGGTGTCGGTGATCCTGGGCGTCGTCCCGCCCGGATCCTGAGCATGCTGATGCGCCGCCGGGCGCTGCTCGCGGCGCTGGCGCTGGCCGGCGTGCACGCCGCCGTGGCCGACCCGATGGTCGACTACACGCTGTTCTGCATGGGCTGCCACGGCGCACAGGCACGGGGGGTGCCCGGCAAGGTGCCGCCGCTCGCCGGCGCGCTCAGCCGCTTCATGCGCACGCCGCAGGGACGCGACTACGTGCTGCGCGTGCCCGGAGCGGCCAACTCGGCGCTCAGCGATGCACAGCTCACCGCCGTGCTCAACTGGCTGGCCGAGCGCGATGCCGGCGCGGGCGCCGCACCGGTCGCACCCTTCACGGTCGCGGAAGTCACCGCCGCCCGCCGTACCCCGCTGGCGAGCGTCCAGGAGACGCGCCGCGCGGTGATCAGCGCGCTCGCCGCCGGCGGCGGTGCGGCACCCGCCCTCGACTACTGACGGTAGATCAGCGTGATGCCGAAGGTCCGCGGCCGGAACGCGTAGAAGCGCTGCAGGCGGCTGATCCCGGGCACCAGCGGGTTGATGGTCGTGTTGTAGTCGGTCAGGGCATGCGAGTCGGTCAGGTTGTCGACGAAGGCCGACACCTGCAGCTTGTCGAAGCTCGTGCCGGCCCGGGCGCTGAAGAAGTGGGTGCCCGCCAGGGTGAAGTTGGCGTCATCAAACTGCGAGCTGTTCGGATCCTGGTTCGCGGTCAGCCACTTGGCGCGCCCCTCGAACTCGGCGTCCATGCGCACGAACGACTCGTGCTCGGCCACGCTGAAGCGGTACTCGGCACCGAGGGACGCCGTCCACGGCGCCGGCGGCTGGCCGCCACCCGTCTCGCTCGAGTTGCCGACGATCGAGTCGCCGTCCCTGACCAGGGGCAGCGGGTTCTGGGCGCACAGCGCGCTGGCCGGCGTCGTCGGGGTGCAGGGCTGCGCGAAACGAAAGTCCTCGGTGTAGCGGGCGTCGGTGTAGCCGGCGGCCAGTTCCAGGCTCAGGCTGCTGGTAACCGAGATGTCAGCCTGGAAGTCGATGCCCTTGACGTCGGCGTTGCCGGTGTTGGCGATGAACGAGATCTGGCACACCGGCGGCACGATCAGCTGCTGGATGTTGTTCCATTTGATGTAGTAGACGCTGGTCGCGATGCGGACGCGGTTATTGAAGTTGTTCTTGGCGCCGACCTCGTAGCTCTTCACCGAGTCCGAGCTGAAGGTCGCCGGATCGGTGTTGATGCCGAAATTGGCGAAGTCGGTCGGACAGGCGGCATTGGGAATCGGGTTGTTGGCGCCACCGGGCCGGAAGCCCTTGGCGTAGGTGGCGTAGAACAGATCGTCCTGGTCCATCTGGTACTGGAGGCTCACCTTGGGGGTGAAGGCGTTCTCGTCGATGTTGCCGGTACCGGCGCGCGGCGGCGCGTACAGCTGCGGGCCGCCGGTGAGGGTGTCGAAGCTGTACTTCATGTGCGACCAGCGCGCCCCGACGGTGGCCTTGAAGCGGTCGGTGAACGAGTAGGTGAGCTCGCCGAACACCGCCTCCTGCTCATCCTTGGAATTGGTCTTCAGGAAGTAGGAATCGAACGGGAAGCGCGGGTCGTAGGCATCGGGGCCCGTGCAGTTGCCGTTGGCATCGAGATAGCAGAACACGTCCGTGTACGGCGCGCCGAGCACCGCCTCGGTCAGCTGGTTCAGCATCGGGTCGTGAATCTGCTCGAGGTAACTCTGCCGGTTCACGTTGCCGAACAGCCCGGCGGTCCACACCAGGTGTGCGGCAGGGTCGGTGCTCTGCAGCCGGATCTCCTGGGTGATGTTCTGCTGCCCGTTGTCGACGGTCGCGGGCGAACGGTACTGCAGGCCGCCGGGCACGTGCAGGCCGCTGCCGTCCAACAGCGGGAAGCAGTTGGGCACGCAGGCCCAGGGAAGCGGGAAGATCGGCGCGGCGTTCTGGGTCTGGTAGTAGCCGAGGTTGTAGAGCGTGCCGTCGTAGCCGGTCTGGTTCTCGCGGTGGTAGTAGGAGGTGTTCGAGATCAGCTTCACCGAGCCCAGGTCACCCTCGATCTTGAGCGCCGGCAGGTAGAACTTGTCGGGCTGATTGTGCTGGCTCGGGTCGGAGTTGACGAAACGGTTGCTGTTGGGGTCGGAGAGAGTCGGCCAGTAGTTTGAGATGTCGTGCCGCTGGCGGCTCTGATAGTAGATGCTGGGAGTGAATGACCATTTGTCGTTGGGCGCCCACAGGCCGGCCAGCCGTACCAGCTCAGTCTCCTCGTGATTGGCGTTGCGGTCGTAGATCTGGGACGTGTACGGATCCATGTCGTCGATCCAGCCGCCGTCGCGCCGGTACCAGACCGTGAGGCGTGCGCCGAACTTGTCCTGCACGATCGGGCCGCCGACGGCGACGCCCGCCTCGTAGCTGAGGTCGCCACCCTCGGTGGTCGACACCTCGGCGCGGCTGTAGAACGTGGTCCGGGACAGGCTCGGCTGCGTGGTGATGTAGCGCACCGTGCCGCCCTCGGAGCCGGAGCCGAACAGCGTGCCCTGCGGGCCGCGCAGCACCTCGACGCGATCGATGTCGAAGGACTTGGGCAGCGCCTCGTCGGGACTGAAGGCGAGCGCGCGCATCTGGATCGGCGTGTCGTCGATGTAGATACCGGTGGTGCCGGCTCCGCCGGTGCCGGAGATGCCGCGGATCGAGATGTTGTTGGTGCCCGAGTTGTCAAACGCCACACCCGGGGTGAAGCGCGCCACCTCCGAGAAGTCCTTGATGCCGCGCAGATCGAGGTTCTCCTGCGACAGTGCGGTGACGCTGATCGGGACCTTGGAGAGGCTCTCCTCGCGACGGGTTGCCGTCACGGTAATCTCCTGCAGGCCACCCGCGGGGGCGGACGTGTCACCCTGCGCCTGGTCCTGGGCGTGGGCCGGCATCCAGGCCACGCACATCAGGACTGCCGCGGGAACTGCGCCCGGGGCGCGGGCAATTGAGGACCTGTGCTGAGTGCGCCGCATACCGTCTCCCCATCGTTTCGTTGTTGGTGCCGACACCAGCGGGTGCGGCACTGTAGTCACAAGTCAGTGCCAAGCTCAAGCGCGCAAGGCGCGACTCACCGGCAGGGTCCGCAGCCGCCGGCCGGTGGCGCCATAGATAGCATTGCACAGTGCGGCCGCCACGCACGACGTGCCGGTCTCGCCCACGCCGCCCGGAGCCTCGCCGCTCGCCACCAGGTGGGTCTCCACCCGTGGCGCATCCGGCATGCGCAGCGAGGGGAAGTCGTGGAAGTTGCTCTGCTGCACACGCCCGTTGGCGATGGTGATCTCGTTGCCCAGGACCGCCGACAGCCCGAAGGTCGCGCCCCCCTCGAGCTGGGCCCGCACGCCGTCAGGGTTGACCACCTGACCGCAGTCCATGGCGCACACTACGCGCTCCACCCGCAGCTTGTCCCGCTCGCTGATGCTCACCTCTACCACCTGAGCGAGGTAGCTGCCGAAGGCAAACTGCAGCGACACGCCGCGGCCGTGTCCCGCAGGCAACGCCGAGCCCCACCCGGCACGCGTCGCGGCCAATTCGAGCACCGCGCGCATGCGCGGCGCTTCGAGGTGCGCGAGGCGGAACTGCACCGGGTCCTGCCCGGCGGCGGCGGCGAGTTCGTCCATGAAGCTCTCGACCACGAACACGCTGCGCGTCGGCCCCACGCCGCGCCACCAGCAGGTCGGCACGCCACGGGCGTCGCGGCGCACGAAGCGGGTTTCCATGCTCGCGAGTTTGTACACCGTGTCGGCGGCGGCCTCGACCGCATCGACATCGATGCCGTCCTTCAGCGGCAGGCCGTAGTAGATGCCACTCACCGCAGAGCCGGCGATGGTGTGGCGCCAGCTCACTATCTTGCCGTGCCTATCCAACGCGCCGCTCAGCCGATCGACGTAGTACGGCCGGTAGCGGTCGTGCTGGATATCCTGCTCGCGACTCCACAGCACCCGCACCGGTCCCGTGACGTGGCGTGCGATGCGCGCGCCGATGACGATGCCGTCGACCTCGAGTCGCCGTCCAAAACCGCCCCCGATCAGGTGGTTGTGCAGCTGGATCTGCTCGGGCTTGAGGCCCAGCGCTGCAAGCTTCGCGACCGCGCGATCCGGCGCCTGCGTGCCGGTCCAGATCTCGCACGCGCCCTGACGCCATTCGAGCGTGCAGTTCATCGGTTCGAGGGTCGCGTGCGCGAGGAACGGCTGGTGATATAACGCCTCGAGCCGCTGCGTGGCAGGCGCCGCGGCGGCCGCCGGATCACCGCTGTGCGCCGCGACCACGCCGTCCTCGTGCACGGCCGCCTCGAGCTCGGCGACCAGGCCGGCCTGCTGCACGGCGCCGTTGGCGCCGTCATCCCAGCGCGGCGCGAGTGCCTTCATCCCCTTCATTGCTGTCCAGGTGTCGTCGGCGACCACCGCGACCACATCGCCTTCGTTCACGATCTGACGCACGCCCGGTACTGCCAGCGCCGCCGCGCTCGCCAGCGGCTCAATCACCCGCCCGCCCTCCACCGGCGCGATGGCAATGAGCGCCACGCGCGCCAGCGGCGGCCGCACATCGATGCCGAACACGGCGCTGCCGTTCACCTTGGCGGGCGTGTCGCGGCGGGGCGTGGCGCGACCGATGAGGCGGAAGTCCTTGGGCGCCTTCAGCGGCGGCGGCTCCGGCACCGGGAATCGGGCGGCCGCCTGCGCCAGTGCGCCGTAGCCCAACCGCCGGCCGGAGGAGTCGTGAATCACCGCACCGCCGGCCGCGCGGCAACTGGCGGGGGACACATCCCAGCGCTGCGCCGCCGCCGCGATGAGCATGACCCGTGCGGTTGCGCCCGCCTGACGCAGAGGTTGCCAGCACTGGATGATCGACAGCGAGGTGCCGGTGGACTGATCGCGCGCGAACCCATGCTGCGCGGGATCGACGGCAAAGCCGTACACGTTGGCGTCGACCGGGAACCCGTAAACCGCGGGATTGGGCGGCGCCGGCTCGACGCGGATGGCACCGAGCTCGACCTCCAGCTCCTCCGCCACCAGCATCGGCAGCGACGTATACGTGCCTTGCCCCATCTCGACCTTGGGCAGCACTACTGTCACGATGCCGTCGGAGTCGATGCGGACGAACGCGTTGAGATCCGCTCCGTCGCGCGGGTGACCGGCGCGC
>JANWKR010000137.1 GCA_025451275.1 Steroidobacteraceae bacterium
CGGCAAACCAGGGCTTCACGGTGTGGCGATCGGTCGAGATCACGTCGGTGAGATGGGACGGCATGAGCGAGCGAACGTGCGCGCCCACCAGTTCCCCGAGCAGCGGCGCGCTCGCCGCCGGAGCGAGCACCAGCCAGGCGAGCGCGGCGGCGCAGGCGGCGCTCAGCGCCGCGCCCGCACCCGCGCCCTGCCAGAACGGCGGCAGGCGCCTGGCGGCGCGCCGCGGTGCGCCGGCGCCAGCCTCGGCATCCAGCAGCCGGCCGATGCGCCGGCGCAGCTCGGGCGGGGCCCGCTCGAGCGGGGCGGCGCGCAGCCGCGCCCGGGTGCGGGCGAGCTCCTCGGTGAGCGCGCGGCACTCGGGACAATGCTCCAGATGGCGCTCGACCTCCACCGCCGACAGCGCCTCCAGCTCGCCGTCGAACAGCGCCTGCACCCGCAAGGCTTCAGCGCACTGCACGCGGTTCTCCTGCACTCTCGCCCAGCCACTGGGACCGCAGCGCGGCGCGGGCGCGCGCCAGACGCGACATCACCGTGCCGATCGGCAGCTGCGTCGCCGCCGCAATTTCGCGGTAGCTCAGATCCTCCATCTCACGCAGCACCAACACCTCGCGATGCTCGGGGGCGAGCGCGCCGATCAGGCGCTCGAGGCGCCGCTGCTCGTCGGCGGCGATCGAGTCCTGCTCAGGGCCGGGTCCGGTGCCGGCCAGGGCGGGCTCGCCGGCGGCCTCGTCGGGCAGCGGCACGAAGGCACGCTGCATCCCCTGGCGCAGCGCGCTGGCGTGGCAGTTGCGCACGATCGCGAACAGCCAGGCCTTCACTTCGGTGCCTCGCAGGCTGTCGAACGCCCGGAACGCGCGCAGAAAGGCTTCCTGCACCAGGTCGTCGGCTTCCGCGGGCGAACGCGCCAGCCAGCGGGCAAAGCGGTAGGCGGCGTCCAGGTGCGGCATGACCTGCGCCTCGAAACGACCGCGCTTCTCGTCGCTTGCTGAAACCGGAGTGCCCTCACGCGGTACGGTCCGCTGCCCCGTGCATGGGGAGAGGACGGTCCGCGGGCTGAGTTTATTCCCGCCTGAGGCTCGGCGGCGGCCAGACTCCCGCGCGCGTGTAGGCGGCGTCCACCGTATTGCTGAGCAGCATGGCTATGGTCATGGGACCCAGGCCCCCCGGCACCGGGGTAATCCAGCCGGCGCGGGCCGCGGCGGGCCCGAACTCCACGTCACCGACCAGCTTGCCGTCGCTGCCGCGGTTGATGCCGACGTCGAATACCGCTGCCCCCGGACGCACCCACTCCCCGGGGATGAAGCCGGCCTTGCCGACGGCCGCAACCAGCACCTCGGCGCGCTCGACCTCGGCGCGCAGGTCGCGCGTGCCGGTATGGCACACGGTCACCGTGGCGCGCGCCAGCAGCAGCTCGAGCGCCATCGGCCGGCCGACGATGTTCGATGCGCCCACCACGGTGGCCCGCGCGCCGGTGAGCGCGATGCCGTATTCCTGCGCGAGGCGGATGACGCCGAACGGGGTGCACGGCCGCAACCGCGGGCGCTTCTGCGCCAGCAGGCCGGTGTTGACCGGGTGAAAGCCATCGACGTCCTTGGCCGGGTCGACGGCATCCATGACGCGGTTGGCGTCCACGCCCTTCGGCAGCGGCAGCTGTACCAGGATGCCGTCGACGAGCTCGTCGTGGTTGAGTGCCTGCACCAGCGCCAGGATGCGCGCCTCGGAGGTGTCGGCCGGCAGATCATGCGCGAACGATTCGATCCCGGCCTCGAGCGAGGAACGGCGCTTGTTGCGCACGTACACGCTCGAGGCCGGATCCTCGCCCACCTGTAACACCGCGAGCCCCGGCCGGCGGCCGTAGCGCGCCGCGAAGGCCGCGGCACGCTCGGACACCTCGGCGCGCACGCGCGCGGCCACGGCCTTGCCGTCGAGCAGCAGGGCGCCGCCCGCGGCGCGGGGCGCCGCTCCCTGATGATGTGCGGGAGCGGCGCCCGCTTCGCTGCTGGAGGCGCTCATCAGTAGCGGTAGTGGTCGGCCTTGTAGGGGCCGGCCGTGTCGACGCCGATGTAGCGCGCCTGCTCGTCGCTGAGGGTGGTCAGCTCGACGTTCAGCTTCTTCAGCTGCAGCCGCGCCACCTTCTCATCGAGGTGCTTCGGCAGCACGTACACCCCCACCGGGTACTGGGCGGTGTTGGTAAACAGCTCCACCTGCGCGATGGTCTGGTTGGCGAAGCTCGAGCTCATGACGTAGCTCGGGTGCCCGGTGCCGCAGCCGAGGTTCACGAGGCGCCCCTCGGCGAGCAGGATCAGGCGCCGCCCGTCCGGCAGGATGACGTGGTCGACCTGCGGCTTGATGTTCTCCCACTTGTAGCGCTTCAGGCCCGCCACGTCGATCTCGTTGTCGAAGTGGCCGATGTTGCAGACGATGGCGTTGTGCTTCATGCGCACCATGTGCTCGTGCGTGATCACGTGGTAGTTGCCGGTCGCGCTGACGAAGATGTCGCCCTTGTCGGCGGCGTAGTCCATGGTCACGACGCGGTAGCCTTCCATCGCCGCCTGCAGCGCGCAGATCGGGTCGATCTCGGTGACCCACACCTGCGCCGACAGCGCTCGCAGCGCACTGGCCGAGCCCTTGCCGACGTCGCCGTAGCCGCACACCACGGCCACCTTGCCCGCGATCATCACGTCCGTGGCGCGCTTGATGGCGTCCACCAGCGACTCGCGGCAGCCGTACAGGTTGTCGAACTTGCTCTTGGTGACCGAGTCGTTGACGTTGATGGCCGGGAAGGCGAGCTTGCCCTCCTTGGCCATCTGGTACAGGCGCTTGACCCCGGTGGTGGTCTCCTCCGTCACGCCCTTGATGCGCGCGAGGCGCGTCGAATACCACTTCGGGTCCGTCTTGAGCTTGGCACGGATGGCGGCGAACAGCGCGGTCTCCTCCTCGCTGGCCGGCTTGGCGATCAGGCTGGCATCGCTCTCGGCGCGCGCGCCGAGGTGCAGCAGCAGCGTCGCATCGCCGCCGTCGTCGAGGATCATGTTGCTGTAACCGCCGTCGCTCCACTCGAAGATGCGGTGCGTGTAGTCCCAGTAGTCGACGAGCGACTCACCCTTCCAGGCAAACACCGCGGTGCCGCTTGCCGCGATGGCGGCCGCGGCATGATCCTGGGTCGAGAAGATGTTGCACGACGCCCAGCGCACGTCCGCCCCGAGCGCCTGCAGCGTCTCGATGAGCACGGCGGTCTGGATGGTCATGTGCAGTGAGCCGGAAATGCGCGCGCCGCGCAGCGGCTGGGTGAGCGCGTATTCCTCGCGGATCGCCATGAGGCCGGGCATCTCGGTCTCGGCGATGGCAATTTCCTTGCGCCCCCAGTCGGCGAGCGCGAGGTCGGCGACCTTGTAGTCGGCGTTGGGGTTGGGTTTCAGTGTGGCGTTCATACTCGATACTCCGCAGATACAGAGTGAGCGCCGTGTGGACACGTCCGCCTGCTGAGCCTGGCAGGTCCGCGGGACAACTCCCGCTCTCCTGTCGCAACGCTCCTCAGCAGGCGCGGCTGCCGCGAATGCGGCTGCATTCTTGGTTTCAGGCCGCGCGGATCCCCTTGGCCTCGGCGGCGAGCGCCTCGGCACGATCGGTCCGCTCCCAGTGGAACTCCGGCTCGGTGCGGCCGAAGTGCCCATAGGCGGCGGTCTTCTGGTAGATCGGGCGCACCAGGTCGAGCATCTCGCGCAGCCCGTACGGCGTCAGATCAAAATGCTTGCGCACGATCTGCGTCAGGCGCTCGCGCGACAGGCGGCTGGTGCCGAAGGTCTCGACCATGATCGAGGTCGGCTCGGCCACGCCGATGGCGTAGCTCACCTGCACCTCGCAGCGCTCGGCCAGGCCCGCCGCGACGATGTTCTTGGCGACGTAGCGCGCGGCGTAGGCGGCGGAGCGGTCGACCTTGGAGGGGTCCTTGCCGGAGAACGCGCCGCCGCCGTGGCGTGCGTAGCCGCCGTAGGTGTCGACGATGATCTTGCGGCCCGTGAGTCCACAGTCGCCCACCGGGCCACCGATGACGAAGCGGCCGGTCGGGTTGATGTGGTACTTGGTGCGCTTGTCGATCCACTTCGCCGGCAGCACCGGCTTGAGGATCTCCTCCATCACCGCCTCGCGCAGTGCCTTGGTCGAAACCTCGGGGCTGTGCTGGGTCGACAGCACCACCGCCTCGAGCCCGACCGGACGATTGTCCTCGTAGCGCAGCGTCACCTGGCTCTTCGCGTCCGGGCGCAGCCACGGCAGCTTGCCGGACTTGCGCACCTGGGCCTGGCGCTTGACCAGGCGGTGCGCGAGCGTGATCGGAGCCGGCATCAGCACGTCGGTCTCGTTGGTGGCGTAGCCGAACATCAGGCCCTGGTCCCCGGCGCCCTGCTTGCGCTCGTCCTTGCGATCGACGCCCTGGGCGATGTCCGGTGACTGCTTGCCGATGATATTCAGCACCCCGCAGCTGGCGCCGTCGAAGCCCATCTCCGAGGAGTTGTAGCCGATCTCGAGCACGGTCTTGCGCACCAGCGCCTCGACGTCGACCCACGCCTTGGTCGTGACTTCGCCGGCCACGATGACGACCCCGGTCTTGACCAGCGTCTCGCAGGCCACGCGCCCGCGCTCGTCTTCCTTGAGAATTGCGTCCAGCACCACGTCCGAGATCTGGTCGGCGACCTTGTCGGGGTGGCCCTCGGAGACTGATTCGGACGTAAAGAGGTAGTCATTCGCCATGGGGTCGTTCCGCCGGGGTCCTCGGGGTGAAAGGGGCATTTTAACCCATAGCCCCGGCCGGCTGCTGGCAGCCGGACACATATATGAGGTGCTTAGCACATGCCCGGGCGGGCATTAAGGAAAGGCCGCGGCCAGGCGGGCGGCGAATTCCGCGCGCGTAAAGCGATGATTCTGCGTGCCGCGGGATTCGATCTTGATGGCCCCCATGAGCGAGGCAATATGTCCCGTGGTGCGCCAGTCGCGGCCATGCAGCAGGCCGTGAATGAGGCCGGCGCGGTACGCATCCCCGCAGCCGGTCGGATCGACGACGGCGCTCACCGGCGCGGCCGGGATGTGCAGCTCGCCCTGGCGCGTGTACAGCGTCGAGCCGGCGGCCCCGCGCGTGACGATCAGGGCTTCGGCGTGCGCGAGCACCTCCGCGGTCGACCAGCCACTCTTCTGCTGCACCAGCTGCCATTCGTAGTCGTTGACCGTCACCCAGCGCGCCGCGGCGATGAAGCGGCGCAGCTCCTCGCCACCGAACATCGGCAGCCCCTGTCCGGGATCGAAGACGTAGGGAATGCCGGCCGCGGCGAACTGCGCCGCGTGCTGGATCATGCCCTCGCGCCCGTCGGGCGCCACGATGCCGAGGCTGACCTCGCCGGCGTCGCCGACGCGGTTCTCGTGCGCGTGCTGCATCGCGCCGGGATGGAAGGCGGTGATCTGGTTGTCGTCGACGTCGGTGGTGATGAACGCCTGCGCCGTGAGCTCGTGCTCGACGACACGCACGTGCTCGGTCGGGACGCCGTGCCGCGTCATCCACTCGTGGTAGGGGGCGAAGTCGCTCCCCACGGTGGCCATCGGGTAACCGACATCGCCCAGCAGGCGCAGGTTGTAGGCGATGTTGCCCGCGCAGCCGCCGTACTCGCGCCGCATCTGCGGCACGAGGAACGAGACGTTCAGCATGTGGATCTTGTCGGGCAGGATATGGTTCGCAAAGCGGTCGCCGAACACCATGATGGTGTCGAACGCCACCGAGCCGCAGATCAGGGCCCGCCCCGGGCTGGCGCCGCTCATTTCAGGCGCTGCGGATGCGCATACACCACGTGCCGGTCCGCGCGCGCGAACGCTACCAGCGTGAGCCCCGCGCTCTGCGCCAGCCGCACGGCGAACGCGGTCGGGGCCGAGAATGCCACCAGCAGCGAGATGCCCACGGTGGCCGCCTTCTGCACCATCTCATAGCTGGCGCGACTGGTGATCAGCATGTAGCCCTTGGAGAAGTCGGTGTTGGCGCGCGACAGCGCGCCGATGGTCTTGTCGAGCGCATTGTGCCGGCCCACGTCCTCGCGTACCACCTGGATGCCCGCCCCCGGCACCACCCAGGCCGCCGCGTGCACGCTGCCGGTGCGCGGGTTGATGACCTGGCGCTCCGGCAGCTGCTGCAGCGTGGCGTGCAGCTCGTCCGCGCTGACACGCACCCCGTCCGGGACGGGCCCCGGCGCGCGGATGGCATCGCTGGCAGTCTCCGCGCCGCACAGGCCGCAGCCGGTGCGTCCGGCCAGGTTGCGCCGCCGCTGCAACAGCTGCGTGAAACGTTCCCAGGCCACCGAGATGTTCACGTCCGCCGCGGCCGCACCGCGCGTGACGCTGACCCCGCGGATCTCGTCGGCGCGCGCCACCAGTCCCTCGCTCAGGGTGAAGCCGACCGCGTAGTCCTCGAGGTCGGCGGGCGTGGCGAGCATCACCACGTGCGGCACCTCGTGGTAGACGAGCGCGACCGGTATCTCCTCGGCCACCTGGTCGGTGACGACGGACACCACACCGCGCGTCCAGCGCTCCACGTCGAACTGGGCGCTGACCTCGGCCGGCCCCGGCGCGGCGCTCATCCCCGCCCCGCCGGCGCCGTGGCGCCCGCAGCGCCGCCGCGGCGCACGCCGCCGCTCAGGCGGTGCGCGACGGCGCGGGTGGGTGGCGCTGGGGTCCTCATAGGGAGTTTGAGTATACGTGGGTGTGGCGCAATGGGCCTGCAGCGGCCGCAGGATTGGCACTACACTCCTGCACCGCTGCAACGAAAACAACCGTGTCGCATCCGCACTCTCCCAACCTCGGCCGCGCGAGGCGCCTGCTGGCGTGGGCACTGCTCACCGTCGGCGCCGCGCCGGCCGGCGCGGGCACGCTGGGCGAGCAGCTGAGCTTCGGCGGCAATCTTTCCTTCACGACCGACTACATCTATCACGGCGTCTCCGAGAGCAACGACCGTGGCGCGCTGCAGGGTGACCTGCATCTCGCCACCACCGACGGCAGCTTCGCCGGGGTGTGGGGCTCGACCCGCGACAGCCGGCTCGACCCCGGCGGCAGCTATGACTTCGAGCTGTATCTCGGACACCGCTTCGCCCTGAACGATTCCTGGAGCACGACGCTCAGCGCGCGCAGCCACTACTTCGGCGGCGGGCTGTTCGAGCCCAACGCCGACTACCAGGAGCTCGCCGCGAGTCTCATGTATCAGGACCGCTGGGCGATCTCGGTCACCTCGGTCCCGAACGCCGTGCGTTACTGGTTCTATCTGCGCCTGCGTCGCAGCCCGGCGTGGATCGCCGACACCACCGGGCAGTGGCTGATCGCGCCGGGCCTGTACGTGACCGGCGGCGCCGGCTACTACTATTCGACCGGCACCGGCGCGGGCATCGAAACCACCGTGAGCTACGCTTACGGCAATGTCGGACTGGCCTACGAGTGGCGCCGCTGGCGGCTCGACGTCGGCTACTTCCTCACCCAGGCCGATGCGGCCAAACTGTCCCCCTACCCGAGCGCCAATCACCACCTGGCCGGCACCCTCACCTGGCGCTTTTGACCCGCCCCCGCCTGGGGCGGATAGTATTTTTTTGAACCTGCAGCCTGGCAGGCGACACTTACCGCTGTAAGGGCGTCTAAGTGATTATGTGAAGGCCAATCGCAACAGCAGCATGGCGGAGCCGACATACCGCGGAGCGGTGGGAACGGCGCGCGAGACGGACCTCATCGCGCGCGTGGCGGAGGGCGACCGCCGCGCGTTCGAGGAGCTCTACAACCTCTACCACCGCCGCATGGCGCGCTTTCTCACGCGGCTGACGCACCGCTACGACGTCGCCGAGGAGATCATCAACGACACCTTCTGGGTGGTGTGGCGCAAGGCGCGCGAATTCCGCGGCGACTCGCAGCCCTCGACTTGGATCCTCGGTATTGCCTATCGCAAGGCGCGGAACGCGTTCCGGTCCGCCGCACGGCTGCAGGAGAAGAACCTCGCCGCCGCGCCCGAGCCACTCACGAACGACGAACCTGCAAGCGCCGAGGAATTGCGCGACTGGCTCGGCCAGGCATTGGCGCAGCTGCCGGTGGAGCAGCGCCTGGCGGTCGAGCTGTGCTACGAGCTGGGTTATTCCTGCGAGGAGATCGCCGCGATCATGAACTGTCCGGTGAACACCGTGAAGACACGCCTGTTCCATGCCCGCGCCAAGCTGCAGAAACTGCTGCCGCAGCTGGCCGGCACGACCACGCCCGGCGACGCAGGCGGTGGCCGATGAGCGCCGCCATGCGGCACGAGGAGTCGTGGCTGCTGCTGCCGTGGCTCGCCAACGGCCGACTGTCCCAGGCCGAGCGCGCGCGCGTCGAGGAGCATGTGCACGGCTGCACCGAGTGCGCCACCGAGCTGGCGCAGCAGCGCCTGATGTGCGAGGTCCTCACCGAGCCGGACCGCGTCACGTACGCACCCGGGCCGTCGTTCCGCAAGCTCATGGAGCGCATCGACGCACGGCCGGCGGCCGCACCCGAGCGCCGCGCCGCCCGTGTGCACGGCTTCCCGGCTCCGGCCCTGTCGGCCTGGCGGCCGCCTGGCCTCGCCTTCGCCGCCAGCTTCGTGGCCGTCGTCGGCCTCACGGCGGCCTTCGCCACGGCCTACCACTGGTCGCAGCCGGTATACACGACGCGCAGCGACATGCGCGCCGCCGAGGCTGCCCCGGGCGTGCTGCACATTGCCTTCGTGCCTTCGCTGCCCGTGGGCCAGGCGGAGGAGCTGCTGCGTTCGGCCGGAGCGCGCGTGGTCGAAGGGCCGGACCCGAGCGGCATCTTCGGGGTGGCCCCGTCGGGCAGCACGCAGGCCGATGCCCGTGAGCTGCGCACACTGGCGCAGCGCCTGCATGCGGATACGCGCGTGCTGTGGGTAGAGCCTCTCGCCGCGGCGGCCGCACCGCCGGCGGTGCAGGAACGCGGTACGCGGGAGCGGTAGCATGCGCGCCCGGGTGCACGCGGCGGCGGTGTGGCTGGCGATGCTGGCCGCGGGCGCGACCCCCGCCGCCACTCCCCCGTCCGTGCCGGACAGCGGGCCCCTGCCGCGCATCGTGGTCGGCTTCGCCAACGGGCCCCACACCGCGCCCGCGGCCGCCGGTGCCACCGGCAGTCGCTACGTCGGCCAGGGCTATCTCGCCTCGCAGACCGCACGGCTGCAGGCGCGGCGGGTGGCCTCCACCTACGCGCTGCGGCCGGTCGCCAGCTGGCCGATCCAGGCCCTGTCGATGCACTGCGTCGTGTTCGAGATCACCAACGGGCGCCCGGTGGCGGAGGTGCTCGCCGCGCTGGCGCACGACGCGCGCGTGGTGCTGGCCCAGCCGCTGCAGGAGTTCCACACCCTCACCGACGCTCAGCCGGCGGGGGTGTCGTACAACGATCCGCTGTACAGCCTGCAGACCAACCTGGTCACGCTCGGCATCGCGCGTGCCCACGAGCGCACCCAGGGCGAGGGCGTGCGCGTCGCGCTCATCGACACCGGCGTCGACCGCGCGCACCCCGACCTCGCCGGGCGCGTCCTCGACAGCCACTCGTACGTGTCCGGCCGGCCGCAAGGCCCGGCCTGGCTGCGCCACGGCACGGCCATGGCAGGCGTCATCGCCGCGGTCGCCAACAACCATCTCGGCATCGTCGGCATCGCGCCCCGGGCACGGCTCGAGGTATTCGAGGCCTGCTGGCAGGTGGCGGCCGACCGGGACGGCGCCGCCTGCAATACCTTCACGCTGGCGCAGGCGCTCGCCGGCGCGCTCGCCTCGGGCGCGCCGATCATCAACCTGAGTCTTGCCGGTCCGGAGGACCCGCTGCTGGCGGCGCTGGTGCAGGCGGGCTTGAAGCGCGGCATCACGTTCGTCGGCGCCTCGGCCGGCGAGCAGGCGCCCTTCCCGGCCTCCATCGCCGGGGTGATCGCCGCGAGCGCGAGCGAGCACCCCCTGCCGGCGGGTGCCCTGGCCGCGCCCGCTGAGCACGTGCTGACGCTGCGCCCCGGCGGCCAGTACGACTTCGAATCCGGCAGTTCGGTGGCCGCCGCCGAGCTGACCGGGGTACTCGCGCTGCTGCTGTCGGCCGCGCCGGCACGGCCCGCCGGCACCAGCCTCGAGGAGCTGCTGCGCGCGAGCCTCGGGCCGGCCGGGACCACGCAGCAGCTGACGGTCAACGTCAATACCGCCCTGGCGCGCCTCGACGAGCTGCAGCGCGAATCCCGCCTGGCCGCACGCGGCCAGCACTGAGGTTCCCGCGCGCGCCGCCCGCGCGCGCCTCCCTTGACCGCGGCCTGCCAGCCTCGCCATGCTGGAGGGCCATGGCCGCCAATCCCGCCGCGCTCGACAGCCTCACCTGGCCGATGATCGCGACCGCGCGCGAGCGCATCGCGAGCCGGGTGAGTTGCACGCCGGTGCTGACCAGCGCCACGCTCGATGCGCAGAGCGGCGCGCAGCTGTTCTTCAAGTGCGAGAACCTGCAGAAGATCGGCGCCTTCAAGGCGCGCGGCGCCACCAATGCCGTGCTGGCCCTGTCGGCGCAGGCCGCGCGCCGCGGCGTGGCCACGCATTCCTCGGGCAACCATGCCGCGGCGCTGTCGCGCGCCGCGCGCCTGCGCGGCATCCCGGCCTACATCGTCATGCCCAACAACAGTGCCCAGGCCAAGCGCGCGGCCGTGGAGCGCTACGGCGGCCGGATCACCTGGTGCACACCCACGCTCGCCGCGCGCGAGGCCGCGGCGCGAGCGCTGGTCGCCGAGACCGGCGCGGTGCTGATCCACCCCTACGACGACCTGCTGGTGATGGCGGGCCAGGGCACCGCGGCGGTGGAGCTGCTCGAGCAGGTGCCCGACCTCGACGTGCTGCTCGCCCCGGTGGGCGGCGGCGGGCTGCTGTCAGGCTGCGCCGTCGCCGCCAAGGCACTGCGGCCGGTGATCCGCGTCATCGGCGTCGAGCCGGCGGGCGCGGATGATGCGGCGCGCTCGTTCCGCGCCGGCACCATCCTGCCGAGCGTCAACCCGCAGACCATTGCGGACGGGCTGCGCAGCTCGCTCGGCGTGCGCCCGTTCGCCGAGATCCGCCACTGGGTCGACGACATCGTCACGGTGCCCGAGGAGGCGATCGTGCGCGCCATGCGTACGCTGTGGGAGGTGCTCAAGACGGTGGTCGAGCCCTCCGGGGCGGTGCCCTACGCGGCGCTGCTCGAGCCGCATCCGCAGCTGCTCGGCAAGCGCGTCGGCATCGTGCTCAGCGGCGGCAACCTCGACCTCGACCGCCTGCCCTGGAGCACCCCGCCCGCGGCCTGACGCCTCAGACGCGCTCGAGGATCACCGCGATGCCCTGCCCGACCCCGATGCACATGGTGCACAGCGCGTAGCGCGCGCCGCTCGCCGCCAGCTGCCAGGTGGCCGTGCCCGCCAGCCGTGCGCCGGACATGCCGAGCGGGTGGCCGAGCGCAATGGCGCCGCCGTTGGGGTTGACGTGCGCCGCATCGTCTGGGAGACCGAGCTCGCGCAGCACGGCCAGCGCCTGGGCGGCGAAGGCCTCGTTCAACTCGATGACGCCCAGGTCGGCGAGGCTCAGCCGGGCCAGCGCCAGCACCTTGCGCGTAGCGGGCAGCGGCCCCATGCCCATGATGCGCGGCTCGACCCCGGCGGTGGCCGCGGCAACGATGCGTGCCCGCGGCGTCAGCCCGAAGCGCCGGGCCGCGGCCTCGGACGCCACCAACAGTGCGGCGGCCCCGTCATTGACGCCCGAGGCGTTGCCAGCGGTGACCGTGCCGCCGGCGCGGAACGGCGTCGGCAGTGCCGCCAGCTGCTCGAGCGTGGTCTCCGGTCGCGGATGCTCGTCGCGCGTCACGCTGAGCGTCTTGCCCTTGCGCTGCGGGATCTCCACCGGCACCAGCTCCGCCGCGTAGAAGCCGCGTGCGTAGGCGGCGGCGGTGCGCTGCTGGCTGCGCAGCGCAAGGCGGTCCTGGTCGGCGCGCGTGACGCCATACTGCGCGGCGACGTTCTCACCGGTCTCGGGCATGGAATCGGTGCCGTAGCGCTCCTTGAGGCGCGTGTTGACGAAGCGCCAGCCGATGGTGGTGTCGTGAACTTCCGCGTGGCGGCTGAAGGCGCTGTCGGCCTTGGGCAGCACGAACGGCGCACGCGACATGGATTCGACGCCGCCGGCCACCGCCAGCTGTACTTCGCCGGTGCGGATGGCGCGCGCCACGCCCGCGAGCGCGTCGAGCCCCGAGCCGCACAGTCGGTTGACGGTGGCACCCGGTACCGACACCGTCAGCCCCGCGAGCAGCGTCGCCATGCGCGCGACGTTGCGGTTGTCCTCGCCCGCCTGGTTGGCGCAGCCGAGCACCACCTCCTCCACCGCGGCCGGATCGAGCCCGGCGTTGCGCTTGAGGAGCGCCGCCAGCGGGATGGCGGCGAGGTCGTCGGCGCGCACCGCGGCGAGCGCACCGCCGTAGCGTCCGATGGGAGTACGCACCGCATCACAGATGAAGGCCTGTTGCATGCACGCATGATAGCGAAGTCAGGCGTACCGGCGCCGGGCCGGTACAGTGCGCGCAGCCGCAGCGGCGCCGTATCTGCCCGGCGCCCCGCGCCGCGGGCACGCTTGCCGCTGCCGCCCGCGAGGATGTGTCATGCCCGACCCGTTGCCGTTCATTACCTACACCTTCGTCATGTCGATCACGCCCGGACCCAACAATGTGATGCTGACCGCGGCCGGCGCCAACTTCGGCTTCCGCCGCGCGCTGCCGCACATGCTCGGCATCGCCTGCGGGTTCGTGGTGCAGCTGCTGGCGGTGTGCGCGGGCCTCTCGGCGCTGTTCGCCCGCTGGCCGGCGCTGCAGAGCGCGCTGGGGTGGGTCGGCGCGGCCTACCTGGTATATCTCGGCTGGCGCATGCTGCGCCTGGAGAGCAGCGCGGAACGCGCCGCCAGCCGCCCGGTGAGCTTCCTCGAGGCCGCCGCATTCCAGTTCCTCAATCCCAAGGCCTGGGTCATGACGGTGACGGCGGCGACGCTGTTCCTGCCGCAGGAGCTGCCGTGGTTCGCGCGCGGGCTGTACATGGCCGGCATTGCCGAGGGCGTCGGCCTGCCGTGCATGGCGGTGTGGGCGCTGTTCGGCAGCTCGCTGCGCGGGCTGCTCGCAGCCCCGCGCGGCCGCCGCGTGTTCAACGCCGCCATGGCCCTTGCGCTCGCCACCACCGCGGTCATGATGGTGCGCTGAAGGGGACGCACCAGACGGCATGTTCGAGCTGACCCGCAATTCCGAGGTGCCGCTCGTCGATCAGATCTGCGAGCGCGTCACGCAGCTGGTACGCCACGGCCAGCTGCCCGCCGGCACGCGCCTGCCCTCCATCCGGCGTCTCGCGCGTCAGGTCGGCGCCAGCCCGTTCACGGTCGTCGACGCTTACGACCGCCTGGTGGCGCGCGGCCTGCTCGAGTCGCGTGCCGGTCGCGGCTTCTTCGTCACGCAGCGCCGCCTGTCGCCGCCCCTGGTGGCGGTCGAGGCGGTGGGCGATGCCGGCTCCGACGCCCTGGCGCTGGCGCGGCTGTGCGTGTCGCACCCGGCCGATGTGGTGGCCGCCGGCTCGGGCTTCCTGCCGGAGAACTGGCTGCTGGAGGCGACCTCCTCCTCGGTGCTGACGCGCCTCGCCCGCAGCCGCCGCGCGCGCCCCTGGGAGCCGTGCCCGCCGCAGGGCCGCGGCGAGCTGCGCGAGCAGATCGCCGCGCGGCTGGTGCAGCACGGCATCGCCGCCGGGGCCGCCAACATCGTCACCACCTACGGGGCCAGCCAGGCCTTCGACCTGCTGGCGCGCATCCTGCTCGCGCCCGGGGATGCGGTGCTGGTCGAGGATCCGGGCTATTTCATCCTGTTCGAGCAGCTGCGTGCCCACCACGTGCACCTGATCCCGGTACCGCGACACGCCGACGGTCCGGACCTCGACGCACTGGAAGCTGCGTGCCGCGCCCATCGGCCGCGCGCCTTCTTCATGCAGACGCTGGTGCACAACCCGACCGGCTACAGCGCCGACCCGGCGCACTGCCACCGCATCCTGTCGCTCGCCGAGCAGTACGGCTTCGCCATCGTCGAGGACGACGTTTACGGTGACCTGTACGACGGCCCGGCGGTGCGGCTGGCGCAGATCGACGGCCTGCGGCACGTCATCTACGTCGACAGCTACACCAAGCTCATCGGACCCTCGGTGCGCGTCGGCTACATCGCCGCCGATGCGGCGCTGGTGACGCGCCTGGTGGAGCGCAAGGTGCTGTCGGTGCTGTCCGGCTCGACGCTGCTCGAGAGCGTGGTGTCCGAGGTGCTGGACGGCGGGCGCTACAAGCGCCACGTCGAGCAGACGCGCGCGCGCCTGGCGCGCATGCGGCGCGACGCGCGTGCGGCACTGGAGCTGGCCGGCATCCGCTTCGAGGCGGCCGGCGGCGAGGGCATCTTCCTGTGGGGGCGCCTGCCGGATGCGGCGCCGGTGGAGGAGCTGGTGAGCCGCGCCTGGCAGCACTCGATCCTGCTGGCAAGCGGCTCGCTGTTCTCCCCGTCGCAGGGCTGCCGGCAGTGGCTGCGCTTCAACGCCGCGCACAGCAACAGCCCGCCGCTGCTGCAGTTCCTGCGCGGCGCGCTGCACGCCGCCTGAGCGCGGCGGCGCGGCCGCTTTTCCTGCAGCGCCACGCACCGGACCGGTAAGATGACGGCATGTTCGCCATGCCGCCCGCCACGCGCGCGCTGATTCTCGCCAACGTCGCAGTCTACCTGCTGCAGCGCTTCGCCGGCCCCTCCATCGAGCAGCTGTTCGCGCTCTGGCCGCTCGGCAGCGGGCAATTCCAGCCCTGGCAGCTGCTGACCTACTCGTTCCTGCACGACCCGACCAGTGTGGCGCACATCTTCTTCAACATGTTCGCGCTGTTCATGTTCGGGCGCGTGCTCGAGCAGTACATGGGCGCGCGGCGCTTCGTCATCTTCTACCTGGCGTGCGTGCTGGCCGCCGCGCTCACGCAGCTCGCCGTGCAATACGCCGCCAGCGAGGCCGAGCCGGTGGTCGGGGCCTCGGGCGGCGTGTTCGGCGTGCTGCTGGCCTTCGCCTGGTACTTCCCGCGCGAGCGCCTGTTCATCATCCCCATCCCGATACCCCTGCCGGCGTGGCTGTTCGTGACGCTGTACGGCGGGCTGGAGCTGTTTCTCGGGGTGACCGGCCGGCAGGAGGGCGTGGCGCACTTCGCCCACCTCGGCGGCATGCTCGGCGGCGCGCTCTGCATTCTCTACTGGGGCGCCCGTCACCGCTTCAGTTGAGCGGTGCGGCGAGGCGCAGCGGCCCGCGCAGGGTGCCGCAGGCATCGCACAGCAGGCGGCTGCCGAAGCGGCCGCGGCCGAAGGTGCGCCCGTCGGGCAGCGTCACCCAGTTGCCCCCGCCCTGCACCTGCGCGTCGCGCAGGCGCACGTGCAGCGCACACGCCGGGTTGGCGCAAAACGGCGCGCCGCGCTCGAGCTCGCACTGACCCCACATCGCCTCCGCGCCCGCCGGGCGCGCGGCGGCGGCTGGAAACCGCAGTAACGGCATGCGTGAGGCTCCTGACCGTGGCCTGCGCGCAAGTGTCACCGCGCTGCTTGACGCGCAGATGACGCGCGCGCGCTGCCGGCCCCGGCGGCCGGGCTCTGTATTACCTGAGGTAGTGACCGTAAGTTGCGGAATTTGAGGGCTTATCCCCCTAAAGTTGAAATCAGGGCCGCGGCACCGTCACAATCGCGCGCTTTCGCTGTGACGGAACTTTTCCCGCGCACCTGCGACGAAAGAGCCGAAAGTCTCATGATCAAGACCGAACACCTGACCAAGCGCTACGGCACGCTCACCGCGGTGGATGACGTGAGTTTCGAGGTCGGGCCGGGTGAGGTGCTCGGTTTCCTCGGACCGAACGGCGCGGGCAAGACCACGACCATGCGCATGCTGGCCGGCTTCGTCACGCCGACCACCGGTCGCGCCAGCATCTGCGGCCACGACGTCGAGACCGAGCCGCTGGCCGCCAAGGCCGCCCTCGGCTACCTGCCCGAGGGCGCGCCCAGCTACGGCGAGATGACGGTGCGCCGCTTCCTCGACTTCATCGCCGACGTGCGCGCACTCGAGGGCGCGCGCCGCAGCGCCCGCCTCGAGCACGTTATCGAGCACCTGCACCTCGGCGCCGTGCTCGAGCAGACCATCGACACCCTGTCCAAGGGCTTCCGCCGCCGCGTGGGCCTGGCGCAGGCGATCGTGCACGACCCGCCGGTGCTGATCCTCGATGAGCCCACCGACGGCCTCGACCCCAACCAGAAGCACGAGGTGCGCGCGCTCATCAACGACATGGCGCGCGACAAGATCATCGTCATCTCCACGCACATCCTCGAGGAGGTCGACGCCGTGTGCAGCCGCGCCATCATTATCGCGCGCGGCCGCATCGTGGCCGATGACACGCCGGCGGGGCTGGCGGCGCGCTCGCGCTACCATAACGCCGTAACCATGCAGCTCGAGCAGCCGGGGCAGCTGCAGACGGCGCGCGCCGCGGTGGCGGCGCTGCCGGTGGTGGAGCGCGTCGAGGTGAGCGAGCGCGATGCGCGCCTCACCGCGCTGCCGCGTTCGGGCGCGACCATCCTGCCGGCGGTGTCGGAGCTGGCGGCGCGCACCGGGCTGCAGCTCAAGGAGCTGCATCTGGAGTCGGGGCGACTCGACGAAGTGTTCCGCACCATTACCGCCTGAGGACGGACGGCCAAATGCGTAACGTGGGCATCATCATGCGCCGCGAGCTTGCGAGCTATTTCGCAACGCCGCTGGCGTACGTGTTTATCCTGATCTTCCTGATGCTGGCGAACGCCTTCGCCTTCTACCTCGGCGGCTTCTACGAGCGCGGCCAGGCGGATCTCGACCCGTTCTTCACCTTCCACCCGTGGCTGTACCTGTTCCTGATCCCGGCCATCTCCATGAAGCTGTGGGCCGAGGAGCGCAAGTCCGGCAGCATCGAGCTGCTCATGACGCAGCCGGTGCGCCTGTGGGATGCGGTGCTCGGCAAGTTCCTCGCCGGCTGGATCTTCACCGCCCTGGCGCTGGCGCTGACCTTCCCGCTGTGGCTCACGGTCAACTACCTCGGCCACCCGGACAACGGCGCGATCGTGGCCGCCTACCTCGGCAGCCTGCTGCTGGCGGGCGGCTTCCTCGCCATCGGCTCGTGCATGTCGGCGCTGACCCGCAACCAGGTCGTGGCCTTCATCCTCGGTGTGGTGGTGTGTTTCGGCTTCCTGCTGGCGGGCTTCCCGCTGGTGCTGGACCTGTTCCGCGGCTGGCTGCCGCAGGTGCTGGTCGACGCGCTCGCCTCGCTGTCGTTCCTCACCCATTTCGATTCCATCGTCAAGGGCGTCATCGACGTGCGTGACCTGCTGTACTTCGCGATGCTGATCGCCTTCTTCCTGCTCGCGACCGCGATCGCGCTCGACCTGCGCAAAGACCTATGAACAAGCGCTCGACACTCGGCGGCGGAACCCTGCTGGCGCTCGGCCTGCTGCTCATCGGCCTCACGGTGCTGTTCAACTACGCCCTGCGCGGCTGGCGGCTCGACCTGACGCAGAACCGCCTGTACACCACCGCCCCGGGCACCGACCGGATCCTGGCGAGCATCAAGGAACCGATCAACCTGTACTTTTTCTTCTCCGACAAGACCGCGGCGCAGTTTCCCTCGCTCAAGACCTACGGCGTGCGGGTGCGCGAGTTCCTCGAGGAGCTGGCCGGGCGGTCCAACGGCAAGCTGCACCTGCACGTGATCGATCCGCAGCCGTTCTCGGAAGAAGAGGACCGCGCGGCCGAGCTCGGCGTGCGCGGCACGCCGGTGGGCGCGGCCAACACGCCCTTCTACTTCGGACTCGCCGGCACCAACTCCATCGACGGGCACGCCGCGATCGAGTTCTTTGATCCCAACAAGGAGCAGTTCCTCGAGTACGACGTAGTCAAGCTCGTCTACCAGCTCGCCAACCCCAAGAAACCGGTGGTCAGCTGGCTGTCGACGCTGCCGATGGGCGCGGGCTTCGACCAGCAGAGCGGCCAGATGCGTGAACCGTGGGTCGTGTACAGCGAGGCGCAGCAGCTGTTCGACCTGCGGCCGCTCGAGCCGACGGCGCCGCGTATCGATCCCGACACCAACGTGCTGGTGCTGGTGCATCCGAAAAACCTGGCGCCGGCCACGCAGTTCGCCATCGACCAGTACGCGCTGCGCGGCGGCCACATCCTGGTGTTCGTCGATCCGCTCGCGGAGGCCGACACCTCCGGGGCCGAGCCCGGCAACCCCATGGCCGCGATGGGCGCCGACAAGTCCTCGCACCTGTCCGAGCTCCTGACCGCCTGGGGTGTGCAGTTCAATCCGGCCGAAGTGGTGGCCGACCGCGAGCATGCCCTGACGGTGTCCATGCGCCAGGGCATGCAGCCGGTGATGCACCTGGGCGTGCTCGGGCTCGACCGCGACAGCTTCGTCGGCGACGACGTGATCACCGCCGGACTCTCCAACGTCAACGTCGCGACCGCCGGCTATCTGCAGCCGGTCAAGGGCAGCAAGGTGCGCTTCGAGCCGCTGCTGCGCTCCTCGAGCACCGAGTCCGCGGCGCTGCCGGTGGAGCGCTTCAAGATGCTGTTCGACCCGGCCAGCCTGCTCGATGGCTTCAAGCCGAGCGGCCACGCCTACACGCTGGCGGCGCGCGTCACCGGCCTGGTGCACAGCGCCTTTCCGGCCGGGCCGCCGGCCGGCGTGCAGCTGGCTGCCGGGCAGCTGGACCTGAAGGAGTCGAGCAAGCCGCTCAATCTCGTGGTGATTGCCGACACCGACATGCTGTCGGACTACCTGTGGGTGCACCAGACCAGCTTCTTCGGCCAGCGCATGACGCAGGCGCTGGCGAGCAACGGCGATCTGGTGCAGAACGCCCTCGATAACCTGTCGGGCAGCGCCGATCTCATCAGCGTGCGCGGCCGCGCCTCCTTCAGCCGCCCGTTCGAGCGCGTCGACAAGCTGCGCCGCGCCGCCGATGAGCGCTTCCGCGCCAAGGAGCAGGAGCTGGAGAAGCAGCTGCGCGACACCGAGGAGAAGCTCACCGCGCTGCAGACCAAGGGCGGCAAGAATGCCGAGCTGATCGTCACGCCCGAGCAGGAGCAGGAGATCGAGCACTTCCAGACCGAGAAGCTGCGCATCCGCAAGGACCTGCGCGCGGTACGCGCCGGCCTCGATGCCGACATCAAGCACCTCGGCACGACCCTCAAGGTGATCAACATCCTGGTCGTGCCGCTCGGCTTCGCGCTGCTCGCACTGCTGTTCGCGGTCTGGCGCCGGCGCCAGCGCCCCGGGCCGGGCGCGCAGCCGCAGGCGAAGCCATGAGCGCCCGGCGCGTCGCGTGGCTGCTGGCCGCAGGGGTGCTGGTCATCGCCTTCGCCATCTGGCTGTCCTCGCAACGGCACCTGGAGCGCGCCACCCAGGCGGGCGACCTGGTGCTGCCCGGGCTCGAGCACAGCGTCAACGCCGTGACGCAGCTGAGCGTGCGCAAAGGCGACGGCACCGCGGCCACCATCCAGCGCAGCGGCGAGGCGTGGAGCGTCGGCGAGCGCGGCTGGCCGGCCGACGTGAGCAAGATCCGCAAGCTGCTGCTGGCGCTCGGCGCCCTGAACGTGGTCGAGGAGAAGACGCGCCTGCCGGCCAACTATCCGTCGCTCGGCGTCGAGGACGTGACTTCGCCCAAGGCCACCGGCACGCGCGTCGAGGCGAGCGCGCCCGGGCGCAGCTGGGCACTGATCGTCGGCAAGTCCTCGAACGCCAAGTCAGGCTACGTGCGTGTCGCGGGCTCGCCGCAGAGCCTGCTCGCGGCGCCGCTGCTGTCGGTGGATGCCGATCCGAAGTTCTGGCTCGATCACGCGCTCGCCGACATCGCCACCGACCGCGTGCGGCAGGTCGAGGAGAAGCCCGGCCAGGGCCCGGCCTACAGCGTCGCGCGCGACAAGAAGGATGCCCCGCACTTCAGCGTCAGCCCGTTGCCCAGGGGGCGCGAGCTGGTCGGCCCGGGTTCGGCCGACGGCATCCCCGCCGCGCTGAGTGCCCTCACCCTGGATGACGCGCACAAGGCTGCCGGCGCCGCCGACGCACACGCCTCCCGCGCGGTGTTCCACACCTTCGACGGCCTCGAGGTCGAGGTGACGGGGCGCAAGGACGGCACCCGCGCGCTGATCGCGCTCAACGCGCGCGGCAGCGCCAAGGACGCCGCGGCCGAGGCCGCCACGCTCAACGCGCGCCTGGCGGGCTGGGAATTCGACGTGCCGGAGTACAAATACACGGCGATCTTCACCCCGCTCGAGGAGCTGCTCAAGAAGCCCCCGGAACCGCAGAAGAAGCCGTCCGGCGCCTCGAAGTCAAAGCTGCCCAAGACGCCGTCGCCGGGCACTGCGAACTAAAACGCGCGCCGGCGCGCGCCCTCAGGGCTTCACCTGGCACAGCAGCGCCAGCGGCCGGCCCTCCGGATCGTTGAAGTGCGCCAGCCATTCCTCGGTGCCATCGGCGTGGCGGTGCACGAGGTGCGGTGCCTGGGTGAACTCCACGCCCCGGGCGTGCAGCGTGTCGCAGGCTGAGCGGATGTCCTCGACGCGCAGGTACAGGATCGATTCGGGTGCCGGCTTTTCCGCCGCGCTCAGGTACAGCCGGGTGCCCCCGCAGTCAAAGAACGCCAGCGAGCCGAAGCTGTAGAGGTGCTTCAGTCCGAGGGTCTGCCCGTACCAGGCCTCCGACTCCTTGATGTCGCGGACCGTGCGCGCGATCTGCGCCAGCGGTCCCAGTTGCAGGGTGCTCATCGGTTTCTCCTTGCGCTGCAGGGCGCTGCCGCGCGGCTCACGGAACCAGCGCCGCAGACCGGCGCGATTGTTGACCCCGAGCTTCGCCACCGCGTTGGCGACGTGATACTTCACCGCATCCACGCTGATGCCGCGCCGCCGGGCAATCTCGCGGTTGCTGAGCCCGTGCTGCACCGCGTGCACCACACGCCACTCACTCGGCGTCAGTACGTCCTCACTCGGCGGCCGACCTCTGCGGGTATTGCGCGGCATGCAGCGCATCCTAAAGCGCGGGAGGTCCGATTTACCCTCCCCCGCCCCGGCGCCACCCCCGCCGTGCGCCAGCGCGGGCGTGACCGCTGCCACGGGAACGCGCCGCCCGTGTGCGGCCGGGCCGCCAGGGGTTAGAATTTTTCGGCGCGGGCCCGAACGCCCGCTGCATGGCGGGTTGGCCAAGGAGAGGACATGAGCGCTGTGCTTCTGGCTGTATTCAACGAGTACGGCGCCGCGGACCGCGTGCGTACGCGGCTGGTGAGCGACGGCTTTCCGACCGATCGCGTCGAGCTGACGGCCGCCGCCGAGCCCGGCCGCGCCGGTCTGGATCCGGCGGCCTCCGCGCGCACCCGCTTCCTGCAGTACTTCCGCACCCTGATGCACGAGGCCGACGAGCAGCCGTTCGTCGAGGCACTCGCGACCCGCGTCGAGGCGGGCGCCGTGACCATCGTGGTGCATCCGCGCGGTGCCATCGAGACCGAGCGCGCCACCGAGATCCTCGAGGACGCCGGCGCCGTCGAGGTCGTGGCGCACGATCTCGCCAACCAGTCCTTCGAGCACGCCGCCGCGCGCACCGACGGCTACTGGGTGCGCCACTTCATGCCCGAGAACACCAGCGGCGCCGACTGCATCTACTGCCGCCTGCTGCCCGGCGGCCACAAGCACTGAGGCCCGGGAGCCCGCGCACCGCGGGCTCCCGCAGCGTCGGCCCTACTGCTTCTCGAGGGTGTAGGTCGTCGTCTGTCCGTGCGCGAGGTCACGGTCGGTGACTTCCACCGTCTTGCCGTCCTTGGCCGCCGCGAGGCGAATCCGGTCGACGATCTTGCCCTGGCGGTGATCGGTTTCCTCGATCGTGCTGTCGTCGAGGCGCTCCACCGACACGGTGGTGTGGCCGGGATCGCCGAGCAGCGGGTATTCCTTGCCGTCGAACTTGGCGTCGTAGCTCTGGCCGTTCCACTGCATGCTGAAGTGCTCCGGCGTCATCGCGTACTTGACGACGCGCATGGCGTCATTGCCCTTCACCTGCCCCTGCTGCC
>JANWKR010000138.1 GCA_025451275.1 Steroidobacteraceae bacterium
ACCACGGCACTGCGCCGCTGGATCCACCACTACAACTGGCACCGCCCTCACTCAGCGCTACAATCCGCCCCACCCATCAGCAGGCTTCGCCTCGAGGGGAACAATCTCTTGAAGCTCCACACCTAGTCGGCGGGACCGGCCACGCGGCTGACGAGGCTCTCGACCCAGGCCTCGCACAGCGCCACCGCCTCGGCGGGCCGGAAAGTGCCCGGCTCCAGGCACCACTCCAGCCACAGCCCGTCGAGCAGCGCCGTGAGCCCGATGGCGGCGAGCTTCAGATCGATGCCGCCGGCACGCGCCCGGCGCCCCGACAGCAGGTCCGCCAGCATGGCGCGCAGCAGCCGCACGTAGCCCTGATAGGTCTCGTGGTGGACACGCTGGATGAGCGGCGAGTGCCGGTACAGGCCCCAGAACACCACCCACACCGCGAGCACGTCGGCATCCAGGTTGGGCGGCGCGAAGGAGGACTCGAGGAAGGCGCGCATGCGCGCACGCGGCGAGCCCTCGGCGCGCGCCACCGCGGCCTGCATGCCCTCCACCAGCTCGCTGTTGAAGTGCCGGTAGGCGGCGGCGACCAGTTCGTCCTTGTTGGGGAAGTGGTGATTGATCAGGCCGACGGAGACGCCGGCCGCGGCGCTGATGGTGCGGATCGACAGGCCATCGTGACCGTAGCGCTTCAGGCACACGATCGTGGCGTCGATCAGGGCACGCCGGCGCTGCTCGGGCAGCTGGCGCTCGAAGCGCGGCGTGCGCGTGGCACGCGACCTGGCGGACGCCGCCGGCGCGCGCCGCGTGGCCGACTCGCCCGCCCCGCGCCCGCCCTTCACGCCACCCGCCGCAGCCGCCCGTGGCGGAAGTCGCCGAGCACCTCGCGCGCGGCATTGTGTCCCGGCGCCCCCGACACCCCGCCACCCGGGTGCGTGCCGGCGCTGCACATGTACAGCCCGCGCAGCGGCCCGCGGTAGTTGCCGTAGCCGAGCATGGGTCGCGCGGAAAACAGCTGGTCGAGGCTCAGGTTGCCGTGGCAGATGTCGCCGCCGACCAGGCCGAAGATGCGCTCGAGGTCGAGCGGGCTGAGCACCTGGCGCCCGAGCACCGCCGCCTTGAAGTTGGGCGCGTAGCGGGTGACGGTGTCGATCATCAGGTCGGCGACCGCGTCGCGATGGGTGTCCCACGACGCACCGTCCGGCAGTTGCGGCGCGACGTGCTGGCAGACGAGGCTGGCCACGTGCTGCCCCGGCGGCGCCAGCGTGTCATCGAGCGTCGAGGGGATGACCACCTCGACGATCGGCGCGCGCGACCAGCCGTGCGAGCGGGCATCAAAGTACGCGCGCTCCATGTAGGCGAGCGTGGGCGCGATGATGATGCCGGCGGTGTGGTGGTCGGCCGGCGTGCGGCCCGGCAGGCAGGTGAAGTCCGGCAGCTCCGAGAGCGCCACGTTCATGCGGAACGTGCCCGAGCCGCAGCGCCAGTGGCTCATGTGCTCATGGAACTCAGGCGGCAGCGTGCCGGGGGCGAACATCTTCAGGTACAGGAGCTTGGGATTGAGGTTGGAGATCACCGCCGCCGCCCGCAGCGTCTCGCCCGACTCGGTCACCACCCCGACGGCGCGCCCGCCCTCGACCAGCACCTCGCGCACCGGCGTCGCCACGCGCAACAGCGCGCCGCGGGCGACGGCGGCCTTGGCCATGGCCTGGGTGATTGAGCCCATGCCACCGATGGCGTGACCCCAGACGCCGCGCTTGCCGTTCACCTCGCCGAACACGTGGTGCAGCAGCACGTAGCCGGAACCCGGCGAATACGGACTGGCGTAGTTGCCGACCACGCCGTCGAAGCCGAACACCGCCTTGATGGGGTCGCTCTCGAACCAGTTGTCGAGGTAGTCGCCCGCGGACATGGCGAACAGGGCCAGCAGCTCGCGCCGCAGCCGCATGTCGAGGCGGCGCAGGCGCCCGCCGACGCGCGCCGCGCGCAGCAGCTCCGGCAGCACCTCGCGCCAGCCGCCGGCGGTGGCGTTCGGGGGGGTGGTGAGGGCCAGGTCGCGCAGCACATCCGCGATCGCCTCGAGCCGCGCGCCGTACTCCGGCAGGCGCGCCGCATCGCGCGCCGAGAAGCGCGCGACCTCGCTCTGCGTGCGGCCCTCGCCGGTGAGCAGGTAGCGCCCGTCGCTGGTCGGGAGGAAATTGGCCGCGCGGCGCTCGACCACGCGCAGGCCGTGCGCCGCCAGGTCCAGCTCGCGGATGATCTTGGGGTTCAGGAGCGAGACGGTGTAGGACGCGACCGAGTTGCGGAAGCCGGGATGAAATTCCTCGGTGATGGCGGCGCCGCCGAGAACCTCGCGCCGCTCCAGCACCGTGATCTTGAGGCCGGCGGCCGCCAGGTAGGCCGCGCACACCAGGCCGTTGTGGCCGCCACCGATGATCAGGGCATCGCAGCGGCCGTCACCGCCGCGCCCCGGATCAGCCATGGCTCCAGCCCCGCGCCGGAGCGTGCGGCAGCCTGCTCTCGGGGATCAGGCTGCGCATGCGCCGCGCGAAGCTGCGCAGGCACACCTCGCCCTCGCTCAGCGGGCCGGAGCTGTAGCTGCTCGAGCCCATGCCCGCCTGCACCCGCTCGATGAGGGTCTTGTCCTCGAGGCTGACGCGGCGGTTGATGCGCCAGTTGAGGTAGCGCGCGGCGCGCATCTCGCGGCTCGCGTCGGGATGCACGTAGGCGATCTCGCGGATCAGGGTCTCGGTCGGCGAGATCGGCAGGAACTGCATGAAGTCGATCTGGTCGGGGTAGATGTCGAAGGCGACGTTCGGCCACAACTTGAAGTAGGTCCACAGGCGTTGCCGCTCGGGCGGCAGATGCCCGACCTTCGGCAGGAAGTGCTGGTAGAGCCGCTCGGACCAGTTGTTGGAGGGTGTATCGCGCAGCGTGCCCCACATCTTGTCGATCCACGGCTTGGCCTCGATGCCGTAGCCGCGGCCGAACAGGCGCGTGAGTCCCGGGTGCGCCACGGGGATGTGCAGGCCGTCGGAGAAGTTGTCGGCGACGTTCTTCCAGTTCACCGCCCGCGGGCGCAGTGACACGCGGCCCATCGGCTGCAGCTCCTCCATCCGGTACGGCGCCAGCTCATGCAGATACGGGCCGGCCATTTCCTGCACGCTCGGCAGACCCGGCGCGAAGCGCACGAACACGAAGCCGAGCAACACCTCGTGCTCGAGGCTGGCGAGGCCGTGGCGCGTGGTGTCGAGCCGGCTGAAGGCCTCCCTGTTGGGCACCCCGACCAGACGCCCATCGAAGGCGTAGCTCCAGGCGTGGTACGGGCAGGTGATGCGGCCGGCGCAGTGGCCGCTCTGCCCGTCGACCAGGCGCGCGGCGCGATGGCGACAGACGTTGTGGAAGGCGCGCACGTTGCCGTCCTGGCCACGCACCACGAACACCGACTCGCCGAAAAACTCGAAGGTGTGATAGTCGCCCGGCTTGGGGATGTCGTTGAGGTGGCACACCACCTGCCAGCTGTTGCGGAAAATCGCCTGCCGCTCGCGCTCGAAGAACTCGTGATCGCGGTAGATCCACGCCGGCAGGCTGAGCGCCTCCAGGTCGGCCGGCGCGGCGGCGTCGACGCGGTGCAGGGAACTGACTTTCATGGCTGAGAACCCGTCCAGCGAGGCTTGTTGAACGAGCGTACAACAGTGCACGGCCGGCCGCAACAGCCTGCTTCCCGCCCCGCCGCACTATGGTACAAGACGCCCTGCGCCGGAAAACCCCGCTCCGGGAAAGCCCTGCCCTGCCATGGATATCGCCCATCTGGTCCAGTCCTCGGTCGCACCGGTGTTCCTGCTGTCGGGGGTGGCGGCGACCCTCGGCGTGCTGACCAATCGCCTGTCGCGCATCGTCGACCGCGCCCGCGCCCTCGAGGCGAAGCTCGCCAGTCACCCGGGCGTGGCGCCCCAGGTGCACGCCGCCCTGCAGGTGCTGGCGCGGCGCGCGCACTACATCAACGTCGCGATCTCGCTGTGCACGATCGCCGCGCTGCTGGTCGCACTGGTCGTGGTGACGCTGTTCGCCAACGCCTTCCTCGCCTCGGAGCTCGGCATCGTGATCGCGCTGCTGTTCGTCGGCGCCATGGTGTGCCTGAGCGCAGCCTTTATTGCCTTCTTCGTGGAGGTGCGGCTGGCGGTGGCGGCGCTGCGCATTGGTCACCCCCACGGGGGCTGAAACACAGCGGCGGTCGGACGAATCTGCTACCCTGCGCACCCTTTTTGTGACCCGGCCCGCCGCCGGGCGCGGCTCCGCAGTGCCGCCGCAACCCATGAATCGCCCGATCCGCAACATCGCCATCATCGCGCACGTCGATCACGGCAAGACCACCCTGGTCGACTGCCTGCTGAAGCAGTCCGGTACCTTCGCCGCGCACGAGCGCATGGGCGAGCGCATCATGGATTCGAACGACATCGAGCGTGAGCGCGGCATCACCATCCTGGCCAAGAACTGCGCCATCGAGTACGGCGGCACGCGCATCAACATCGTCGACACGCCCGGACACGCCGACTTCGGCGGCGAGGTCGAGCGCGTACTGTCGATGGTGGACGGGGTGCTGCTGCTGGTCGATGCGGTCGAGGGGCCGATGCCGCAGACGCGCTTCGTCACGCGCAAGGCGCTCGCCCAGGGCCTCAACGCCATCGTGGTGGTCAACAAGATCGACCGGCCCGGCAGCCGCCCGGCGTGGGTCATCGACCAGACCTTCGACCTGTTCGACAAGCTCGGCGCCAGCGACGCCCAGCTCGATTTCCCGGTGATCTATGCCTCGGCACTGCAGGGCTGGGCGAGCACCGACTACACCGAGCGCCGACCGGACATGTCGGCGCTGTTCGAGGCGATCCTCACGCACGTGCCGCCGCCGGCGGCGCAGGCCGACCTGCCGCTGCAGCTGCAGATCTCCACTCTCGACTACAACTCCTACGTCGGCCGTATCGGCATCGGCCGCATCCGCCGCGGCGTGGTGCGCCCCGGCCAGACGGTGGCGCTGCGCTACGGCAACGAGGAGCGCGGCGAGGCGAAAGTCGGCCAGGTGCTGACCTTCACCGGCCTGGAGCGACTGCCGGTCGAGGAAGCCAGTGCGGGCGACATCGTCGCCGTCACCGGCATCGAGGCGGTGAACATCGGGCTCACGGTCTGCGACCGCGAGCATCCGGACGGCCTGCCGCCGATCGCGGTGGACGAGCCGACGCTGCAGATGAACTTCCAGGTGAACACCTCGCCGCTCGCCGGCCGCGAGGGCAAGTTCGTCACCAGCCGCCAGCTGCGCGAGCGGCTGTACCGCGAGCTGCAGTCGAACGTCGCGCTGCGCGTCGAGGACAGCGACGAGCCGGACGTGCTGCGCGTCTCGGGCCGCGGCGAGCTGCACCTGACGATACTGCTCGAGAACATGCGCCGCGAGGGCTACGAGCTCGCCGTGTCGCGTCCGCAGGTGCTCACCAAGCTCGTGGACGGCGAGGTGCACGAGCCCTACGAGGCCCTCACCGTTGACATCGAGGAGGAGCACCAGGGGGCGGTGATGGAGGCGCTCGGCGGCCGGCGCGCCGAGCTGTCCGACATGAGCGTCGACAGCAACGGCCGCGTGCGGCTCGAGTACCGGGTGCCGGCGCGCGGGCTGATCGGCTTCCAGGGCGAGTTCCTCACCCTGACCCGCGGCACCGGGCTCATGAGTCACATCTTCGACGGCTTCGCCACGGTCAAGGGCGAGATCCCCGACCGCCACAACGGCGTGCTGGTCAGCAACGAGAACGGCGAGGCGGTGGCCTACGCGCTGTTCAATCTGCAGGAGCGCGGACGGCTGTTCGTCGGCCCGGGCGAGAAACTCTACGAGGGCATGGTCATCGGCATCCACAGCCGCGACAACGACCTGGTCGTGAATCCGATCAAGACCAAGAAGCTCACCAACATCCGCGCCGCCGGCAAGGACGACGCCATCCTGCTCACGCCGCCGATCCAGCTGACGCTGGAGTACGCGGTCGAATTCATCGCCGACGACGAGCTGGTCGAGGTGACGCCGGCCTCGATCCGCATCCGCAAGCGCTTCCTCAAGGAGCAGGAGCGCAAGCGCGCGGCGCGCGCCGAGGCCGCAGCGACCGCCTGAGGGTGCAACGCCGCCGGCGCTAGACCTGCTGTGCTCCGGCGATGCCGATGAAGCGCAGGAACTCGGCGCGGGTGCGCGCGTCCGAGCGGAACACCCCGGTCATGCGGCTGGTCACCATCGACACCCCGCGCTTGTGCACGCCGCGGGTGGTCATGCACTGGTGTACCGCGTCCACCACCACGCCCACGCCGCGCGGCTTGAGCACCTCGGTGATGCAGTCGGCAATCTGCGCGGTCAGCTTCTCCTGCACCTGGAAGCGCCGGGCGTAGCCGTCGACCACGCGCGCCAGTTTGCTGATGCCGACCACCTTGTCCGCCGGCAGGTAGCCGATGTGCACGCGGCCGATGATCGGAGCCATGTGGTGCTCACAGTGCGACTCAAAGGAGATGTCGCGCAGCACGATCAGCTCGTCGTAGCCGCCGACCTCCTCGAAGGTACGGCGTAAATAGGCGGCCGGGTCGATTTCGTAGCCGGAGAACCAGTCGCGGTAGGCGTCCACGACGCGCTGCGGGGTATCGCGCAGCCCCTCGCGACGCGGCTCCTCGCCGGCCCAGCGCAGCAGCGTGCGCACCGCGTTCATGGCCGCCTGGCGCGACGCGCGCCGTCGTGAACTCGCCATCGCTCGCCTCGTGAGTGTCCGCGCCGCAGCCGGCGCCGCTGCGCAGTGTAGCGTGAGTCGCGCGATTCCCGCCGGGAACGCCTCAGGGGAAGAAGTGCAGCATGCCGCTGGTGAGCAGCAGGCTGCAGCTGCCGACCAGCGTCGCCACGATGAAGCCGGCGGCCAGCGGCCGCCAGCCGATACGCCACATGTCGGTAAACGAGACCGACAGGCCCACCGCCGTCATGCCGCAGGTGAGGAACAGATCCGAGGCGTCGAAGCCGGTGTGCACCAGGCGTGGCCACAGCGGCGCCGAACCGAACAGCGCATCGCCGGCGGTGCGCAGCACGATGAAGCCCACGAACGCCACGACGAAGAACGGCACGAGCGGCGGACGGCGCGCGCCGGCCTCGGCGCCGGCGCCGCCGCCCTCCTGCGCCTCATGCCGCTGTGCCAGCCACGCCGCGAGCGGGATCAGCACGGCGATGGACAGATTGCGCAGCAATTTCGCGACGCTGGCGGCGGCCAGCGCCGCCGGCGCCGCCGCCTGCTGCGAGTAGATGAGCGCCGCGCCGATGACCTGCGAGGTGTCGTGGATCGCGGTGCCGAGGAAGATGCCGGCGTGCACGGGCGAGCCGCCGAAGAAGTGCCCGGCGACCCAGGGATAGAGCAGCATGGCGACGCAGCCGAACAGCACCACGCAGGTGACCGCGAACGCCGTCTCGGCGTGCCGGGCACGGATCACCGGTGACATGGCCACCACCGCCGTGCAGCCGCACACGGCGGTGCCGATGGCGAGCAGGATCCCCAGGCGCCGCGGCACGCTCAGCAGCCGCGAGATGGCGAAGCCCGATGCCAGCGCCACCACGAGGCAGGTGAGCGCCACCGGCAGCGCGGTGAGTGCGATCGCGGTGGCCCCGCCCAGGGTGAGCCGCAGGCCGACAAGCGCGATGCCGACGCGCAGCAGCCGATGCATGGCCCAGTTGAGCCCGCTGGTGGCCCAGGCGGGCACGCCGATGGTGTTGCGCCACAGCATGCCGAGCGCGACGGCGCACATGACGGGGCTGAGGGGAAACTTCGGTAGTCCAACGGCACCGGCGGCGAGCTGCGCGGCCACGCCGCGCGCCACCGCGGCGAGCGCGATGGCCACCATCAGCCCCGGGGCGGCCGCGCGCGCCGCAGCCAGCGCGGGTGTGAACGCCCGCAGCAGTGCGCGCACGGCTACAGCGGCAGCCGCTTGTCGTTCGCGAGCGAGAGGACGGCGGTGCGCCGGTTGCGCACCATGCGCTCATTGAGCTCGTTGATGGTGCGGCTGCCGGTGCGCACGAACAGGAACGGCAGCACGCCGTGCACCAGACAGGCGAGTCCGGCCAGCACCATGCGGCTGCCGAAGCACACCGCCTGGCCCATGTGCTCGCCGTAGCTCTCGCCGACGGAGGCGGGATGCTCGGTAAAGGCGCGTATAGGGCTCATAACCATTAATACTATAGATATACCCGGGCTACAGGGTTGCGAAAGCGTGGCAGCCGCTAGTCCATTGCGCAACAATGTTGCGTAGCAGTTGAAAAATGGGAGATAACGTTTCATGGATAAGCTCGATGCCAAAATCCTGGAACAGCTCCAGAATGACGGCGGCCTGACGGCGGCCGAGATCGCCGACCGGGTCGGACTGTCGAAGGCCCCCTGCTGGCGGCGCATCCAGAAGCTGCAGCAGCAGGGAGTCATCCGCCATACCGTCGCGCTCCTCGACGCGCACGCGCTCAACGTCGGCACGACCGTGTTCGTCACCCTCAAGACGGGCAACCACAGCGAGGCCTGGTTCAGCAGGTTCGTGGCTGCGGTGCGCGACATCCCCGAGGTCACGGAGATCCACCGCATGAGCGGGGACGTCGACTACCTGATCCGCATCGTGGTGCCGGACATCGACGCCTATGACGTGGTGTACAAGCGGCTGATTTCGACGGTGGAGTTCCAGGACGTGAGTGCGAGCTTCGCCCTCGAGACCATCAAGTCCACCACTGCGCTGCCGCTGTGCTACCTCAAGCTCGAGTGAGCCGCGGACTGCGGTGATGCCTCGGCAGCGTTGTCGCTGATGATCTGCGCGATGCGCGACTCGACCTCGCTGCGATCCACGTCGTAGGCACTGGTGCTGAGCACGGGCGAGCTGCGCGGCGCCGGCGCGAGCTGCGGCCCGGAGTCATCGCCCACCGACACCGTCGCCTTGGTGGACAGGCCGATGCGCAGCGGGTGCGCCTCGAGCTCGCGCGGCTCGAGCGCGACGCGCACCGGCACGCGCTGCACCACCTTGATCCAGTTGCCGGTGGCGTTCTGCGCCGGCAGCAGCGCGAAGGCCGCGCCGGTACCGAGGCCGAGCCCGGCGACGCGGCCGTGATACTCGATGCGCCCGCCGTACAGGTCGCTGACCACCTTGACCGGCTGGCCGATGCGCATGTGTGTCAGCTGCACTTCCTTGAAGTTCGCTTCCACCCACAGCCGCTCGAGCGGCACGATCGCCATCAGTGCCGCGCCCGGAGCGATGCGCTCGCCGAGCTGCACGCTGCGGCGCGCGAGGTAGCCGGTCACCGGGGCGTGCACGGTGGTGCGCTGCAGGGTCAGCCAGGCGCGCTCCACCTGCGTGGCCGCGGCCTTTACGTCGGGGTTGTCGGCCACGCCGGTGCGACCGATGAGGGCGAGCCCGGCGGCGAGATTCTTCTGCGCCGCGGTCAGTGCATCGCGCGCCGCGCTCAGCGCATCGCGCGCGTGGCCAAGTTCCTCGGCCGATACCGCACCGCTCGCGGTGAGGTCCTTGCGCCGGTCGTAGTCCGCCTGCGCCCGCGCGAGGTCGGCGCGGCGCTGGCCGACCACCGCCTCGAGCTGGTCGCGGTTGGCGAACACCGTGTGCGTCTGGCGCACGGTGCGCGCCAGCTGCTGCTCGGCGTCCTGCAGCGCGATGCGCGCGTCGGTGGCATCGAGCCTCACCAGCATCTGCCCGGCGCGCACCAGGTCGGTCTCGTCGGCGCCGATCGCGACCACCGTGCCCGCGACCTGCGGCATGACGGTGACCATGTCGCCGGCGACATAGGCATCATCGGTGCTCTCGTAGTAGCGCGCGTACAGCAGCCACCAGGCCGTGATGGCCAGGGCGGCCACCACCAGTGCCACCGCGACGATCACCAGCCACAGCCTCCGGCGCTGCTTGAGCTGCCGGGCAGTCGTGGGAGCGGTGTCGACCGTGGCGTCCATGGGGCGGACTCTCAGGAGGCGGGCGCGCCGTAGCCGCCGCCGAGCGCGCGTACCAGGTCGACGCTGAAGGTGAGGCGGCGCGCCTGCAGCTCGGCGCGCAGGCCCTGCGCCAGCAGCACCTGGTTCTCGCTCGACAGCACGCTCAGGTAATTGTCGAGCCCGGCGCGGTAGCGCTCGCTGGTCAGGTCGTAGGAGCGCTGCGCGTCATCGAGCGCGATGCGCAGCTCGGCAGTCTGGTGCTCGAGCGCACGCCAGTTGGCCACCACGTCGGCGACCTCGCGCACCGCATCCAGCAGCGTCTGGTTGTACTGCGCCACCGACTGGTCGACCTGGGCCTGGCGGGTGTACAGGTTGCCGCGCAGCGCGTCGCGGTTGAATACCGGCAGCGACAGCGCCGCGCCGCCGCCGACGATGCGATCGGAGACGTCAAACAGCTGCGACAGGCCGAGGCTCTGGAAGCCGGCGAACGCGGTCAGGTTCACGTTGGGATAGAACTGCGCCTCGGCCGCCTTGACGCCGTAGGCGGCGGACTCCACCTGGGCGCGGGCACTGGCGACGTCGGGACGCCGTCCGAGCAGGTCGGCCGGCAGCGCGGCCGGCAGCGCGAAGCCGTCCGGGGCCGCCAGCCGGGGGCGCGTGAGGTCGCGGCCGCGGTCCGGGCCGGCGCCGACCAGGTCGGCGAGCTGGTTGCGCGCCAGATCGATGTTGGCCTGGACGAAGGCGAGTCCGGCGCGGATCAGCGCCAGCTGCCCTTCCGACTGCTTGACGCGCGCGGTGTTCTCCAGTCCCGCCGTCACGCGCTGCTGCGTGAGCTCGAGGATCGACTGCTGCTGCTTGAGGTTGTCGTTGGTTACGTCGAGCAGTGCGTACTGCAGGTCGAGCTGGATGTAGGCCTGCACGACCGCCACGGCGAGCGCCAGCCGCGCCGCGGCCCGGTCGGCCTGCGCCGCCTCCACGCCGGAACGGGCCGCAGCCTGCAGCGCGCGATTCTTGCCCCAGAAATCCAGGTCGTAGCTGAAGTCGAGCGCGGTGCGGCCGTCGGTGATGTAGCTGCCGGCGAACGGCGGCGGAAACAGGTAGTGCTCCGGGTAGCGCTGGCGCGTGGTCTCGGCGTTGAGCGTCGCCGACGGCAGGCGCGCGCCACGCGCCGCCACCGCCTGCGCCTGGGCGGCGCGCAGCCGCGCCTCGGCGGTGGTCAGCGACGGGCTGTCCTTGATGGCTTCCTCGACGAGCGCGTCGAGCTGCGCGTCACCGTAGCGGTGCCACCAGGCATCCTGCGGCCACGCCGCCGCATCGACCGGCGCACCGCCGAGCGAGCGCGTGGCCTCGAGCGATTGCGGGGTGCGCTGCGTGGCCGGCTTCCAGCCGCCGCGGTCGACGCAGCCGGCCAGCGCCAGGGAGACGCCCGTCAGCAGCAGGATCGTTCGACGGATCATGAATCGGCGCCTCCAGCGAGGGAGTGATTCTGCCCGCCGAGTTGGCCGTTCGCGATCATCCGTCCGAGGTAGTCCTTGAGTGCCCCAACCTCGGCCGCGCTGAAGCCTGCCAGGTGCGCCTCGACCACCGCGGTAGCGAGGGCCCGCAGCCGCGGCAGCAGCGCGCGGCCCGCCCCCGCCACGCGCAGCAGCACGACGCGCCGGTCGACACGGCCGCGCTCGCGCCGCACCAGGCCCTTCTCCTCGAGCCGGTCGAGCAGGCGCGTCATCGCACCGGTGTCGTGGTGCATGAGGCGGCACAGGTCGGCGGCGGTGTTGGCGGCCCCGTCCGAGAGGTGCTTGAGCACCGCGAACTGCATGCTGTTCAGTCCGAACTGCTCGAGCTTGGTGTCGAGCGCGGACAGGAACGAGGCGCGCGCCCGGCCCATGAGCGCCCCGACGCTCAGCCCTTCCTCGCGGGGCGCGGCCGCCACGCGCGGCTCGGCCTTGGCAAGACTCCTGCGGTTCATCGCCGGCTACTGACCGTGGCAGATTGCTGCCGATGATATTACTGCCTCGGCAGCTATTTGTCGAACCAGTTGCGCGCGCGCGTCAGTGGCCGGCCGCGGCTGCGGCCGTAAAGACGTCGGCCCCGAAGGCACGCAGTCCCGGCGCCGCAGCGTAGCCGAGCCCGGGCAGTCCGAAGCTCGCCTCCACGGTCCGCAGCAGGGAGTAGTGGTTGTAGGGGACGGCCGAGACGGTGCCGGGCCTCACGAATGGCGACAGCACGACCGCGCCGATGCGCCCGCCACCGGGGCCGTTGAAGCCGGGCTGGAACCTGGCGCCCGGCAGCGCCCGCTCGCCGCAGCAGGCGCGGGAGTCCGCACCGACCGACTCATCGAAGGTGATGACCAGCAGGCCGTCGGCGCGAAACGCCGGCGCCGCCTCGATCAGCGGCACCCACTCCCGCAGGAAGGCGTCGATGGCGGTAAGTCCGCCGGGCCGGCCGTCGACGCAGCGCGGATCGTGCCCGTCGTTGCACAGGTTCGGGGTGATGAAGGCGTAGTTGGGCGTGGTGGCGACGCTCCTCAGGTCATCGCGCAGATGCACGAGATTGACCACGTGCGCATCGCAGCGCACGCGGTCCTCGATGATGGAGTGGAAATAGATGAACGGGTTGTGCTTGGCCGCGTACTGATCGCGCGGGCTCGCGCCGTTGGTGGTCTCGGTGGTGCCGACCGGCACGTGGCCGCAGCTCGCCGACTCGCGCGCGGGGTCCTTGCCCATGTCCTCCATGTAGCCCTTCCAGGTGAAGCCCGCGGCCTCCAGCTGGTCGGGGAGCGTGGGCACCAGTCGCGGATACACGCAGCCCTTGCCGGGCAGCTGGCCGTTTGCGTCGAGTGCGGCCGCCTCGGGCACGAACTCGCCGAAGAACGGGCAGTCGAGCTGCGTCTCCTCGTTCGCCGCCTGCCCGCTCACCAGCGCGATGTAGTTCGGCAGGCTCGAGTGCGCGATGGCGAAGAAGCGCGTGAGGAGCGCGCCGCGTGCCGGCAGCGTGCGTGCCAGATACGGGGCTGGCGAGCTGCCGCCGAAGGCGCTCTCGTACGACTGGTTCTCGAGCAGCAGCACGAACACGTGGCGCACCGGCGGCCGCCCCGCACGCGGAGCGGCCGGTGCGGCGCCGTACGCCATCCCGGCCACGGCCAAAGCGAGGGCGGCACAGACACAGGCGTGCGGGCGGGGCATCGCGGTCCTCGGGCTCAGGGAGAGGCGACGGGGGCGACGGGCGGCGGGGGCGCGTGTCGCAGCGCCTTGAGGAACACCGCCGCGCAGGCGATGGCGAGCACCGCCGCGGTGAGAAAGGCGGCGCCCGGAAAATGCAGCGGCGCGGCCGGCCGGGAGAAATAGCCGAGCACCGACGTCATGAGCGGCGGCCCGAAGATCGAGCTCAGGCTGTAGAGGCCAGCGACCGCGCCCTGCAGCTCGCCCTGGGCGTTGGCGGGGATCTGCTGCGAGGCGATCGCGTTCATGGACGGATAGGCGAGCGCGAAGATGAAGGTGGTCAGGGCCACCACGTAGATCATCCAGCCCTGGGTGGCGAACGCGTAGCCGACGTAGGCCAGCACCGCGGCGGCCATGCCGAAGAGAGCCGCGCGGCGCTCGCCGCCGAGCTTCGGGATCAGCACCTTGGTCAGCATGCCCTGGGCCACGGCCATCAGCGCACCGACGAAGGTGAGCGACCAGCCGACCTGGGCGGTGCTCCAGTGGAACTTGCTGATGGTGTAGAACGCCCAGGTGCTGGGCAGCACCTGGTGCCCGAGCTGCCAGAGGAACAGCGCCAGCAGCAGCAGGCCCACGACCGGGTAGCGGCGCATCTGCCTGAGCGTGCCGAGCGGGTTGGCGCGGCCCCAGTGGAAAGCGCGCCGCGACTCGCGCGGCAGCGACTCCGGCAGGGCGAACAGGCCGAAGGCGCTGTTGGCGAGCGCGATGGCCGCGGCGGTAAAGAATGGCGCGCGCGGCCCCAGAGTGCCGATCAGCCCGCCGATCGCCGGACCCACGATGAAGCCGATGCCGAAGGCGGCGCCCAGCAGCCCGAAGCTCTGCGCGCGCTTCTTCGGCTCGGTGATGTCCGCCATGTAGGCATAGGCGGGCGTGAAGGAGGCGCCGGCGCAGCCGGCGAGCAGGCGCCCGACAAACAGCCACGCGATCGTGGGCGCGAATCCCATGATGAGGTAGTCGCAGCCGAGCGCCAGCAGTGCGAACAGCAGCACCGGCCGGCGGCCGAACTGGTCGCTGAGGTTGCCGAGTACCGGCGCGCAGAAGAACTGCATGAGCGCGTACACGAACGACAGGCCGCCGCCGTAGACCGCGGCGCGGTCCACCGTCACGCCGGTCAGCTGCATGATGAGCTGCGGCAGCACCGGCAGGATCAGACCGAAGCCGATCGAATCGATCAGCACGACGACGAAAACGAACGCCTTGGCGCTCTTGTTGGACACGTGCACGCTCATGGGGCCCTCGCGAGAGCGCGCCATCTTATACGAAGCGCGCGCCGCTCAGGCGTGCGGTGCGCGGCCGATCAAGCGCATCCGCAGCGCGTACACCGGCACGCCGGCGAGGATGATGAGCAGCGTGATGCCGGTGTTGCGCGGATCGGTGTAGAGCGCGTTCAGCACCATGAACGCCGAGGCCAGCAGAAACGCCGCCGGCACCAGCGGATAGCCGACCACGCGGTACGGCCGTGGCAGGTCGGGGCGGCGCCGGCGCAGCACGAACACCGCCGCCACGGTGAGCGCGTAAAACGGCCAGATGCCGAGGATGAACTTGTCGGCGAGCTGCGCGAAATCGTTCTCGAGCACGTACGCAACCCCGAGCGCCGTGGCGAGCCAGATGGCGACCGAGGGCGTGTCGAAGCGCTTGGAGACGCGCGCCGCGGCGCGGAAGAACAGCCCGCGGTCCGCCATGGCGAAGAACACGCGCGAGCCGGTCATCATCGAGGCGTTGAGGCCGCTGAACGCCGAGACCACTACCGCCGCCGCGATCACGGCGGTGCCGGTGCCGCCGAGCAGGGGAATCTGGGCGGCGACGTCGGCGGCGATCAGCTTCGAGCCGGCCATCTGCGCCGGCGCCAGCGCGTACAGGAAGCCGACGTTGACCACCAGGTACACCGCCATGACACACAGCGCGCCGCTGATGAGCGCCAGCGGCAGGTTGCGCTGCGGGTTGCGGATCTCGCCCGCCATGAACGCCGG
>JANWKR010000139.1 GCA_025451275.1 Steroidobacteraceae bacterium
ACACGCGGTTTAGTGCCGCCTGGCGCGCATTACTCCACTGCGCGCGCTGGGCCGCGCGGCTCGCGAGCTGCCCGGAATTGGCGATGTGCCGCGTCAGCTGGGCGCGCAGCCCGGCCGCCGCAGCGACGACTTGCGCGGGAGCGTTGTCGAAGTAGCTGCCGACGGCGCCCTCGAGCGCGTCGCCGGCGTCGGTGATGCGGGTAAAGTTGGCGCCGCTGCGAGCCTGGACGAACTCGCCCACGGCGCGGTCATAGGCGAGGAGTTTCCCGAGCACGGCGTTGGCGCTGTTGGCGAGCGGCTCGTGCTCGTTCTGCATGCTGCGCACGGCCTCGAGCGCCGCCCGGGTGGTGCGGGCCGCGAGCTCCTCGCCGATGATGAGAAGGGCGGCCACCGCGGCCAGCCCGAGCGTCAGGCGCCAGCCGATCCCCAGGCGCGGCAGGCGCAGGCGGCGGCGCGCCGCCAGCGATGGATTCGGGGCCTGGGTCGTCTCGGTCATGGGTTACATATGCGACATAAGCCGCGACCGGCTGAGGACCCGTCATCGCGGTCCCGCTCCATCCTTAACCATGGTCTTTGCCTCCCACATCATCGCGCCGCGTTCCGCCGTCTTCCGTGGCCGGCTTCGCATATCGGCGATGCAGCACGTGACCGACTGCGCGAACGTGGCTGCCGGGAGCGCCGTGGGGGACGAGGGGAGCGGGGCGCCGGGGGAGGGCGGGGGCCGGTGGGCCGCGGTCTTGCCCTATACTAGCGGCCAAAGATGAAGGGCGGCGGACAGCATGAGCGAGCTCGCTGATACGTTTGACGCGGCGTTTTCCAAGGCCGTCGATCTGGGGAACAAGATCGCGGACAAGGATAAGGACGCTGACCTGTGGGACATTGCCGACGGGCTGCTGGCCGGGGCGATTCAGTACTGGCTGTACTCACGTCAGCCCTGCGGCGACCCGCGCTGCCAGGACTGCATGCCGATCAGCACCGCCCAGGGCCGCATGGCCGAGCTCAAGCGTCTGATCGAGCAGCTGGCCTCCGAGAGCGAGTACTTCCACACCCCGACCGACGCCAACGCCGGGCGCGCCTGAGGGCGTCCCCGCCCGCGGGCGTTCAGACCGCCTTGGCGCGCGCGCCGCTGCCGGCGACTTCCTCCAGCGCCTGCTCGAACAGGTTGCAGCCCTCCTTGAGCAGGGCGTCGCTGATGGTGAGCGGCGCGAGGAAGCGGATTACGTTGGAGTAGACGCCGCAGGAGAGGATCACGAGACCGGCGCGGCCGGCCGCCTGCACCAGCACCTTGGTGAGCTCTGCGTCCGGAGCGTCGGCGCGCCCGTTGCGGACCAGCTCGAGCGCCACCATCGCGCCGAGGTTGCGCACCTCACCGACGCAGGGGAAGCGCACCTGCAGTCCCTTGAGGCGTGAACTCATGAAGCGGCCGATCTCCTGGGCGCGCTGCAGCAGCTGCTCCTCGCGCATCACCTCGAGCACCGCCAGCCCCGCCGCGCAGCCCAGCGGCGAGCCGGCGAAGGTGCCGCCCAGTCCGCCCGGTCCCGGCGAGTCCATGATGTCGGCCTTGCCGATCACTGCCGACAGCGGCACGCCGCCGGCGACGCTCTTGGCGACGGTGATCAGATCAGGCTCGATGCCGGCGTGCTCGATGGCGAACATGCGCCCGGTGCGGCCGAAGCCGGACTGGATTTCGTCGGCGATCAGTACGATGCCGTGGCTGTCGCACACGCTGCGCAGCCGCCGCAGCAGCTCCGCCGGTGCGGCGTAGAAGCCGCCCTCACCGAGCACCGGCTCGATGATGATCGCCGCCACGCGCTGCGGGTCGACGTCGGCCTTGAACAGCTGTTCGAGCGAGTCCAGCGAGTCCTCCACGGTGATGCCGTGGTAGGGCATCGGGAAAGGCAGGTGATAGATCTCGGGCAGCATCGGGCCGAAGCCGGTCTTGTAGGGCTGCACCTTGCCGGTGAGGCTGATGCAGGCGAGCGTGCGGCCGTGGAACCCGCCCGAGAAAGCGATGACGCCCGAGCGCTTGGTGTGGAAGCGCGCGATCTTGAGCGCGTTCTCCACCGCCTCCGCGCCGGTGGTGAGGAAGATGGTCTTCTTGGGTGTGGCGCCGGGGGCGAGCGCGTTCAGGCTCTCGGCGAGGGCCACGTAGCTCTCGTACGGCGTCACCTGGAAGCAGGTATGGGTGAGCTTGTCGAGCTGCTGCGCGATCGCCGCGCGCACCTTGGGGTGCACGTGCCCGGTGTTGAGCACCGAGATGCCGCTCGCGAAATCGATGTAGCGGCGCCCCTCGACGTCCCAGATCTCGGCGTTGGCGGCGCGCTCGGCATACACCGCGAGCGAGTTGGTCACGCCGCGCGGGACGGCGCGCTGGCGGCGCTGGTGCAGTTCTGCGTTGGACGTCAAGACAGTTCCCTTCCTCGTGGTGTCGATCAGGCGCCGGACGTGAGTGCCGCGGCGCGGTGGATGGCAGCGCGGATGCGCTGGTAGGTCCCGCAGCGGCAGATGTTGCCCGCCATGGCGGTGTCGATATCGGCGTCGCTGGGCTGCGGCTTGTGTGCCAGCAGGGCTGCCGCCGACATGATCTGGCCCGACTGGCAGTAGCCGCACTGCGGCACGTCGAGCTCGATCCAGGCGCGCTGCACCGGGTGGCTGCTGTCGGGCGACAGGCCCTCGATGGTGGTGACCCGCCGCGCCCCGATGGCGCTCACCGGCGTGACGCAGGCGCGAGTCGGCTGACCGTCGAGGTGGACGGTGCAGGCTCCGCACAGCGCCATGCCGCAGCCGAACTTGGTGCCGGTCAGCGCCAGCGTATCGCGCAGCAGCCACAGCAGCGGCATGTCGGGATCGACGTCGACCCGGGTGTCCCGGCCGTTGATATTGAGCTTGATCATGCGCGGGCCTTCATATGCGGCGGCACGCCTACTATACGGCGGGGCGCAACTTGCACGCACCTTCCTCCGAACCTCTACAATGCGTATGTCGCCCTTGTGTGCCGTAAGCCACTGCCTTGAGCGAGATCGCAACCAGCGCCGCCCGCGCGGCGCCCATTGTCGCGGAAGTCGTCATCGTCGGCGCCGGGCCCTGCGGGCTGTTCCAGGTGTTCGAGCTGGGACTGCTGGGCATCGCCGCGCACGTGGTCGACTCGCTGCGCCACCCGGGCGGACAGTGCGCTGAGCTGTATCCGGACAAGCCGATCTACGACATCCCGGCGCTGCCGGTGTGCGGGGCGCAGGAGCTCGTCGACCGTCTGCTGCAGCAGATCAAGCCGTTCAAGCCGCAGCTGCACCTGGGTCACGAGGTGGTGGAGTTCACCCCGCGCGAGGGGCGCTTCCACCTGGCCACCGCCGGCGGCGTCAGTTTCGATGCCGGCGCGGTGGTGATCGCGGCCGGCCTCGGCTCGTTCCAGCCGCGGCGCCTCGGTGTCCCCGGGATCGAGCCATTCGAAGGCGGCGCCATCCAGTATCGAGTGCGCAACGCCGCCGAGCTCGGCGGCCGCCACCTGGTGGTCTTCGGCGGCGGCGATTCCGCGCTCGACTGGACGCTCGAGCTGCTGCCGCGCGCCGCCAGCCTGACGCTGGTGCACCGGCGCAGCGAGTTCCGCGCCGCGCCCGCCTCGGTGGCGCGCATGCGGGAGCAGGTAGCCGCCGGGCGCATGCGTTGCTTCGAGGCGCTGCCGCACGGGCTGCTGCTCGAGAACGGCGCGCTGCGCGGCATCAGCATCCGGACCCCGGACGGGCGCATCGAGGAGCTGCCCGCGGAGCAGATCCTGGTGTTCTTCGGCCTGCACCCCAAGCTCGGGCCGATCGCCGACTGGGGCCTGGCGCTGGAGAAGCGGGCGCTGCGGGTCGACACCGAGAAGTTCCAGACCAGCCTGCCGGGCGTGTTCGCCGTCGGCGACATCAACACCTACCCGGGCAAGAAGAAGCTGATCCTGTCGGGCTTTCACGAGGCGGCACTCGCCGCCTTCGCCATCCAGCACCATCTGTACCCGCAGAAGAAGCAGTTCCTGCAGTACACGACCACGAGTCCGGTGATGCACCAGCGTCTGGGAGTCCCGGACTGACCTCTACCTCAGCAAGGAGCCTCATGATGACACGCATGCGCCACCTCGCCGCCGCCGCCACGCTGCTGGGTGCCTTAGCCCTGCCGCTGTACGCGCACGCCGACCCGTGCAAGCTCGAGATCTCGGGCAACGATCAGATGCAGTACGACAAGCAGGAACTGTCGGCGCCCGGCACCTGCAAGGAGATCACCGTAACCCTGCATCACGCCGGCAAGCTGCCCAAGGAAGCCATGGGCCACAACTGGGTGCTGGTGAACGCGGCCGACTTCGCGGCGGTGGCCAACGCCGGCATGAGCGCCGGGCTGGCGAGCAACTACGTGGCGGCCGGCGACAAGCGCGTGCTGGCGCACACCAAGATCGTCGGTGGCGGTGAGAGCGACAGCGTCACCTTCCCGGCGTCGATCCTGAAGAAGGGCGCCGAGTACAAGTACCTGTGCACCTTTCCCGGCCACAACGCCCTGATGCACGGGGTGTTCAAGCTGAGCTGAGGCACCCGGCCATGGACCAGCGCCTCGCCGACCTGCTGCAGCTGCTCGAGCTCGAGCAACTGGAGGTCAACCTGTTCCGCGGCGCGAGCCGCGACATCGGTGCGCCGCAGGTGTTCGGCGGGCAGGTGCTCGGCCAGGCGCTGACGGCGGCGGCCGCTACGGTCGAGGGGCGCACGGTGCATTCGCTGCACGCCTACTTCCTGCGGCGCGGCGACTGCAATGCCCCGATCGTCTATGAGGTCGACCGCAGTCTCGACGGTCACAGCTTTGCCAACCGCCGCATCGTGGCGATCCAGCACGGCCAGCAGATCTTCAACATGACCGCCTCCTTCCAGATCGCGGAAGCGGGCTTCGATCACCAGGTGCCCATGCCGCAGGTGCCGGCTCCCGAGAGCCTGCCGGACCAGAGCGGCCGGCCGCCGCAGGAACTGCTGGTGCGCTTGCCCGAGCGCGTACGGCGCTTCCTCGAGCAGCCGCGTCCGTTCGAGTTCCGCACGGTGCAACCGCTCGACCTGCTGCGGCCGCGCCGCGAACGGCCGGCGCGCGAGATCTGGTTCCGGGCGGTGGGCGCGCTGCCGGACGACGAGACGCTGCACCGGCGCCTCCTCGCGTACGTCTCGGATTTCTTCCTGCTCGACACGGCGACGCTGCCGCACGGCACCTCGTTCCTCAATCCGAGCCTGGTCATGGCGAGCATCGATCACGCCATGTGGTTTCACCGGCCGCTGCGCGTCGATGACTGGCTGCTGTATGCCATGGAAAGCCCGAGCGCCTCCGGCGCCCGCGGTTTTGCGCGCGCCGGCGTGTTCGCGCGCGACGGGCGCCTGGTGGCGAGCACAGCCCAGGAGGGTCTGGTGCGCACGCGCAAGGAAGCCTAGCCCACAGCGCGCCGCACGCGGCGAACACACATGATGGAGTTTCTGGCAGCGGGGCTGGCGGCCGTGGGCGCCGCCGACGGTGGCGACGTCGCCGCCCTGCAGCACCTGTGGACCGGCGTGCGCGACTCCAGCGAGCAGGTGGTGATGAGCCTGGAGCGCGGCGCGGCGCTGTGGCCGCTGCAGAGCGAGCGTCGCGTGCGCACCGTCGTGGCGCCGGTGGCGGCGCCGTGGCTCGGCGCGCACGTTCTGTACCTCGAGGAGTTTCTCGAGGACCAGCCGGAAGTTCCGCGCCGCCAGCTGCTCATGCTGCTGGAGCCACGCGGCGACCAGGAACACGTCGTGCGGGTGCGCCTGTTCACCTTCCTCGCGCCGCAGCGCTGGACGCACCTCAACTATCGCCCGGCGCTGCTGGCGCAGCTGGCGTGGAAGGACCTGGCCAGCTCGAGCGGCTGCGAGCTGCTGCTGAACCATGCCGGCGACCAGTTTCACGGCGGTACGCTCGGGCGGCACTGTCTCGACTACAGCGCCGGCGCGGCGCGCTATCTGGACTACCAGCTGCTCATCAGCCAGGACCTGTACTGGTATCGCCGCCGGGTGCTGCGCCAGAGCGACGGCGAGCTGCAGCAGGAGGTGATCGGCTTCAACCGCTTCGAGCCCAGCGAAGCACGCCTGTATGCCTGCCGTGTGGCCTGGTCGGCGAGCGGCCGGCGGCGCGACCTGCAGCCGCTCCTGACTCTCGACCTGTACGAGGCGGGCGGCCACGGACAGTTCGTCACACCCGACGGGCGCACGCTGGAGCTGACCCTGCACGGGCGCGACTGGCCGTTTGCGCCCGATCGCGACGCGCTGCTGCTGCTGCTGCAGGAGCAGGGTGGCGACGCCCCCTTTGCCACCGCCTGGGCGCAGGTGGACACGCAGCGCATCGCACTCGAGCTCGGCTGGCTGCAGGTGCGCTGCGGGGCGATCGCGCCGGACTCGGACGAGCTGGCTCAGTGAGCGGCGCGCGCCGCGATCGCGCCCAGGTCCTGCAGCAAGCGCGCGTTGAAGCGCTGCGGGGCCTCGAGCATGGGAAAGTGGCTGTGTCCGAGCACGTCGAGGCTGAAGTCGGGGAGCGCCTTGCTGATGCGCGCCGCATCGGTGGGCACCAGGTCCGAGTTGATGGCGTAGACCGGCACGTGAATGGCCGGCAGGAGCGGCGCAAAGTCCATCGCCAGCAGTGCCTGCATGCTCGGCACCGCGACCGCCGCCGGCTCGAGCGACATGTCGTAGGCGACCTTCTGCACCAGCAGGTGGTCGGCATCCTTGGGGAACAGCGACGTGGTGACCATGTGGCGCGTGGCGCCGATGAAGTCGGCGCGGAACGGCGCCACCCGCTGCTCGATGTCGCGCGCCTTGAGCGGCGGCAGGCCCACCGTGCGCAGCGCCTCGACGGCGATGATGCCGATGACGCGGTCGCCGAGCAGCGGGGTGGCGGCCAGCACGACCGCGCCGCCCATGGAGTGTCCGACCAGCACCAGGTGGCGATTGGGGATGTCGCGCGCCACCGCCGCCACGTCCTGCGCGTAGTTGGCGATCGACCAGTCGCTGCGGTTGCTGCCCGAGGCGCCGTGCCCGGCGAGGTTCATGGCCACCACCGTGTAGTGCGCCGCCAGCGGCTCGATCTGCCCCTGCCAGTAGTCGGCATCGCAGGCCCAGCCGTGTACCAGCAGCACCGCCGGCTCGCCGTGCCCGTACAGGCGGTACTCGATGTGCACGAAGTCGGGTGACATGACGATGCGCGGCCCCGCGCCCGGGGGCGCGACGGCCGGTGCCGCCGCTGCCGGCGCCGTCGTTGCGCCCGGCGCCGGCGCCGGGCCGGGATGCTGGCTGCAGGCCGTGACCGCGCCCAGTAACAGCGCGCCGAGCCTCACTCGATAGCCCATCCGCCCCTCCTCATTCCTGGCGCAGCACCTTACCCGGATTCATGATGCCGTGCGGGTCAAAGGCACGCTTCACCGCGCGCATCAGCTCCAGTTCGAGTGGCGCGGCGTAGCGTTCCAGCTCGCCGACCTTGAGGCGCCCGATGCCGTGCTCGGCGCTGACACTGCCGCCGAATTCGTGCACCAGGTCGTGGATGGCGCGGCGCACGTCCTCGGCGCGCGCCAGGAACTCGGTGCGCACGGCGTCCGGCCGCGCACTGACGTTGAAATGCAGGTTGCCGTCGCCGACGTGGCCGTAGGCCACCAGCCGTCCGTCCGGGACGTGGGCGTCCAGCCACGCGCCGGCGCGCGCCACGAACTGCGGCAGCGCCGCCACCGGCACGGCGATGTCGTGCTTGAACCCTGCGCCCTCGCGGCGCTGCGCCTCGGGGATATGCTCGCGCAGGTGCCAGAGCGCGGCGCGCTCGCGCTCGCTGCGGGCCAGCGCCGCATCGAGCACCGTGCCGGCGCCGAGCGCCGCGGCCAGCGCCTCCTCGAGGACGCCGCCGAGCGCCGCGGCGCGTGCCGCCGACAGTTCGCACAGCACGTACCAGGGATAAGGCCGCGCCAGCGGATCGCTCACGCCCTCGAGGTGCCGCACTGCCAGCTCGATGGCGACGCGCGGCATGAGCTCGAATGAGGTGACCGCATCGCCGCTGACTTCGCGCAGCTGGCCGAGCAGCGTCACGGCTGCCTGTACGTCCGGTATGGCGACCAGGGCGGTGGCGTGGGCGCGCGGCGCGGCGAACAGCTTGAGGCTGGCCGCCGTGATCACCCCGAGCGTGCCTTCCGCGCCGAGGAACAGGCTCTTGATGTCGTAGCCGGTGTTGTCCTTGCGCAGCGCCGACAGCGACTCGAGCACGCGGCCGTCGGCCAGCACCACCTCCAGTCCGAGCACCAGCTCGCGCATCATGCCGTAGCGCAGCACCGCCGTCCCGCCGGCGTTGGTCGAGAGGTTGCCCCCGATCTGGCAGCTGCCTTCCGAGCCGAGACTCAACGGGAAGAAACGCTGCGCATCCGCGGCGGCGCGCTGCACCTGTGCCAGCACGCAGCCGGCTTCCGCTATCAGCGAGTAGTTGGCGGCATCGACGCTGCGGATGCGGTTGAGCCGCTCGAGCGACAGCACCACCTGCTGTCCGGATTCATCCGGCGTCGCGCCGCCGCAGTAGCTGGTGTTGCCGCCCTGGGGCACCACGCCGACGCGCTGCGCGTTGCACAGCGCGAGCAGCCGCACGACCTCGGCCACGGTGCGCGGCCGCAGCACGGCGCGTGCGCGCCCCTGGTAGAGGCGGCGGTGATCGCTGAGGTAGCGGGCGCAGTCGGCGTCCGCGGTGAGTATGCCGTCGGCGCCGAGGATCTCGCGCAGTCCCGCGAGCAGCTCCGGCGCGGCCGGGCTCAATGGCTGCCGAGCTGGCGCAACGCCGCGATGCGCTCATCGAGCGGCGGATGGCTCATGAAGAGCCTGCGCAGGCCGCTCGCCACGCTGCCATCGGCGATGCCGAAAGCGGCGAACTGCCGGGCCGGCAGCGGCTCGTGCACCCGCTTCAGCTCCTCGAGCGCGGCGATCATGCTGCCCGTACCGGCCAGCTGCGCACCGCCGCGATCGGCACGGAACTCGCGCCAGCGCGAGAACCACATGACGATCGGCGTCGCCAGCAGACCGAACGCGATCTGCAGCGCGTAGAAGGTCACGTAGGAGGCGATGCCGCGGCCGTCATCGGAGCGAAACACCGCGCGGTCGATGATGTTGCCGACCACGCGCGCGAGCAACAGCACGAAGGTGTTCACCACGCCCTGGATCAGGGTGAGAGTCACCATGTCGCCGTTCGCGACGTGGGTCATCTCGTGGCCGAGCACGGCCTCGATCTCCTGCCGGTTCATGCGTTGCAACAGCCCGGTGCTCACCGCCACGAGCGCCGAGTTGCGGCTGGCGCCGGTGGCGAAGGCGTTCGGTTCCGGCGAGTTGAAGATGCCGACTTCGGGCATGCCGACGCCCACGCCGCGGGCGTGATGCTCCACCACCGACAGCAGCCACTGCTCGGTGGGGTCGGCCGACTGTCCGATGACGCGCACGCCCATGAACATCTTGGCCTGCGCCTTCGACATGAGCAGCGATATGAACGCGCCGCCGAAGCCGAACAGCGCCGCCCACACGAGCAGACCGCCGAAGCTGCTGCCGTGGGCCTGCAGGTAGGTGTCCACCCCCAGCAGGTGCGCCACGATCGACAGCACCAGCAGTACGGCCAGGTTGGTCGCGAGGAAGAGGACGATGCGTTTCATGGGTCAGCCTGCTCCGTAGCGTGTCCCGGACTCTACCGGGAGGTCATCACTGCTGCCAGCGTGGGGTCCGGGCGGCGGATTTCAAGGGACGTGCGGTTGCGGCTTATCCGATCACGACGCCCAGCGCGCGGCCGAGCAGGTAGGTGAGGGCGCCGGCGGCGGCGCCGATCAGCACCATGCGCGCACCGCTGCGCAGCGCGTCGCGCCCCGTGAACAGGGACAGTACCAGGCCGGCGCCGAACAGTGCCGCGAGCGTGACGACCACCGCGGCCTGGATGGCGCGGAACCCGGCGGCGCCGGCGAGGAACGGCAGCAGCGGCACCGCCGCCCCGGCCGCGAAGGCCACGAACGAAGTGCCACCCGCCCTGCCAGGACGAGCCGAGATCGTCCGGGTTGAGTCCGAGCTCCTCGCGCGCCAGCACATCGAGGGCCTGCTCCGGCCGTGCCAGCAGCGTCTGACTGAGAACACGCGCCTGCGCGGCATCCACGCCGCGCGCCGTATAAATGAGCGCAAGCTCCTCGGCTTCTTCGTCCGGGTACTCGGCCAGCTCCTCGCGCTCGAGCCCGATCTGGTACTCGTACATCTCCCGCTGCGAGCGCACCGAGATGTACTCGCCCGCCGCCATCGACAGCGCGCCGGCCAGCAGTCCCGCCAGGCCGCTGGTGAGCACCACGCCGGTGCGCGCCCCGGCGCCGGCGACTCCCAGCACCAGGCTGAGGCTGGACACGAGCCCGTCGTTGATGCCGAACACGCCGGCGCGCAGGCTGCCGCCGAGCGCGCTGCGGTGCCGCGCGCCGACCTCGGACAGCGACGTCGGCATCGCATGCCCGGCGACGCTCAGCGACGCGCTGTAGATCGACAGGCCGCGCAGCTTCATCGCCGCCAGCACTCCGCGCAGCGAGCGCGGCCCAAAGCGCCGCAGCAGGTGTGCCACGATGCGGGCGCGCAGCGAAGGGGTGTAGCGGCGCGCGAACGGCCCGGTGGCGTCGCGCTCGGCGACGCGCTGCCACTTGTCGGCCTGCTGTTCGGCGGCGACGGCCAGCTTCAGGAACAGCTCGCCCTTGCGGGGATCAGGCTCGGTCGCGGCGACCCGCCGGTACAGCCACGCCGATTCTTTCTCGTGATACCAGCTGTCGGGGCCGGCTGCGGTCAATACTCGTCCCGCTCGTCATCAGCGTCCTCGTCCTCATCGTAGTCGTCGTCATCGTCCTCGTCGTCATCCTCGTCCCAGTCCTCGTCGTCCTCCGCTTCGTCCTCGTCGTCGGATTCGGACCAGCCTTCGGGCTCCTCGATGCGCTCGAGGTCCATCTCATGCCAGGCCTCAAGGTCGATCTCCTCGATGTCGCCGTCGAGGTACTCGATCTCCAGGAGCTCCGAATCCTCGTCGACCGACAGCACGCGGAACGATTCTTCTTCTTCGAGGTTCTCGTACCACTGGCCGGGCACCGGCTCGTAATCTCTGCTCACCGCGACGCCACCCTGTCGTCAATTTCGCTCCCCGACAGTGTAGGGGGTGTGCCCGGACGGGGCAACGTGGCACCGATGTCACGCTAGCGCTGCACGAACGCATCGCTCAGGGTCACGTGCGCATCGCTCCGGCGCGCGGCGGCGCCGTTTTTGACGAATTTTATTGTCACCCGCAGTCCCGGACCGTTGTCGGCGAGTGCGAGCGTCGCGCCATGCTGCTTGGCGATCACCGCGACCAGGCTCAGGCCGAGGCCGCTGCCTTCGGTGGTACGGCTGCTCTCGAGGCGATAGAACGGGCGCAGCACGTTGTCGCGTTCCGGCGCCGGGATGCCGGGCCCGGTATCGGCCACCACGATCTCCAGCGCCGCGGTGCTCGCGTGTGCGCTCACCACGATGCGCGCCCCCGCCCCCGAGTGGCGGATGGCGTTGTCGAGCAGATTGACCAGCATCTGTGTCAGCTGCTCGCGATCGCCGCTGAGCTGCAGGCCGGGCGTCACCTCGGCGAGCAGCAGCTGGCCGCGGTCGGCGGCGGCGGGTGCGAAGTCCTCGACCACGCCGCTCAGCAGCGCCGAGATGTCGAGCGTGGTCCGCGCCCGGCGGCGGCCACCGGCTTCGATCTGCGCGATGCGCAGCAGCGCACCGAAGGTCTCGAGGATCGAGTCCACCTGGGTGATGGCGCCCTCCAGCACCTCGCGCAGCTCCTGCGGCGTGGCGTCGCCGCGCCGGCGCGCCTGCTCCAGGCGCTGGCGCAGACGCGTCAGGGGCGTACGCAGGTCGTGCGCGACGTCGTTGGAGACCTGCCGCACGCTGCGCATCAGGTCCTCGATGCGATCGAGCATGGCATTGACGTTGGCCGACAGCCGGTCGATCTCGTCGTCGGTGCCGCGCAGCGGCAGGCGCCGCGACAGATCGCCGGCCACGATCGCCTGCGTGGTGCGGCCCAGCGCATCCACGCGGCGCAGCGCGCGGCTGCTGATGATCACGCCCCCCAGCACCGCCAGCAGCAGGGTGATCGCGGCGTTGACGCTGAAGGCGCGCGCGATCAGGTGCTTCATGTCGCGCAGTGCACGCGGGTCCTGTCCGATCAGAACGTAGTCGCCGTTCGCCAGGCGGTAACCGTGGGCGCGCAGCTCGCGCCACTGCCCGTCCACCGGCACCCGTAGGTTCTGCGGGCCGAGTTGCGGTGCGCGCGCGGCGATGTTGCCCGCCAGGCGCTGCCCCGCTGCGTCCTCGAGCAGGTAGGCGGCGTGCTCGCTACTGCGCTGCCGCAGGTGGTTGGCGATGATCTGCGGCAGGTACCCATCGCCGGCGAGATGTGCCTCGTCCTGGATGGCGACAAACTCCACGTCGATCTCGTCCGCTTCGTCCTGGGCGGCGTAGTCGGCGGCGGTACGGTAGGTGAGGGCGAACAGCACCAGGATGGACGTGGTGAACAGGCCGGCGTACAGCAGCGCCAGCTGGAAGTTCGAGTTGCGGAAGCGCCTAACCCGGCTCACGCAGGCAGTATCCGGCGCCGCGCAGCGTATGAATCAGCTCGGGCGCGAAGCCCTTCTCCACCTTGGTACGCAGGCGGCTGAGGTGCGACTCGACGATGTTGGTGCGCGGGTCGAAGTGGTAGTCCCAGACGTTCTCCAGCAGCATGGTGCGCGTCACCACCTCCCCGGCGTGGCGCATCAGGTACTCCAGCAGGCGGAACTCGCGCGGTTGCAGCGCGATCGGCTGGCCGGCGCGGCGCACGGTGCGCTTGATCAGATCCAGCTCCAGGTCGGCGACTCTCAGGACCGTGGTGGTGGCGGCGGTGGCGCGCGGCCGGCGCCCGAGCGCCTTGACGCGCGCCGCCAGCTCGCTGAAGGCGAACGGCTTGACCAGGTAGTCATCGGCGCCGGCGTCGAGTCCGGTGACGCGGTCATCGATGCCGGACATGGTGGTGAGGAACAGCGCCGGGGTGCCGACGCTGCTGGCGCGCAGCGTGCGCACCACCGCCAGCCCGTCGAGGCCCGGCAGCATGCGATCCACCACCAGCACGTCGAAGTCCCCGGTGGCGGCGAGCATCAGCCCGTTGCGGCCGTCGGCTGCCAAGGTGACGACGTGGCCTTCCTCCTGCAGCCCGCCCTGCAGGTAGGCGGCCGTCTCGGCGTCATCCTCGATCACCAAGATGCGCACGCCTGAGCTCCGTCTGAGGCCGCGCGGCGGCGGCGGGGGTCGAATCGACCGGCTGAATATTACGAATCCCCAACGTTTCGACAACCGCGCGGTAAGGCGGCGGGCGCCATCATGCCCCATCGCCCGCCGTGCCGGAGATGCCGATGCGCTACCCGCTGTTTGCCCTGGCTCTGTGTGCCGCCACGGCCGCCACCGCCGCTCCCGCGCCCACGGTCTCCTACCAGATCACCCGCAGCGTGCCGCTCGGCGCGCCCGATGGCTGGGACTACCTGTTTTTCGAGGCGCAGACCCACCGCGTATATGTCGCTCACGGCACCGAGATCACGGTCGTCGACGGGCGCAGCGGTGCGGTGGTGGGGCGGGTCAGCGGCATCGGCGGGGTCAACGGCGTGGTCGCGCTGCCGCAGCTCAACAAGGGTTACACCGACAGCCGCGCTCACAAGGCGGCCGTGGTCTTCGATCTGCGCTCGTTCAAGGTGACGGCCGAGATCCCCGCCGACACCGACACCGATGCGGTCATCTACGAGCCGCGGACGCGGCGTGTGCTCGTCATGAACGGCGACGGCGCGGATACGACCCTCATCGACACCGCGCACGATGCCGCGGTGAGCAATGTCCCGCTGCAGGGACAGCCCGAATTCGCCGCCGCCGACGGCGACGGCCACGTGTTCGTCAACATCACCGACAAGCGCGAGATCGTGAAGCTCGACGCGGGCAGCGCCCGGGTCGAGGCGCGCTGGCCCATCCCCAGCTGCGAGCGGCCGCATGGCCTGGCGATCGACCGCGCCACGCACCGCCTGTTCTCGAGCTGCGTCAACAGCGTGCTGCTCGTGGTCAGCGCCGACGACGGCCGGGTGATCGCCACTCTGCCGATCGGCAAGGGCACCGACGCTGCGGCCTTCGACCCGAAGCGTCACCTGGTATTCAGCTCCAACGCCGAGGGCACGCTGTCCGTCATCCGCCAGCAGGGACCCGATGACTACGTCGCGCTCAGCGCGATCCCGACCCGGCCGCTGGCCCGCACCATGACGCTCGACCCGGACAGCGGCCGCATCTACCTGGTCACCGCCGACGTCGACGAGCTCAACCCCAAGGCCGAGCGGCTGCGCGAGCGCTATAAGATCCGCCCCGGAACGGTGCAGCTGCTGTTCCTGGATCCGCAGTGATGGGACGCGCCGTCGCTGGTCGCGGCCTGATGCTGCTGCTCGCGGCGGTGCTGGGCGCGTGCGTCAGCGCACCGCCGGCGCCGATCGACCCGGCGCAGAGCGCCGCGCGGCTCACCGGCCGCTCGCTCGATGATCCGCAGGTCGCGCAGGCCCTGGCCCGCGCCGGGCTCACGGCGCAGGGCGGTTGGGACCTGGACGCGCTCACGGCCGCCGCCTGGACGCTGCGGCCGGAAGTGGCGGCCGCGGCGGCCGACGTCGCCGCCGGCGATGCGGCACTGCGGGTCGCCGGGCAGCGCCCGAATCCGACCCTGTCGCTCGGCCCGGGCTACGTGGCGCACAACGCCAACGCCGACGTCAGCCCGTGGGTGCTGGCGACGGCGCTGGACTTCACCATCGAGACCGGCGGCAAGCGCGCCATCCGCGCCGCCCAGGCGCGCGCCGCACGCGCGGTATTGCAATGGCGGGCGGCCGAGACGCTGTGGCAGACGCGCGCCGAGGTACGCAAGGCACTCATCGACTGGCAGCTGGGCCGTCGCGCCCTGGAGCTCGCCGACGAGGAGGCCGAGCTGCGCGCGCGCGTCAGCGGCTGGGTCGACACCGAGATCCGCTACGGCGCGGCGTCGCAGCCGGAGCGGCTGACCGCGCAGGCGGCACAGGCGCAGGCGCAGGCACAGCTGCGTGGCGCGCGCGGTGACGTGGCGGCGGCGCAGGCCGCGCTGGCCGCGGCCGTGGGCCTGGCGAGCGAACAGCTGCCGACGCAGCGCGTGCAGGTGCCGGCCTTCGATGCGCTGCCCGATCCGCAGGCCACAGCGCGCGCCCGCTGGCGCGAGCTCGGGGTGCGCAACCGCCTGAGCGTCAACCACGCGCTGGCCGACTACCAGGTCGCCGAAGAGGACCTGCGCCTCGCGGTGGCGCGCCAGTACCCCGACATCAGTTTCGGGCCGGGTTACACCTACGACAAGGGCGACGGGGTGATCACGCTCACGATGGGGCTGCCGGTGCCGGTGCTGCACACCGAGCGCGCGCAGATCGGTCAGGCGCTCGCGGCGCGCCGCAAGGCGGCGACGCAGTTTGAGGTCGCGCAGGCGCAGGCGCTGGCGGAGGTCGACGGCGCGCTGGCACGCTACCAGGCCAGCTACCAGGCGCTCGAGCAGGCGCGCGCCGCGGAGGCCGCGACGGTGAGCGTCGCCGACGGCACTGAGCGGCGCCTCGCAGCGGGCGCTGCCGATCGCGGTGAGGTGTTGACCGCGCAGCTCGCCGCCGTCACGGCGCGGCGTGCCGCGCTCGATGCGCTGCGCACCGCCACCGGTGCGCTCGAAGCCCTGGAGGGCAGCGTGCAGCGGCCGGTCTGGCCACCTTCGAACCTGACGCTGCCGACGCCGCTCGCTGCCGCCGGGGACCGCGGCACATGAGCCCGACAACCCCACGGCGTGCGAGTGCCGCAGGCGGCGCGGCGACGCTGCTCGCCGCGATGTGCGCAGCCGCCGCCGGGGTGCAGCTGGACGCGCCGGCACAGCAGCGCCTGGGCATCGCAACCCTCGCCGCGCAGTCCGTGCAGCACCGCGCCGAGGTCTCCGGGCTCGGGCAGGTCATGGGGCTCGATGCGCTCGCGCAAACCGACGCAGAGCTGACCGGCGCGGAAGCGGCGGCGCGTTCCAGCGATGCGGCGCTGACGCGGGCACGCGGTCTCTACGCCGCGGACACCGCCGTCTCGCGACAGGCGCTGGAGGCGGCCGAGCGGCAGGCGACGACCGACTCCGTGCAGCTCGCGCTCGCGCGGCGCAAGTCGATCGCTGCCTGGGGACGGGGTGCGCCCTGGACCTCCGCCGCGCAGCGTGCGTCGCTGCTGGCCAAGGTCGCGGCGGGCACCACCGCCATCGTGCGCGCCAGCTTCCCCGCCGATACCGGCGGCGCCGCTGCCGGCACGATGCGGGTCGCGCCGCTCGACTCTGCGCCCGCAACACCGATCCTGAGCGCCGCCGCCTGGGCGGCGCCGGCGGACCCGACCATGCCGGGGCGCAGCTACTTCCTCATCATCGAGGCCGCGGAGTCTCTGACCCCGGGGCAACGCGTGCGCGTCTTCATGCCGGTCGGGCCGAGCGAGGCGGGGGTGGTCGTGCCGGCGGCGGCCCTGATCATCGCCGAGGGCGGGACCTGGGCCTACATCGAGGAGAAGTCGGGGTCGTTCGTGCGGCGCGCCGTGTCCCTCTCGCAACCCTCCGATTCGGGTTACTTCACCACCGCCGTGCATCCCGGCGAGCGGGTCGTGGTTGAGGGCGCCGGGCAGCTGCTGGCGCGCGAGACCGGGACCGAGGACTGACCGCCCGATGCGGGCACTGGTCGCCTGGTGTGTGCGCCGCAGTGGCGCGGTGGCGGTTCTGGCGCTGATTCTGCTGCTGCTGGGCACGTGGGACACCGCAAGGGTGCCGCTCGACGTGTTCCCCGAGTTCGTGCCGGTGCAGGTGGAGATCCAGACCGAGGCCCCGGGGCTTGCGCCCGAACAGGTCGAGCAGCTCGTGACGCGACCGGTCGAGGCGGCGGTCAACGGCGCGCCCGATCTGGCCGCCATGCGCTCCGAGTCCATCCCCGGCCTGTCGGTCGTATCGCTGAACTTCACCGACCGCGCCGACGTCTACCGGGCGCGCCAGGGAATCGCCGAGCGGGTCGCGGCCATCGGCAGCGCGTTGCCCGCCGGCGTGGGGCCGCCGTCACTGTCGCCGCTGGTCTCGAGCACCATGGACCTGCTCAAGATCGGCCTGGTCTCGACGCGCCTCGACCCGTACGCGCTGCGTGATCGCGCCGAGTGGGTGCTGAAGCCGCAGCTGCTCGCGGTGCCGGGCGTGGCGCGCATCACCGTGTTCGGCGGCGCGGTGCGCCAGATCCAGATCCAGCCGCAGATGGACAAGCTCGCGGCGTACGGGCTGACCCTTACCGAGCTCGCCGACGCCGGCCGGGCCGCACTCGCGCTGCGCGGCGCCGGCTTCCTTGACCTGAAGGCGCAGCGAGTGCTCATCGAGTCGCCCACCCCCTCACCCGATCCCGCGGTGGTGGCGGAGGCCGTCATCGCCGTACGCCAGGGCGTGCCGGTGCGCTTGCGCGACGTGGCGCGCGTCAGCGAGGCGCCGGCACTGCAGACCGGGGACGCGCTCATCCAGGGTCAGCCCGGGGTGCTGCTGTCGATGTCGAGCCAGTTTGGCGCCAACACCCTTACCGTGACGCGCGCGGTGGAGCAGGCCCTCGCGACCCTGACGCCCGAACTCAAGGCAGACGGCATCCAGGTCTACCCGGCGCTGCATCGACCGGCCAATTTCATCGAGGGGGCGCTGCACGACATCAGCCAGTCGCTGCTGCTGGCGGGCGTGCTGATACTGCTGGTGCTGTTCGCGTTCCTGCGCAACTGGCGCTCGGCGGCCATCTCCTTTCTCGCCATCCCCCTGTCTCTGGTCGCCGCCGCCGTGGTGCTGGGACGTTTCGGCTTCACCCTCAACACCATGACCCTGGGCGGCTTCGCCGTGGCGCTCGGCGTACTGGTCGACGACGCCATCATCGGTATCGAGAACACGCTGCGCCGGCTGCGGCAGAACGCCGCCAGCGAGGCGCCACAGCCGCGTCTGGACATCATCCGCGACGCGACGGTCGAGATCCGCGGCCCGGTGCTGTACGCGACGCTGGTGGTGCTGGTCGTGTTCGTGCCGGTACTCGCAACCTCGGGGGTTCAGGGCCGCTTCGTCGGCCCGCTGGCGATCGCGTTCATGCTCTCGGTGCTCGCCTCCCTCGGCGTGGCCCTCACCGTGACCCCGGCGCTCTCGGCACTGCTGCTATCACCGCGCGCGGGACAGGCCGAGCCTCGCTGGATCGCGGCGCTCAAGCGCTGGCAGGCGAGCTGCATACACTTCGCCGACCGGCGCTTCGTGCCGGTGGTCGCCGGCCTCGTGATCCTGTTCGCGGCCACGCTCGCGGTGCTGCCGCTGCTCAGCGGACAGTTCATGCCCGACTTCCGCGAGGGTCACTTCGTCGTGCAGGTCGACAGCGCGGTGCCCGGCACCTCGCTCGGGGAGATGCGCCGTCTCGGCGGCCGCATCAGCCGCGAGCTGCTGGCGCTGCCCTTCGTCGCGACTGTCGAGCAGCAGCTGGGTCGCTCCGAGGGCGGTGAGGACACCTGGGGTACGCAGCGCAGCGAGTTCCACGTCGAGCTCAAGCGCGACGTCGCCGTCGACCAGGCCGAGGCCCAGGACCGGATCCGCAAGGTGCTGGCCGGTTATCCCGGTCTCAACGTCGAGGTGGTGACCTTTCTCGGCGATCGCCTGAGCGAGAGCCTCACCGGCGAGACGGCTCAGGAAGTGATCAACATCTTCGGCGAAGATCTCAGCACGCTCGACAGCGTCGCGGCCGCGGCCGGCGATGCGCTGGCGAAGGTGCCGGGGGTGGTCGACCTGCAGGTCTCGCACGTCGCGCAGACTCCGGCCATGCGGGTCACGCTGCAGCCGGAGCGGCTCGCCGCCCGCGGCCTGCGGGCCCAGGACGTGCTGGAGACGGTGCAGGAGGCCTACGCCGGCGCGACCGTCGGTCAGGCCTATGCGGGGGTGCGCAGGGTGGACGTCGTGCTGATCGCACCGGAGGCCGTGCGGCAGCGCGCCGAGCAGCTCGGGGCGCTCGCCATCGCCAGCCCGTTCGGGCCGGTGCCGCTGCACGAGGTCGCCGACGTCACCCCCTCCGAGGGCCGCTTCAGCATTCTGCACGAGGACGGGCAGCGGCGCGTGGCGGTGACCTTCAACGTCAAGGGCGCGAATCTGCAGAGCGTGGTGCGGGCGGCCAAGCAGCGCTTGGCCGCGGCACTGCCGGCGCGCGGCGGCATCCACTGGCAGTTTACCGGTCAGGCGGAGGCCGGCCACGCCGGCGTCATCGAGCTGGTGTTCTACGCGGTGCTGGCGCTCGCCCTGGTAGTGCTGCTGCTGTTCCTGTGCTTCCAGCGCCGCGCGCACCCGTGGCTGGTGCTGGCCAATCTGCCCTTCAGCCTGATCGGCAGCGTACTCGCGATCACCGTGACCGGGATCGGGTTGTCGGTCGGCACCTTGGTGGGGCTCGCGACGGTGTTCGGGGTCGGGGCGCGCAACTCGATCCTGCTGCTGGCCCACTACGAGCACCTCACCGACGCGGAAGGAGCGGCCTGGAACGAGGCCACCGTGCTGCGCGGTGCGGCGGAGCGACTGGTGCCCATCCTCATGACCGCCACCGTCACCGGCCTGGGGCTCGCACCGCTCGCCCTCGGCATGAACCGTCCCGGCCAGGAGATCGAAGGCCCGATGGCGGTGAGCGTGCTGGGGGGGTTGCTGAGCTCGACCCTGCTGAATCTCCTGGTGCTGCCGGCCTTCGCCCGACGCTTCAGCTATCGCACCGCGGCGCCGATGCACGAGTAGCGTGTCGGCGCCGTTCGTGCGGCGCACCCGGCCGATTGCGTATAGTTTCCCGCATGAACGCCGGCATTCCTTCCGCGGCACCCCTGACGCAGGCGCGGCGCATCGTCGTGAAGGTGGGCTCGGCGCTGCTGGTGGACGCCGAGACCGGGCGCGTCAACCGCGCCTGGCTCGAGACCCTGCTCGAGGACCTGCTGCGCCTGCGGCGGCGCGGGCAGCGCGTCATCCTGGTGTCATCCGGGGCGATCGCGCTCGGCCGCCGCCGCCTCGGACTGCTGAAGCACGGACCGCTGCGCCTCGAGGAGAGCCAGGCGGCGGCGGCCGTCGGCCAGATCCGCCTGGCGCACGCGTACAAGGAGCTGCTCGAGGGACACGACGTGACGGTGGCGCAGGTACTCCTGACGCTCGAGGACAGCGAGCAGCGCCGCCGCTACCTCAATGCGCGCGCCACCCTCGAGGCGCTGCTGGCGCTCGGCGCGCTGCCCGTGATCAACGAGAACGACACGGTGGCGACCGCCGAGATCCGCTACGGCGACAACGACCGCCTGGCGGCGCGCGTGGCGCAGATGACCGCGGCCGACTGCCTGGTGCTGCTCTCGGACGTCGACGGGCTCTACAGTGCCGACCCGCGCCGCGCGCACGGCGCGCGCTTCATCCACGAGGTGCGCGAGATCACCCCGGAGATCGAGGCCATGGCCGGGCGCTCGGTGTCCGGCGTCGGCACCGGCGGCATGACATCCAAGATCGTGGCCGCGCGCATTGCCGTCGCCGCCGGCTGCCACATGTGCATCGCCGCGGGCAGCTACCGCCACCCGTTGCGCCGCATCGAGGAGGGCGCCCACTGCACCTGGTTCATCCCCACCGCCACCCCGGTGGCGGCGCGCAAGCAGTGGATCGCCGGCACGCTGCGCCCGGCCGGCGCCATCACCATCGACTCCGGCGCACTGCGTGCGCTGCTCGAGGGCCGCAGTCTCCTGCCCGCGGGCGTCACCGGGGCGCGCGGCCGCTTCGAGCGCGGCGACACGGTGAGCGTGCTGAACGCCGACGGCGCCGAGGTGGCGCGCGGCATCATCGCGTATTCCGATCAGGACGCGGCCCGCATCCTGGGGCGCAAGTCCTCCGAGATCGAGGAGCTGCTCGGCTTCCGCGGGCGTGACGAGATGATCCACCGCGACGACCTGGTGCTCATGCGCGCGGACCCGGCGGCGGCCGCGCCCGTGGCGCTGGCCGCGCCGAGCGGGCCCTGAGGCCCATGAACGCCTCCGCCTTGAGCGAGCTGATGGACGGGCTCGGCCGGGCCGCCGCCGCCGCGGCGCAGGTCCTGGCGCTGGCTCCCGCGGCGCAGAAGGATGCAGCGCTTGCGGCCGCGGCTGCGGCGGTGCGCGCGCAGGGCGGCGCGATCCTGGCTGCCAACGAGCGCGACCTGGCGGCGGCGCGCGCTGCGGAGCTGAGCGCTCCCAAGCTCGAGCGGCTGCGCCTCGATGCGCGCCGCATCGAGGCGATCGCGGCCGGCATCGATGCGGTGCGCGCGCTGCCCGACCCGATCGGTACCACGGTGGCCGAATGGCAGCGTCCCAACGGCCTGCGCATCCAGCGCGTGCGCGTGCCGCTCGGAGTGATCGGCATCATCTACGAGAGCCGGCCGAACGTGACCGCGGACGCCGGCGCCCTGTGCCTGAAGTCGGGCAACGCCGCGCTGCTGCGCGGCGGCTCCGACAGCCAGCACTCGAGCGCGGCGCTGCACCAGTGCCTGGTGGCCGCACTGACCGCGGCGGGGCTGCCGCCGACGTGCATCCAGCTGGTGCCGACCGCCGACCGTGCCGCGGTCGGCTACATGCTGGCGGGGATGAGCGAGTACCTCGACGTGCTCGTGCCGCGCGGCGGCAGGAGCCTGGTCGAGCGCGTGCAGCGCGAAGCGCGCGTGCCGGTGATCGGACACCTCGAGGGCAACTGCCACGTGTACATCGACCGCGACGCCGATCTGGCCATGGCGCGTGCCATCGCCCTCAACGCCAAGATGCGGCGCACGGGTATCTGCGGCGCAGCCGAGACGCTGCTCATCGATCGCGGCTGCGCCGCCACCCATCTGGCGCCGGTGGTGCGCGACCTGCTGGAGGCGGGCTGCGAGGTGCGCGGCGACGCCACCGTGCAGCAGGCGGACCCACGCGTGCGCCCGGCGAGCGAGGCGGACTGGTACACCGAGTACCTCGACGCCATCATCGCGGCCCGGGTCGTCGAGGGGGTCGATGCCGCCATCGCGCACATCGCCCGGTATGGTTCGGCGCACACCGAGTCCATCGTCACCGCGAACCCGGCGACCGCCGAGCGCTTCCTGCAGCGAGTCGACAGCGCCATCGTGCTGCACAACGCCTCGACGCAGTTCGCCGACGGCGGCGAGTTCGGCATGGGAGCGGAGATCGGCATCTCCACCGAGCGCTTTCACGCCCGCGGCCCGGTCGGGGTCGAGCAGCTCACCAGCTACAAGTACGTGGTGCGCGGGGCCGGCCAGGTGCGGCCGTGAACGGCGGCGCGCCTCAGCGGCTGCGCTCGTGGGCGTGCGCGCCCGACTCCGCGCCCGGCGCCGCGCAGCGCTCGCAGTTCACCCAGCCGGAGTCCCCGCCCACGTAGTGCTCCTTCTTCCAGATGGGCACGCGGTGCTTGACCTCGTCGATGATGAAGCGGCAGGCGCGGAAGGCCTCGTCGCGGTGCGCGGCGCTGACGCCAACCCATACCGCCAGCTCCCCGATTCCCAGCTCCCCGACGCGGTGCGCACACAGTGCGTGCGCCACGCCGAAGCGCTCGCGGGCCGCGGCGATGATGCGCTCGCCCTCGCGCACGGCGAGCGCCTCGAAGGCCTCGTATTCGAGCCGCCGCACGCGCTCGCCCTCGTTGTGATCGCGCACCCAGCCCTCGAAGGCGGCGTAGCCGCCGCAGGCCGGGTCGGCGAGCTCGGCACGCAATGCCGCCACGTCGAGCGCTGTGCGGCTGAACCGGAACGCAGCCATGCTAGCCGCCCGCGACCGGCGGGATGAACACGACGGCATCGCCCGCGGCGAGCGGTGTCGACCACTCGCTGAACTCGCCGTTAATCGCCACGCGCAGCACCTCGGGGGTGAGCGTAAACGGGTAGCGCGCGGCGAGCTCGGCGTACAGCTCGCGCGGCGTCGGCGCGCTCGTGGTGAGGGCTTCCTCGCGCCGCCCCGCCTGCTCGCGCAGCAGCGCGTAGTACTGCACGGTCAGGGCCTTGGGGCTAATGGTGCTCTCCGCGGCGCAGCACGCCGCTGACGGAGGCATGGTCGCGGGGCGTGTTGACGTTGTCCAGCGCCTGCGGGTTCGGCTCATCCAGCAGGAGCGTGTCGGCGTTGATCAGGAACTTGCGCGGGCAGTCGCGCCCGGCGGCGACATACTCGGTCAATGGCTGGTGCGTATGCGGCTCCCAGACCGCGCACAGCGGCTCCGGCAGGCCGTCGTGGCTGGAGCGGTAGGCGGTCGCGGCGCGGCGCGGGTCGCGCGCGCGCAGCAGGTGCTCGAGCGTGGCTGCATCGAGCAGCGGCAGATCGCAGGCCAGTACCAGCCAGGCGGCTTCGGGATGGCGCGCCTGCGCGGCGAGGATGCCGGCGATCGGGCCGAGAGCGGCGTGGCCGTCGGTGACCTGCGCGAAGCGCGCGCGCAGCGGATCGGCGCGCTGGTCGGCCCGCACCGACACGTACGCCTGCTGTACATGCGGGGCGATCAGCGCCATGGCGCGCTCGAGCTGCGGCGGCCCGTCGCCGTAGGCGAGCGCGGCCTTGTCGCGTCCCATGCGCGTGCTGCGCCCGCCGGCCAGCACCAGGCCGTACAGGGTGGGCACGCGGGTCAGTGGCGCGGCGCTCACGGCTCAGCCGTCGGCGCGCCGGACGGTGCGCCGGCCGCCGGACTTGGCGAGCAGCCGCACGCTCACGATCTCGATGTCGTGCGACAGCGCCTTGCACATGTCGTACACGGTGAGCGCCGCGACCGTCGCACCCGTCAGTGCTTCCATCTCGACGCCGGTGCGGTGGTGCACGGCCGTCTCGCAGCGAATGTGGATCTCGCCACCGCGCTGTGTGATGCGCACCCGGCAGTCTTCCAGCCCGAGCGGATGGCAGAACGGGATGAGCTCGTGGGTGCGCTTGGCTGCCATGACGCCGGCCACGATGGCGGTGTCGAATACCGGGCCCTTGCGGGTGCGATGGCCGCTGGCCTTCAGCGCCCGGGACACGGCCGGCGGCAGGCGCAGGCGTGCCTCGGCCACCGCCCGCCGCCGCGTCACGTCCTTGGCACCGACGTCCACCATGGCCGGCCGGTTGCGCGCGTCGAGGTGCGTGAGCGAGCGGCGCGCCATCAGCCACCTATGTAGAACATTTCGACCTTGCGCTCCTCGTGGGTGCTGGCGCGCAACTGTGCGCGCAGCTCGCTGTAGCGGTCGGAGCGGCGCAGCCACACGCTGCGCACCAGCTCCAGCAACGCGTCATCGTTGGCGCCGCCGCGCAGCGCATCGCGCAGGCTGGTGCCGTGGGTGCCGAACAGGCAGGTGTAGAGCATCCCGTCGGAGGACAGGCGCGCACGAGAGCAGTCGCCGCAAAATGGCTGCGACACCGACGAGATGAATCCCACTTCGCCCTGGCCGTCGGCGAACGCGTAGCGCGCGGCGACCTCGCCGCGATAGCCGGGTTGCAGGGGCGCCAGCGGCCAGCGCGCGCCGATGCGGGCCGCGAGCTCCTTCGACGGCACCACCAGCTCCGGCTGCCAGTGATTGCGGTTGCCGACGTCCATGTACTCGATGAAGCGCACGACCACACCGGTGCCGCGGAAGCGCTCGACCAGCTCGAGCGCCGTGTGGTCGTTGATGCCGCGCTGCACCACGGCGTTGACCTTGAGCGGGGTGAGCTCGGCACGGCGGGCCGCTTCGATCCCTTCCAGCACCTCCGCGACGCCGCCCAGGCCGCCGCTCATGCGCTTGAAGACCTCCGGGTCGAGGCTGTCGAGGCTCACGGTGACGCGCTTGAGCCCGGCGGCGCGCAGTTCCGCCGCGTAGCGCGCCAGCAGCACACCGTTGGTGGTGAGCGCCACGTCCTCCACTCCGGGAATGGCGCTCAGGTCGCCGATCAGCTCCGGCAGGTTGGCGCGCAGCAGGGGCTCACCGCCGGTCAGGCGCAGCTTGCGCACGCCGAGCTGCACGAACAGCCGCGCCAGGCGCACGATTTCCTCGAAGGACAGGCGCTCCTGCGAGCCGAGGAAGCGGTACTGGTCATGGAAGGTCTCGCGCGGCATGCAGTACGGGCAGCGGAAGTTGCAGCGGTCCATCACCGAGATGCGCAGGTCGCGCATCGGCCGGGCGAGCGCGTCCCGCGGCGCGTGGCGCGCGTTCAGCGGAACGATGACTTCATGCGTGGGCATGCCAGGGTCAGTATGCGCAACGGGGGGCCGGACTGGCTATCGTCCGGAAGGGCAGTACATAACTTAGACGCCGCCGACGGGCGGCGGGTTCCGCGCGCCTAGGCCCAGCGGTACAGGCGCGTCACGAAGCCCTTGGCGTAGGTGTTGGGCCCGGGAGGCAGCTCGACGAAGCCGTCGGTCCCGGCCAGCGCGCTGCCGTCGGCGGTCGGGCCGGCCGCGGCCGGTTGCGCCCAGGTGCGGCCCCAGTCGTCCTGCTCGAAGCGCACCGGCTGAAAGTGCGTGAGCGGCACCTCGACGCTCAGTGGCGCGCCGAGCGCCATGCGCTCGGGCGGCGTCGGGTCCTGGCCGAGGCTGCCGTGCAGGGCCGGCAGGACATAACGCGTCAGGCACACCAGCGACGACACCGGGCTGCTCGGCAGACCGAACACGGCCGCCCCGGAGGGCGCGACCCCGAACCACAGCGGCTTGCCCGGGCGTTGCGCCACGGTGCGGATGATGACGCGCACGCCGAGCTCCTCCAGCACGCGCGGCACGAGGTCGAAGCGTCCGGCGGATACGCCGCCGCAGATCACCAGCACGTCGTGGGTCTCGAGGTGGAAGCGCAGCCGCGCGCGCAGCTCGCCCGCATCGTCCTGCAGGTGCTCGTCGGCGACCCGCTGAAAGCCGCGCTCGCGCAGCGCCCCGACGATGGCGTAGGCGCTGGCGCGGCGCACCTGGTGCGCGAGCACCGGCTCGCCCGGCTCGATCAGCTCGTTGCCCATGGAGATGACGGCCAGCATCGGCTGGCTGCTGACGCGGATGCGCGCCATGCCGGCGGCGGCGGCGATGGCGATCTCGGGCGCGTGCAGCCGCCGTCCCGCGGGCAGCAGCAGCGCCCCCTGGCGCCCCTCGCTGCCGCGCCGCTGCACGCAGCGCCAGGCATCGGCGCGGGCCGCGGCACTCAGGGTGGCCTGGCCGGGCACGAGCGCCAGTTCCTCCACCGGCACCACGCTGTCGCAGCCGGCCGGCAGCACCGCGCCCGTCATCACCTGGATGCAATGGTCCGCGTCCGCCAGCGACAGCGGCGGCTCGCCGGCGGCCTGGGTGGCCTGGATGCGGAAGGTGCGCGCGCCGGCGCTCGCGGCCTGACTGTCGAGCGCCACGCCGTCCATGGTGACGCGGTCGAACGGCGGCTCGTCACGCTCGGCGTAGATGTTCTCGCGCAGCACGCTGCCGGCGCACTGCATCAGCGGCAGCGATTCGATCGGCAGGCACTGCAGATGCTGTCCGATCAGCAGGTCCGCCTCGGCGGGCGTGAGCACTCAGCCCTTCTTGTCGGCGGTCCTGGCTTTGAAGACCTTGACCTGCTCGTTGAAGCGGTCGGCGACGGCCTGTTCCTGGTCGATGGCGGCGTTGTGCTTCTGCGCCTCGACGTGCTGCATGTCGGCCTTCTGGGCCGGCTTGAGCTGGTCGCCCCCCTTGGTGATCGCCGCATCCAGCTCTTTGTCGATGCAGGCGACGTAGGCGTCGATCGCCGTCTGGTAGGCCTTGACCGCCTTCTGGCCCGCGAGCATGTCCTCGAGGGTCGCGGTCGCGCCGTCGGGCAGCTTGTCGGGGGCCGGCGGGTAGGGACAGTCGGCGTACGCCGGACCTACGAGCGCGAGTCCCGCCGTGAACGCCATCGCAAGTAGTGCCTTCATAGCCGATCCTGGAACGCGTTGTTTGGACCGCTATCTTAAGAGGCGTCCGGGAGGGAAGGCTACCGGGGCTTCCGCGCCGCGCGGACGGCGCGGCCCGAGCGGCGCCGGGGCGGGCATCGGAAGCAGCCACGGCTGTGATCGTTGACCACGCCGACCGCCTGCAGGAAGGCATAGATGATGGTCGAGCCGACGAAGCGGAAGCCACGCCGGGCCAGGTCCCGCGACAGGGCGTCGCTGAGCGCGGTGCGGGCGGGCACGGTCCCCGGCCGCGGGCGGTTGACGAGCGGCCGCCGGCCCACGAACGACCACAGGTAGCGGTCGAAGGAGCCACACTCGCGCTGGACCGCAAGGAAAGCCTTGGCGTTGCTCACCGTCGAGTCGATCTTGAGGCGATTGCGCACGATGCCCGGATCCCGGCGCAGGCGGGCGCGGGTCCGGGCGTCGAAGCGCGCCACCTTGCGCGGGTCGAAGCGCGCGAACGCGCGACGGTAACCGGCGCGCTTGTGCAGGATGGTCGACCACGACAGCCCGGCCTGCGCGCCCTCGAGCGTCAGCATCTCGAACAGCCGCCGCTCATCGTGCACCGCACGGCCCCATTCCAGGTCGTGGTAGCGCACGTAGTCCGGGTCGTCCGTCCGCGCCCACCAGCAGCGGCGCCGGGTGCGCACTCGCGATCGCTTCTCGCCCATGTGTTCAGGTCCGCGCTGGGGTGTGCGCAATCATACGCAGGAAGCGGTGCGACTGGACCTGGCCGCCGAGATCTACGACGATCACGACCGCAGCAGACCGCGCCAACAATTCGAGCGGACCGGGACGCGCGGCGGCTGCTCACCAACGCGGCGCCTGCGCCGGATGAAGGGGTCAGACATGACGACGGTCTCGAGGCGGGATTTCTTCGGGCTCACGGCGGCCGGTGCCGCAGTGGCGGTGGGCGCGCGGGCGGCAGCGCCGGCGCAGGCGGCGGGCCTGAGCTCGATCACGCACAACGTGGAGCCCATCAGCGCCCAGGAGCACGGCACGCGGCTGTCCAAGCTGCAGGGGCTGATGCAGCGGCAGAAGACCGCCGCCTTCCTGGTCGAATCCGGCGCCTCGCTCGAATACTTCACGGGCATCCGCTGGTGGCGCTCCGAGCGCACCACGGCGGCGCTGATCCCGGCGGACGGACGCGTCGTGGTGGTCACGCCATACTTCGAGGAGCCCTCGATCCGGGAGACCCTCAAGGTCGAGGCCGACGTCCGTCCCTGGAAGGAAGACGAGAGTCCATTCGCGCTCCTGGCCGCCGCCCTGAAGGACCACCCCTCCGGTCCACTCGCGATCGAGCCCACGACCCGCATGTTCATCGTCGATCGGGTCATCGGCGCCTCCGGCGGCCGCCAGGTGGTCCCCGGGGACGGGCTGATCCGCGCCTGCCGCATGATCAAGTCGCCGCTGGAGCTCGCGCAGCTGCAGGCCGCCAACGACGTCACCATCGCGGCGCTGCGCCATACGCATGGCCGCATCGAGGCCGGCATGGATGGCACCGATGTCCTCGCCATCATGGTGGCGGCTACCAATGCGCTCGGCGGCAACCATGAGTTCTCGCTCGTGCTGCTGAACGAGGCGAGCGCGTATCCCCACGGCTCGATCAAGACGCAGAAGGTGCGCGCCGGCTCGATCGTCCTTATCGACACCGGCTGCAGCGTGCACGGCTACCAGTCCGACATCACCCGCACCTGGGTGTTCGGCGAGCCCAGCAAGCGCCAGCGCGAGATCTGGGACACGGTGAAGCGCGGCCAGGAGCTGGCGCTCGAGACCGCCAAACTGGGCGGTCCGTGCGGCGCGGTCGACAAAGCGGTGCGCGACTTCTACGAGCAGAAGGGGTGGAGCAAGGACTACGGCCTGCCCGGACTGTCGCATCGCACCGGCCACGGCATCGGCATGGACGTGCACGAGGCGCCGTACCTGGTGCGCAATGACACCACGCCGCTGGCGGCAGGGATGTGCTTCTCAGACGAGCCGGGAATTTACGTCCCGGGCGAGTTCGGTGTGCGGCTCGAGGACTGCTGGCACATGAGCGAGGCCGGACCGAAGCTGTTCACCGCGCTCGCTAAGTCCCTCGACCAGCCGGTCTGAACCCTGCCCGCGGCGCGGGACGAGCACCCTGGACTCGTCACGCCGCAGTTAGTTGCGGGAGAGGATGCCGGCCGCCTGGAGAAATGGCGTGGCGTCCTGCCAGAAGGGCAGATGCGACGGATCCCAGCACAAGTGCTGGCAGTCGTAAATCTTCAAGGAGGCGTGCGGCGCTGCCGCGGCCAGCAATTGCCCCTGCTTCCATGGGATCACCGGGTCTGCCCGGCCGTGAATCACGAGCACGGGCCCGGGAAAACTCCGTACTGCTGCCAGGTTGTCGAAGTGATCCCGCAGCAGAAACGCCGGCGCCCAGTAGTGCGACGCGAACGTATCCAGCGACGTAAAAGTGGATTGGAGGATGAGCGCGCGCAATG
>JANWKR010000140.1 GCA_025451275.1 Steroidobacteraceae bacterium
AGCCAGCTGGCCGCGCGTGGCGCGCAGCACGATGCGCCGCCGGCGTACGCCGACCCGGGCGCGGCGGAACGCGTAGCCGCGGGCCGCGGCCTCCTCGAGCACGGCGTGCAGGTAGGCATCGATGGCCGCGAGCGGCCGGCGGTGCGCGCGGAACCTCTCGAGCTGCGGGTGGTGGCGGTAGCCGCGCGTGCGGCCCCGCAGCACCGCGCGCGCCAGCAGCGCCTCGCGCCACAGCGCCACCAGGCCGCGCGCATCGAGGTAGCGGGGATGTACGGTCCAGAGCCGCATGGGCGGGTTCAGGGAATCATGGCCGCGGGATATGCGTAGAGCAGGTACAGGAACAGTGGGATGGTGAGCAGGCCGAGGATGACGCCGAGGCGCGTCAGGCTCGTGGCGAGCTGCGAGCGGCTGTTGGGCGCGCAGCGCCACAGCATGATGCACTGCACGACGCCGATGGCGAGGCCGATCACCGTGTAGACGACGATGCTCTTCACGTTGAGCGGATCGACGAACAGGCCGAGAGCGGAGTACGCGACCGACACCCCGACGCCGTAGACCCAGAACACGCGGCGCAGCGGCGCCTTGCCCTTCAACGCATCAGACAGCATGGACCACCTCCGGCGCGGTGAGCTGGCGCCACAGCCCGGCAAGATCGGTCTCGCCCAAAACGAACTGCGCTCCCGACATCAGGCCGCCCGTGCCGCGCGGATGTCGGGCACGTTGAGCACGCGCTCGCCGTCGGGCCCGCGCTCGATGCTGGCGACCAGCGCCGCCACCATCTGCGCGAGCGTCACGAGCCCCAGGCGCTGCGCACTGTCGCGCGTGGCGGGCACGCGCGCGAGCACGGCGTACACCGGCAGCAGCACGTACGGCCAGCGGTGCCCGGGGCCGAGCACGTACCAGGGACGCACGATGGTGGCGGCCATGCCGCTCGCGCGGATGCGCGCCTCGACCGCCTGCCGCACCTCGATGTAGGCGCGCATCACCGGGGCCGGCTGCGCGACGCTCACGTAGACGAAATGCCGCACGCCGGACTCGAGCGCGGCATCGAGCGCCGCGTGCGCCGAGACCAGGTCGATGGCGCGGAAGCTCGCCGCCTTGGCGGGACTCGGGTGCGGCGTGCCGACCAGATGCACGAGCGTGTCGGCGGGCGCGACGGCGGGGGCGAAGCTCGACGCCACGAGCGCATCGCCGACGATGACTTCCGCGCCGGGCGGCACGCGTGCGGCGCTCGCGGCACGACAGAGGGCGCGCACGCGGTGGCCGCGCGCGAGCAGCGCCGGGATGAGCGCCCGGCCGACGTAGCCGGTGGCGCCGGTCACGAATACGCAGCGGCCGGTCACGGCAGCGCGGTCCTTTCTCGCATCGCCAGCCGGGCGACATGTAGCAGCAGACACGCCGCGCAGGCAACCTCGAGTCCGATGGTCAGGTTCATGGCGGCGCTGTGGTGCGACCACGGCGCGCGGGTGTAGTGCAGGAGCCCTGCAAATCCCAGCAGCGCGTACAGGGCGAGCAGCGCAAGTCCGGAGCGCCGCTGGCCGCGCCGGTAGAGAGCGAACCCGAGGACTCCGGGCACGGTGACCGCGCCCCAGGCGAGGTACACCTCGGCGCGCGTCCAGGACGGCGGCAGGTTGGGGTAGTGCGCGAGATACTCGGCGTTGTGCGTGAAGTGCAGCAGGCTCGCCGCGGCGTACAGGACGATGAGGACGACGAGGGTGGTGACATTCATGGCACGGCGCGCCGGAAGCACACCACGCGCTCGGCCTCCTCGAAGCCGAGCGCGCGGTGCATGGCGTGACTCGCCGTGTTCTCGAGCAGCGCGTCGGAGGCGAGCTCGGCGAAGCCGGCGCCGACCGCCCAGTCGATCACCGCCTGCACCAGGCGCCGCGCCACGCCCTGGCGCCGCGCCCCGGGCACCACGTACAGCCCCTCGAGAAAGGCGACCGGGGAGAGGGTGGCGCCGTTCACCGCGTCGCGCCGCACCGCCGCCTCGGCGAAGCCCACCGCCTGCGCACCGAAGAACGCCATGAACTGCACGCAGGTGCCGGGGTCCGCGAGCGCGCGCTCCATCTCGCGCAGGAGCTCGGCGTCCGTGCCGCCCTCGGGCCAGAGCGCGCGGCGCATGGCCAGCCAGGAGGGCTGCGGCGCGGTGAGGCGCTCGATGCGCGGCGGGCCGGGAGGGCGGTCCACGACGCGCGTCAGTGCGCGCCGGCCCGCGCCACGAGGAACTTGACGAGGTCGATGAGCTCGTCGGGACTTGCGACCGAGTCCATCACCACGCGCCAGGTGCCGTTGACGATGAGGCACGGCGTACCCGGCACCTGCATGTCGTGGATCTGCGCATCGGCCGCGCGCATCTTCATGTCGATGGAGAAGGAGTGCGCGGCCGCCAGGAACGCCTCGGGCTTCACGTTGCTCCAGCGCGCGTAGGCGCGCGCCGCATCCTCGATCGAGGGCAGCGGGGTCTTCAGGCGGTGCGTCACGGGGTCACTGATCGCCAGCTCGCCGGTCTTCCAGACCGCATCGAACATGGCCTGGTGAGTGCGCGCGGCGATTCCCAGCACCTCGGCGGTGAAATAGGCCCGCTGCAGCATCGGCCAGTCCTCGGCCGTGTTGAACGCGGCCGGCAGCAGCGCGATCTGGGCGTTCGGGGGCAGCGCGTGCGCGAGCCGCGCCATCAGCGGCTGGAAGGCGTTGCACGCCGGGCAGCCGTAGGAGAACACCTCGAGCACCTCGATCTTCCCGGGCGGCACGGTGGTGTGCTGGGCAGGCGTCAGCCGGACGTAGTTCTGTCCCTCGACGTAGGCGGCGGCGGCGTGTGCGGCGGACAGCGGCGCGAGCAGGACCAGCAGAGCGGCGGCGAAGCGTGGCATGGGCACCCCGGGGGAACTTGGACACCGGTCCGATCTTAGCGAAAGCCGCGCGCCGGCTCAGGGTGCCGGGCCGAGCGCGAAGAACAGGGTCTTGGCGGTGGCCCCCAGGTCGGCGCGCGCCGCGGGCTGCCGGCCGGCATCGGCGGGGTAGTGGCCGGCAGCGTAGCGCAGCCGCACGAAGTGCGGCGGCGCCGCGCCGCCCTTCACCCAGACGAGCAGCGTGCGCCAGCCCTGGTGCGCTTCGGCCGAGACCTTGACCGGCTGGTTCGCAAGCGTGGATTTCGAGATGACCGTGAAGCCGGCCGCCGTGCCCTGGAGGACCAGGAGCGCGCAGCCCTCGCTCCCGCAGTACTCGCGGTCGGTGAGCAGGACCACCGCGTCCGCCACCCGGTCCCCGTTCAGGTCGGTGAACGCATAGGCGAACTTGGTGACGGGCCCGGCATAGGCACGGACCGCCGCCGCCAGCGCCGGCACGTCCTCGGCCCGGGCCGCCGGGGCGGCGAGCGCTGCGATTCCCGCGGCGAAGAAGGCGGCGCGTGCGATCGCCGGCAGCGAGGTCCGGGCGCGCGGCCTCATGGCTGCAGCTGTCCGCCCCAGGCAGCCGGGTCGACGTCCGCGATGCTCTGCGGGAACACCCAGCGGTGGCCGGCCGGGTCGGCGAGCGAGTACCGCCGCTCGCCGAAGGGGTAGTCGGTGGGCGGGCTGAGGATCCTGGCGCCGTGCGCGACGGCGCGCCGGTGGTGAGCGTCGACGTCGGCCACCCGCACCATCACGCGGTGGCAGCCCCCGACGTCGCGGTACGCGAGCTCAGGGATGACCACTGCAGCGGGTATCGAGCGATTCGGACGCATGCGCAGACCGTGCGGAAAGCGCCCGCTCACTTGCGCCTGCGGACCACGATGAAGGCCGCGATGAGGATGATGAAGAGAGCGATGACGGTCGACGATCCCATGGGTGCCTTCCGGGGCGCCACGCAGGCCGCACAGTCTGCCTGCCCCTGGCCCGGAAAGCATCCGCCGCTGGCGCTAGACCCTGAGCACGCGCGTGCCGCAGATCAGGTCATGCAGGCAGCGGCGGTCGTCGCGAAAGATCATCAGGTCATCGACGGCGAGGACGACGCCGCCCAGGGGCCCGAAGAATGACACCACGTGCAGCGGCAGGTAGCGCAGCACGGCGATCCGCCACAAGGGTGGCACCCCGCCATCCAGGTCCGCGATGCGCACGCCGAGCAGGTACTTGCCGATGGTCTGGCCGCCCTTCACCAGGGTATAGGAGTGCAGCGCGATGAAGCTCGCCCAGCCGAACGCGGCCAGCAGCAGTTCCTGCTCCAGTGATACCGGCTGGTGATTCACGATGGCCTCGAGGCTGCCGGTGTACGAGAACGCGACGAGCGCCAGGGGCACGGCCAGCAACGCGTCCACCAACACCGCGGCCAGGCGCCGCCCGCGTGCCGCGAGCTCGGGTCCGGATGCTGCGGCGGGCGTGTCGGTCATAGCGGCCCTCGGCCTGGTGATCAGGACTGCCCCGGCTGCGGGCCGGGATGCAGCTGGAAGCCTTCCTCGGTGAAGAAGATATACCCCCGCGGCGCGCCCAGAAACCGGTGCCACCAGGACAGAAGACCGACCTGGGTGATGGTGAGGCTGGGTGCGGCGCCGCGATTGCTGATTGCGTAGACACTCGTGGCCCAGTCGGATCCGACCTGCTCGATGGCACGGAGCTCCGCGGCCAGCGGATCGCGGGCCCGCACCTGCACCAGGCGGATGAACCCGACCGCGCACGAACTGTCGAGCGGCAGCGCGATGCCGCGGCCCTGCACCGTTACCTCGTACCTCGGCACGGTCGCGCGCGGGCGGCCCTCACTCGACGCCAGGGACGATGCGCAGGTCGCGGTCGGCGCCGTTGCCGAGTACGCGCAGCGCTTCCTGATAGGCCGGACTGTCGTGCGCGGCGACCGCCTGCTGCACGCTGTCGAACTCGATCAGCACGCTGCGCTCCTTGAGGCCGCTTTCGTGCACGACCGCGGGCAGTCCGCGCGCCAGGATGCGGCCGCCGCCGGCCTGCAGGGCAGGAGCTGCGAGCTTGGCGTACGCCGCCAGGGCCTCCGGGTCGCGGATCGAGCGGTACAGGGTGATCCAATATGCCTTGGCCATACGTTTCCGGAGTGTCGCGAGTTCCTGCCGCACGAGTCGCCGGCGACGGCCGCGCGGGAGGTGATTGCGGGTGGCGGCAGTCTAGCGCCGCGTATGCGCGCTGTCCCGTGGCCGCGGTGAGCCGGATTACTTCGCCGACAGCCGCGCCAGGAACAGTGCGGCCGCGAACAGCAGCAGAAACACCCAGCCCAGGGCGGCAATGGCGATGCCCGGCGTGTGCGAGTCGATCTGGTAGCCCCGGTACCAGGCGCCGAAGGTCAGAGCGTCGATCTGCTCGGGGAACCAGATGAGGGCCAGCACCGGCGCGCACACGAGTGTCACGACCCAGAACCCGGAAGGGATCCACCACGAGCGCAGGTAGGCCGCCGCGACGACGACGAGGGACAGTACGCGGGACGGGCTGAGGTTCATGGCATACCCGGGATCATGGCCGGCTGCGCTGCCCGTTCAGCCGATCTCGTTCTCGAAATGCACCTTCGCGACCCATAGCAGCGAGAACACGAAGCAGCCCACGCTGAGCCCGAGCATCAGGACGATCATCTGACGCAGCCGGAAATCCCAGCGCCGGTCGGCCAGGTACGCCGATACCGCCACCATCAGATACACGTAGCCGACGACGGCCAGGGGAAGCAGCGCCAGCACGAAGAGCGTGCCCGCGGCGGAGGTGCGCGGACGCAGCAGCGCGAACCAGGAGATCTCGGCGATGAGCACCGCGACGGCCCAGGATCGCCAGCGCCGCAGGACCGGGATTTCCGGAGTGAGCCTCATGTCACGGCTCCCCGTGGCCGCCGCTCGGCCGACCCGTCGCCATTGAACTCCAACCGGATTGCGGCACCCTGGCCTCTCCGCGCCCGCTTCTGGGAGCGCGCCCGCGCGCAAGATAACCCAGTGGCGTCGCGCTGCCTACTTAACACAGTGTGGACGGTCCGATGCGTTGG
>JANWKR010000141.1 GCA_025451275.1 Steroidobacteraceae bacterium
CGCAGCGTGTTTTCAAGATCGGTGAGTGGCATGGTCCAGGCGCCGGGCGCGTAGGGTTTTATTGGAGCGCCCGACTCACCTGAGGATACCCCGTTCGCGGGTCCTGTCGGCCCGAGCCTTACATAAGGCAGTTCAGACGCTTAGCAGCGGATCCTTCGGCGTGCTCGCGGGCCGGCCCCCGCCAGATGACCGCTCTTTCCGCACTCGGAGTTCGTCGCGGCGTCAGCGCGACGCTGCGTTCATCCGCGCGCGGTTGACGAGTCTTAACGGAGCGTCAACAGGAGCTTCGGTACGTTGGATTACAGCCCCCCGCGGAATCCGAGCGATGCGTAGAGCGCGGCGCCCCATCCGGCGGTCCGCTAGACGCTGCCCTGCTCGAGGCCGCCCGACTTTGCCAGCTCGCTGATGTGGTCGTGCTGCGAACCGAAGGTCAGATCGATCATGGTGAGCCGGCGGAAATAGCGCCCGGCCGCGTAATCCAGCGTCATGCCCAGCCCGCCGTGCAGCTGGATGGCTTCCTGACCGATGTGGCGCGCGGCGCGTCCGATGTGCGCCTTGGCGGCGCACAGCGCACGCCGTCGCTCGGCGGGACGGTCGTCGCTCACGCTGAGCGCGGCGTACAACGCCATGCTGCGCGCCTGTTCGAGGACCACAAACATCTCCACCGCGCGGTGCTGCAGAGCCTGGAACTGCCCGATCGCGACCCCGAACTGCTGGCGCGTCTTGAGATACTCGAGCGTCATCTCCTGTAGCGCGGACATCGCACCCACCGCTTCGGCGCACAGCGCCGCGATCCCCTCGTCGATCACGCGCGCGAGGGCAGCGCCGCCTGCGCCTGCCGGACCGAGGACGTCGGCGTCATCGGCGCGCACGCCGTTGAGCACCAGATCCGCCGCGCGTAGCCCGTCCTGGGTCGCGTAGTCGTGACGGGACAGTCCGGGGGCCTGCGCGTCGAGAAGGAACAGCGCGATGCCGTCGGTGTCGGTACGCTCACCGCCCACGCGCGCGGGGATGATCAGGCGGTCGGCGCCCCCGCCGTGTGCCACCAGGGTCTTGGCTCCGTCGATCACCCAGCCCCGCTCGCTGCGGCGCGCGCGCGTGCCGACGTCGCAGGGCGCACCCGAGCTGTCGGGTTCGAGCGTGGCGACCGCCAGTGTCAGCACGCCCGCGGCAATCCGCGCCAGCAGCGCGCGTTGGGCCTCGTTGCCGGCGCGGCTCAGCAGGCCGCCGCCCAGCACGACGGTCGCCAGATAGGGCTCGAGCGCGAGCGCCCGCCCGAACGCTTCCATGACCAGCATCACTTCCAGCGGCCCGCCGCCCAGCCCACCCAGCGACTCGGCAAACGGCACCCCGAGCAGGCCCTGTTCCGCATACGCCGCCCACATCTCGCGGCCGTACCCCTCCGGGGTGGCGGCGTAGCGGGCGCGTGCCTCGGAACCGTAACGATCCGCCAGCAGGCGCTGCGTCGCCTCCTGGATCTGGCGCTGTTCGTCTGACAGGCTGAAGTCCATGCGCTATAGCCCGAGCACCGCTTTGGCGATGATGTTGCGCTGGATTTCGTTCGAGCCGCCGTAGATCGAGAGCTTGCGCCAGTTGAAGTAGCGCGGCGCGGCGCGCGCCAGCCACTGCATGGCGCTGTCCGACTCCTCCGGTGCGCTACGCGCCGCCCGCGCGCCGCCCACCTCCAGCAGCAGCTCACTCAGCCCCTGCTGGATCTCGCTGCCGCGGATCTTGAGGAGCGACGCCAGCGGATCGGCGCGCCCGCCGCTGCGCTGCGCGGCCGCCACGACCCGCAACTGGGTGATCTCGAGCGCCTTGAGTTCGGTCTCCAGCAGCACCAGCCGCTCACGGAAGCTGACATCATCGAGCACGACGCGCGGGCCGCGCCGCGTGCTGGCCGCCAGCTGGCGGATGCGACGCACCAGCTGCTTGGAGGAGCCGACGCGGGCGATGCCGGTGCGTTCGCGCGATAGCAGGTACTTGGCATAGTCCCAGCCACGCCCTTCCTCCCCCACCAGGTTCTCGGCCGGCACCTCGACATCGTCGAACAGCACTTCGTTGATCTCGTGGCTGCCGTCGATGGTCAGGATTGGCCGCAGCGTGATGCCTTTGGAGCGCATGTCGATGAGCAGGAACGAGATGCCCTGCTGTTTCTTGACCGTCGGGTCGGTGCGCACCAGGCAGAAGATCCAGTCGGCGTGCTGCGCCAGCGTAGTCCAGGTCTTGTGCCCCCGTACCCGATAGCGATCGCCGAGGCGCGTCGCGGTGGTGCGCAGCGATGCCAGGTCCGAGCCGGCGCCCGGCTCCGAGAAGCCCTGGCACCACCAGTCATCGAGGTTGGCCGCGCGTGGCAGGAAACGGCGCTTCTGTGCCTCGCTGCCGAAGGCGGCGATTACCGGCCCGACCATGTCGACATTGAAGGGCAGCGTCGCCGGTGCCGGCCATTGCTGCAGCTCGTCCTGGAAGATGTGGTGCTCGATCGCGCTCCAGTTCGTGCCGCCCCACTGCACGGGCCAGTGCGGCACGGCCCAGCCGCGCGCGTTGAGCGCGCGCTGCCAGGCGATGATCTCTTCCCTGGCCGGAATTGCGCCGTCGGTGAGCCTGGCGCGCAGCGCCGCAGGCAGCGCCTGGCCCAGGAACTCGCGCACCTGGTCGCGGAAGGCGAGCTCGGCCGGGGTGAATTGCAGTTGCACGGTGTGTGCGGCTCCTTTAGAGCACTTCGAACAGGCCGGCCGCGCCCATGCCGCCGCCGATGCACATGGTCACGACCACGTGTCGCGCGCCGCGCCGCTTGCCCTCGATGAGGGCGTGACCAACCATGCGGGCACCCGACATGCCGTACGGGTGGCCGATGGCGATGGCCCCGCCGTCGACGTTCAGCAGCTCGTCGGGCAGGCCGAGCCGGTCGCGGCAGTAGAGCACCTGCACGGCAAACGCTTCGTTCAGCTCCCACAGCCCCACCGCGTCCTGTTTGACCCCGGTCCGCTCGAGCAGGCGCGGAATGGCGAACACCGGACCGATGCCCATCTCATCGGGCTCGCAGCCGGCCACCGCGAGACCGCGGAATGCGCCGAGCGGCTCCAGGCCGCGCTGCTCGGCGAGCCGTGAGTCCATCACCACGCAGGCCGCGGCGCCGTCGGAGAACTGGCTGGCGTTGCCGGCGGCTACCGAGCCTCCGGGGACCGCGGGCTTGATCTTCGCTACACCCTCGAGGGTCGTGTCCGGGCGGATGCCCTCGTCGCGCTCCACCGTAACCTGGCGCGTGAAAAGCCGGCCGCTGTCCTTGTCGGCGATGCCGGCGGTGACAGTGATGGGTGCGATTTCAGCTGCAAAGCGTCCGGCCTCCTGGGCCGCGGCGGCGCGCAACTGGCTGCGCACCCCGTACTCGTCCTGGCGGCCACGGGCAATCGCGTAACGCTTGGCCACCACCTCGGCGGTGGCGAGCATCGGCAGGTAGATCTCGGGCTTGTGCTCCTTGAGCCACGCTTCGCGCAGCATGTGCTGGTTGAGCTCGTTCTGCACGCAGGAGATGGACTCCACGCCCCCGGCGATCACCACCGGCACGCGATCGACGAGCACGCGCTGCGCGGCGATGGCGATGGCCTGCAGACCGGAGGAGCAGAAGCGGTTGACCGTCATGCCGGCGGTGGTCACGGGCAGCTCGGCGCGCAGGGCTATCTGGCGCGCGATGTTGAGGCCGGTGGCCCCTTCCGGATAAGCGCAGCCGAACACGATGTCCTCCGCCTCGGCGGGCTCCAGCCGGGCGCGCGTCAGGGCCGCGCGCACCACGTGCGCGCCGAGGGTCGCCCCGTGCGTCATGTTGAACGCACCGCGCCACGACTTGCACAGCGGCGTGCGCGCGGTGGCTACGATCACTGCATCGCTCATGTCGGTTTCCCGCCCACTGAATCGTTGAAGGTCTTGCCGAGGGAGCCGAGGCGCGCCAGCAGTGGCGCCGGCTGCCAGGCGCCGGGATCGGCGTACGGGTTGGCGGCGAAGCGCCGCAGCGCATAGAGCACGGCGTGCAGCCCGATGCTGTCGGCGTAGAACATCGGCCCGCCGCGATACGCCGGGAAGCCGTAGCCTGTCAGGTAGACGATGTCGATGTCCGAGGCCCGCTGCGCGATGCCCTCCTCGAGGATGCGCGCCCCCTCGTTGACGAGAGCAAACACGCAGCGCTGCACGATCTCCTCATCGCCGATGGCGCGCCGGGCCACGCCGCGGGAGCGCGCCTGCGCCAGAATGATCTCCTCGACCTCGGGGTCGGGCAGCGCCTCGCGCGAGCCGCTCGGATAGCGGTAGTAGCCGGCCCCGCTCTTCTGGCCGAAGCGCTGGCGCTCGGCCAGCGTGTCGGCAATGGTCGAGCGCGGCATGTCCGGGTGCTCGGCGTAGTGGCGGCGACGGATGTAGGCGCCGACGTCGAGCCCGGCCAGGTCCGCCATGCGGCACGGACCCATCGCCATGCCGAAATTCTCGAGCGCACGATCGAGCTGCTGCGGCAGGCAGCCCTCGAGCAACAGCAGCTCGGCCTGTCGCCCGTAGACCCCGATCATGCGGTTGCCGATGAACCCGTCGCAGACGCCCGCCACCACCCCCACCTTCTTCAGGCGCCTGGCCAGACGCATGGCGCTCGCCAGCACCTCCTTGGAGGTCTCGCGACCTCGCACGATCTCCAGCAGGCGCATGACGTTGGCGGGACTGAAGAAGTGGGTGCCAAGCACCGCCGCGGGGCGGCTGGTGACGGCCGCGATCTTGTTGACGTCGAGGGTGGAGGTGTTGGTGGCGAGGATCGCCTCCGCCTTGGCGACCCGGTCGAGCTCCCGGAACACCTTGGCCTTCACGTCCAGGTCCTCGAACACCGCTTCGATGACGATATCGGCGCCGGCCAGGTCGGGGTAGGCCAGCGTGCCCTTGATGAGCCCGAGGCGTTCCTGCAGCTGGGCGGGGCTCAGCTTGCCCTTCTTGGCCGAGCTCTCGTAGTTCTTGCGGATCACGCCGAGGCCCCGCTCCAGCGCCTCGGGTGTCGCATCGAGCACGGTCACCGCGATTCCGGCATTGGCGAGGCTCATGGCGATGCCGCCGCCCATGGTGCCGGCGCCGATCACGGCCGCCGCGCGGATCTCGCGTGCCGGCGTGCCCTCGGGCACGTCCGGGATGCGCGCCGCGGCGCGTTCGGCGAAAAACGCATGCCGCAGACCCGCGGACTCGGGCGATTGCATGAGCTGCAGGAACAGCTCGCGCTCCTTCTTCAGTCCGGCCTCGAACTCCCCGAGTGCCGCGGCGATGGCATCGATGGCGGCGAGCGGCGCGGGCAGGTTGCGTGCTACCGCGCGCACCGTATTGCGGCTGAACTGCAGGAACGCATCAGGCTGTGCATAGCGCACCGGCCGCGAACGCAGCAGCGGCAGCGGGCGGTTTGCGGCGATCTGCTGCGCGAACTGCAGCGCACCGGTCAGCAGCTCGCCCTCGATGATGCGATCGATGAGCCCGCTGTCGCGCAGCTGGACGGCGGCGACCGGGCTGCCCGACACGATCATGTTGACCGCCGACTCGAGCCCCACTGCACGCGGCAGTCGCTGGGTGCCGCCTGCGCCGGGAATCAGGCCGAGCTTCACCTCAGGCATCGCCAGCTGGGCGTCGGCGGCAGCGACCCGATAGTGGCAGCCGAGCGCCAGCTCAAGACCCCCGCCCATGGCATTGCCGCCGAGAGCCGCCACGACCGGCAGGGTGGACATCTCCAGCTCCTGGATGAGGCGCCCGAGCACCGGCGCGGCGAGCATCGCCGGGGTGCCGAACTCGCGGATGTCGGCGCCACCGGAAAAGCCGCTGGCATTGCCGATGATGACCACCGCCTGCAC
>JANWKR010000142.1 GCA_025451275.1 Steroidobacteraceae bacterium
CTCGGTTTCGGCCAGCTCGACCCGGCGCTCCTCGCCCATCCGGGCTACAGCCCGCGCGCGGTGCGGCGCGCCCTGCAGGGCCTGCCGGGGGCGCCGGCGGCGCTGCTGCTCGCGAGCCGCAGCGGGACGCTCGTGCAGGACCGGCGCCTCGCCGCGCAGGGCTGGGACCTCGACGGACTCGGACGCCGCTACCAACGCTTCGTGGCGCGTTTCGCGCCGCTTGAGCCGGTGCTCGGCCGCGATCTGCCGGGCGGCACCGCGTTCCTGGTGCGTACGCTCCTCATCCACGAGTACCGCAAGGTCCACCTGCAGGACCCGCTGCTGCCGCCGGCGCTGCTGCCGGAGGCGTGGGTCGGCGCGGCCGCCTACACGCTGTGCCGGCGGCTGTACGCGCGCGTGTTCGCCCCTGCGGAGCTGTATCTTTCGGCCAGCGCGCACCGGCTGCATCGGCCGCTGCCGGCAGCCGGCGCGGCGGCACGGATGCGCTTCGGCGGCATCGCCTAGCCGGGGCGGCGCCGGTCGACGACGCGGCGTGCCTTGCCCGCGGAGCGCTCGATCGAGCCCGGCGCGCCAACCAGCACCTCGGTGGTGATGCCGATACCGGCCTTGATGCCGGCCTGCAGCTCGCGCTGCAGGCGCTGCTGGGCGCGCGCATCGGCTGCCAGCTCCGGCAGGCACTCGACCCGCACCGCCAGCCGGTCGAGGTGCCCGGCGCGCGTGAGCTCCAGCTGGTAGTGTGGGGCGAGGCCCGCCAGCTTCAGCAGCAGCTCCTCGATCTGGCTCGGAAACACGTTGACGCCGCGGATGATCAGCATGTCGTCGGAGCGGCCGCCGATGCGCGCCATGCGGCGCATCGGGCGGGCCGTGGGCGGCAGCAGCGCCGTCAGGTCGCGCGTGCGGTAGCGGATCATGGGCTGCGCCTCTTTGCTGAGCGTGGTGAGCACCAGCTCGCCCGGCGTACCGTCGGGCAGCACCGCACCGCTTATCGGGTCGATGATCTCGGGGTAGAAGTGATCCTCCCAGATCACCGCGCCATCCTTGGTCTCGATGCACTCGCTCGCCTCCCCGGGGCCCATCACTTCCGACAGCCCGTAGATGTCGATCGCGTCGATGCCCACGCGCTGCTCGATCTCGGTGCGCATCGCCTCGGTCCACGGCTCGGCCCCGAAGATGCCGGTGCGGAGCGAGGTGGCCGTTGCATCCAGTCCCTGACGCTGGAACTCCTCGGCGATCGCCAGCATGTACGAGGGTGTCACCATGATGATGGCCGGGCGCAGGTCGCAGATCAGCTGCACCTGCTTCTGCGTCTGGCCGCCGGACATGGGCACCACGGTGCAGCCGAGCCGCTCGGCCCCGTAGTGCGCGCCCAGGCCGCCGGTGAACAGGCCATAGCCGTAGGCGATGTGCACCAGGTCACCGGGGCGACCGCCGGCGGCGCTGATCGAGCGCGCCACGAGGCCGGCCCAGGTATCGATGTCGCGGCGGGTGTAGCCCACCACGGTCGGCTTGCCGGTGGTACCGCTCGAGGCATGCAGGCGCACCAGCTGCTCGCGCGGCACTGCGAACAGGCCGAACGGGTAGCCCTGGCGCAGGTCGTCCTTGACGGTGAACGGGAAGCGCGCCAGGTCGGCGAGTGTGCGCAACTCGCCCGGATGCACGCCGGCGCGCTCGCACTTGGCGCGGTACGGCACGACGTTCTGGTAGGCGTGGCGCACCGACCACTGCAGCCGCTCGAGCTGCAGCGCCCGCAGCTCGTCCTGGCTGGCGCGCTCGATCGGCTCAAGTTCCGGGGTTCGCTGCGGCACGGCAGCGGAATCATCCCACTAAGCGGGCCAGCGGTTAAGCGTGTCGACGAACGTCTGCATGAAGTGATTGGCCTGGTGGCCGTCCATGACGCGATGATCGAGTGTCAGGGTCACGTAGCAGCGCGGCTGCACCACGATCTTCTGCTCATCACCCGTCTCGAGCACGACCGCGCGCTTCTCCAGCTTGCCGACGCCGAGGATCGCCGCCTGCGGCTGGTTGATGATGATCGGCGCGGCCAGCAGGCTCCCGCTCACGCCGTGGTTGGACATGGTGAAGGTGCCGCCGCGCACGTCGGCCGGTGTCAGCCGTGCGCTGCGGGCGCGGCTCACCAGATCCTCCAGGCCGCGCGCGGTGTCGAACAGGTCGCGCGCCTGGGCATCGCGCAGCACCGGCACCACGAGCCCGGTGCCCGCCACCGCCGTGGCGATGCCGATGTGCATGGCCTCGTGGATCTCGAGCGCGGTGTCGGTCCAGCGGCTGTTGGCCTCGGGCACGGCGCGGATCGCGGCGACTATCGCCTGCACGAAGTAGGCGCTGAGCGTCAGCGGCGCACCGCGTCCCGCGAACTCCTCGCGCCGCTGCGCCCGGTCGCGCAGCACCGCCGACAGGTCCGCCTCGAACACGGTGGTCACGTGCGGCGCGGTGTGCAGCAGGCTCTGCACCATGTGTTCGGCGATGCGCCGCCGCACCGCCGTGTGCGGCACGCGCCGCACGCCCTCGGGCGGTGCCCCCACGGCGGCCGCAGCCGGCGCGGCCGCCGCCGTCCCGGCCGGGTCCGCGCGCAGCACGTCCTCGACCGTGATGCGCCCGCCCGGGCCGCTGCCCGCGACGTCGGAGGCATCCAGGCCGCGTTCGGCCAGCAGGCGCCGCACGGCCGGACTCAGCGCCGCCGTGCCGCGCGCCGGCGCCGGGTCACTCGCTGCCACCGGTTCGGGTCGGCGCGCCGGCGCGGCACCCGCCGCCGCCGGCTGCACCGCCTGCGGCGCGCCGGCGGACTCGATGTGGCCGAGCAGCTCGCCGGGGGCGATCTCGTCCTGCTCGTGGCGCAGAATCTCACCCAGCACGCCCTCGCCCGGTGACGGCACCTCGACGGTCACCTTGTCGGTCTCGATCTCGATCAGCGGCTCGTTGAGCGCCACGCGCTCACCGGCACGCTTCAGCCAGCGCAGGATCTGCAGCCGCGTGCCCTCAGACTCCTCGGCGGGTGCCCGGATCTCGACGCGGCCGCTCACCGGCGCACTCACAGGCTCGCCAGGCGCTGGATGGCCTGGCAGATGCGGGTGGCATCCGGCACGGCTGCCTCGAGCAGCACCGGTGCGTGGGGACTGGGGATGTCGGGCATGGCCAGCCGTTCGATCGGGGCGTCGAGGCCGTAGAAACACTCCTGCGCCAGCATGGCGGCCACTTCCGCGCCGAAGCCGGCGGTCAGGTTGTCCTCGTGCACGATCAGGCAGCGGCGGGTCTTGTTCACTGAGGCGCGCACGCTCTCCTTGTCCCAGGGCGAGAGCGTACGCAGATCGAGCACCTCCGCGTCAACCTGCGAGCGCGCGGCGGCGGCCTCGCACCTCTCCACCATCGCCCCCCAGGTCACGACCGTAAGCTCGCCGCCGGCGCGCACGGTGCGCGCCTGGCCGAACGGCACCACGTAGGCGTCCCCCGGATACGGACGCCGCGCCCAGGCGCCGTCGAGCATGGCGCGGTGCTCGAAGAAGATGACCGGGTCGTTGCCGCGCAGCGCGGCGCGCAACAGGCCGACCGCGTCCTCGGCGTTGGACGGCACCGCCACCTGCCAGCCGATGCCGTGCACCCAGGCGACCTCGTTGGTCTGGCTGTGCCAGGGGTCGCCGCACTTGAAGAAGCCGCCCGGCATGCGCACCACGATCGGCGCGGCGAAGCGATTGCGCGTGCGCCAGCGCATGGTGCCGCAGTCGTTCAGCTGCTCGGCGGCGGGATCGGCGTACTTGCGGAACTGGATCTCGGGCACCGGCAGGAGACCTGCGAGCGCCATGCCGACCGCACGCCCGATGATGCCCTCCTCGGACAGGCTGGTATCGAACACCCGTGCCGGGCCGTATTTGTCCTGCAGGCCCAGCGTCGCGCCGTGCACACCGCCCTTGGGGCCGACGTCCTCGCCGAATACGACCAGGCGCGGGTTGGCGCTGAGCTCGACGTCCAGGGTGCGCCGGATTGCGGTCAGCATGTTGATGCGCACCGCTTCCGGCTGCGCGTGCGTCACGGTCGCCGGCGGCTGCCAGCCTTCCGGCCGGAGCCCGCCCTGGGTCTGCAGCTCCGCGCCCGCGAACACGTGCTCGGTCAGGCCTCGTGGGTCGGGCTGCGGGCGCGCCAGCGCCGCGGTCACTGCCGCTTCCACCTCACCCCGAGTCTGCTCCGCCAGTGCCGTCCACTGCGCGGCGCTCATGGCCTGCGGCACCAGGAACTGCTGCAGGCGCGTCAGCGGGTCCCGCGCACGCTCCTCACGCAGCGTCTCGGCGGACTTGTAGGCCTGCGTGTCCTGACCGGAGTGTCCCGACAGGCGCGGTACCGTGAGGCGCAGCAGCGCCGGGCTGCGCTGGGTGCGCACGTGCGCCACCGCGCGCTGTACCAGCTCGGCGGCCGCCGCCGGATCGCTGCCGCTGCCCTCGAGGAGGGTGAGGCCGCTGAACGCGCGCAGGTTGGCGACGATGTTGCCGCCCGGGGTCTGCAGGCTCGACGGCACCGAGATGCCGAACGCGTTGTCCTCGATGCAGAACAGCATCGGCAGGGCGAGCGTCGTAGCGATGTTGAGTGCCGCCCAGAAGCCGTTGGTCGCGGTCGAGGCGTCTCCGCCCAGTGCCACGGCGATGCTGCGTGCATAGCTCGGGTCGGCGAGCGTCTCGTGGCGGAAGCGGATCGCCTGCGCCCAGCCGGCGGCCGGGGTGTACTGGGCGCCGACCCCGCCGCACGCCGGCAGCACGGTGGCGGCGCCGCGCCCGGGACGGTTGAACACCACGCCGATGTCGCGGCCCCCGCTGAAGGAGCCCTGGCGCGCCAGCGGCGCGGCGGCGGCCTCCTCCAGGCTCTCGCCGAGCGCCAGCATCAGCGGCCGCGAGCGGTAGTAGACCGTCACGCCATCGTGCGCATCATCGAGTTGCAGGCCGAGCAGTATCTGCGCCAGTTCGTGACCGCGCGCGGAGAACTGGTACAGCACCTTGCGCTCCGGCACCAGGCGCGTCTCCTCGATGTCATCGAGGGCACGCGAGGCATGCAGGAGCGAGGCCACGCGGCGCCAGTCCGGCTGCGCGCCCGTCAGCGGGGAGGGCTTCGACATCGCGCTGGCACTCACCGCCGTGGGCCTTACTGGATGCGGGTTCGGATCGCGCAGCTTATGCGGTCGGAACAGAAATTATCTTGCTCTATTGCTCTGTAAAGGCACCTCTTGGCAATATTATTGCCATTCTATGCCCGCCACACCGATACCTAAGACCCTCGACCGGGTCGACCGGCGCATCCTCGAAGAGCTGCAGAGCGACGCGCGCATCTCCAACCAGGACCTCGCCAAGCGCGTGGGGCTGTCGCCCGCCCCGTGCTGGCGGCGGCTGCGGCGCCTGGAGCAGGCGGGCTTCATCGCCGGCTACGCGACGCTGCTGCGCGCGCCGGCGATCGGCCTGCCGATCCTCGCCTACGCACTGGTGTCGCTCGAGAACCATCACCCCGAGTCGGTGCGCCAGTTCGATCAGCTGGTGGAGGAGCGCCCGGAGGTGCTCGAGTGCCACTCGATGAGCGGCGCCAACGACTATCTGCTGCGCATCGTCGCCGCCAGCATGGAAGCGTACGAGCACTTCCTCTCGACGCAGCTGCTGCAGCTGCGCGCGGTGCGCTCAGTTAACACGAGCTTCGTGCTGCGCACCAAGAAGTTCACCACCCGCCTGCCGCTCGGCTAGCGCTTCGCGCTGACACTCGCAGGTCGTGGTGTCGGCGCCGGCGAACCAGAACGCCGAGCCCGGCAGCTGCAGGTCCGCGTGCGTCCAGGCTGCCTGCGCCTCGCGCCGCGCGCGCGCCGCCTGCGCGGCCTTGCCCTCGCGCTTGAGCGCCACGGCCAGCCCTTGCAGGGCCCAGCCGTTGCGCGGGTTGTGCTTGAGGTCCTCGCGGTAGACGCGCTCCGCCTCGGCGGCACGGCCGGCGATCAGCAGCTGGGCACCGAGCAGGTGCCGCGTGGGGAAGTACCAGTCCGCGGGCTCGTTGTAGGCGAGCGCATCCTCGGCGGCCACCGCCTGCTGCAGCAGCCGGACCGCGTCCGCGTCGTGGTGCTCGGAGGCGGCGATGCGCGCCGCCACCACCGGCTGCGCCACCGCCAGCACGCCCCTGAGGGTGTTGAAGCCGGCCAGCGCACCCTCGGGGGTCCTGGCCGCGAGATCCTGCAGCTGCGTGAGCGCGGTGTGCGCCTCGGCGATGCGCCCGCGCGCGGCCAGCGCCACGCCCCGGCCGTAGAGCCAGGCGCCGGTGAGGCCGGGGGCGCGGGCATCGGGCACCTGCAGCGCGATCAGCTCGTCCCAAAGACCGAAGCGCACGAGCGCCGCGTACTGCTGCGACAGGTTCCAGCCCGAGTCTCCCATCGTGAGCAGCATGTCGAGCGGCGCCGTCTGCACCACCTGCTGCACCGCCTCGAGCGACTCGGCCTTGCGCCCTTCCATGGCGGCCGAGTACGCGAGGAACGCGTAATTGTGCGCGAGATACATCGCGTAGTAATCCGGCGCCGAGGTCGAGGCGAAGTAGGCGTGGTCGGCCTTGACGCCGCGGCGGTTCGCCTCGGCGGCGTCCTCATAGCGGCCGATGCGCTGCATGATGTGCGCCGGCATGTGCTCGAGGTGGCCGGCCGCCGGCATCATCCCGGTCAGGCGCTGCGCCGAGACGGCGGCCTTGCCGGGATCCGGCGAGGCTTCCATGACGTGAATGTAGTAGTGGTTGGCGCCGGGGTGGCTGGGGTCACGGCGCAGCACGCCTTCGAGCCGGGCGACGATCTCGGCGGTGCCGGCCACCGGCTCGCCCGCGGGCGTCCACAGCTTCCAGGCGTGGACGTTCATCTCGCTCTCGGCGCACAGGGTCTGCACGTCGAGATCGTCGGGATAGCGCGCGGCGACCTTGCGCATGGCCGCGGCATAGGCCGCGAGCACCGGGCCGAGGTTGGAGGGGTCGAGCGGCTGGGCGCTCGGGTAGCGCGCCGCCAGCGCCTCGATCAGCGCCTGCTCGACGGGCGAGGCGTGCGCGGCGTTCTGCTGCGCCTCGTGCAGGGCGTCGAAGGCGACGCGGGCGCGCGGCTCGATCATCGCCGGCACGTTGTAGTTCGGTCCGACGGTGAGCGCCACGCCCCAGTAACAGGCGGCGCAGGCCGGGTCGAGCTCGGCTGCCTTGGCGAATGAGCGCGTCGACTCGTCGTGATTGAAGGCCCACAGGAAGCGCATGCCCTGGTCGAAGTACTGCTGGGCCGCGGGTGAGCTCGTGCTCGCCTGGCGATGGAAGCTCCCCAGGCCCTCAAACAGCCGCGCGCCGTGCGCCCAGTCCTCGACCGTGGCGGGAAACTGCGCCATGGCGTGCGCCGCGGGCGGCGCGTCGGCACGCGCCCCGGCCGCCAGCAGCAGCAGCGCGGTGGCTGAGGCCGTGAACAGTGCTCGCATGCTTCCCCTCCTGCCGCCGATCAGGCGCCGTGATCTGTTGTGTTGTGCCGGTTCTCCTGCCGCGCCACATTGTCCCAGCCCTCCCCGGTGGCCGCCATACGCTCCAGCAGCGGCGCCGGCTGCCAGCGCGCGCCATTGGTCGCCGACAGGCGGCGCATGGTGTCGACCACATTTGAAATACCCGCATGCTGCGCCCAGTACATCGGGCCGCCGCGCCACGCCGGGAAGCCGTAACCGTTGACGTACACCACGTCGATGTCGGAGGCCCGCTGCGCGATCCCCTCCGCGAGCAGGCGTGCCCCCTCGTTCACCAGCGGGTGCAGCAGGCTCGCCAGGATCTCCTCGTCGGCGATCGGCCGCCGCGTGATGCCGAGCTCGCGCGACACCCCCTCGATCAACTCCATGACCCCGGGGTCCGGGAGGCGCGCGCGGCCCTCGTAGCGGTAGTAGCCGCGGCCGGCCTTCTGGCCGAGGCGACCGGCCTCAACCAGGCGCTCGAGGATCGGCGACCAGCGCTCGTCCGGC
>JANWKR010000143.1 GCA_025451275.1 Steroidobacteraceae bacterium
CCGATGTGCGCGAATCGTCCTGCGCCGAGGGTCTCCGGGAAAGCCAGCTTCTGAATCCCCTCTGGTAGAAAGACCACGAGACCCACCAAAAGACGAATTAGAATCGACCAGCCACTCGCGCGGGTGTCAAAAAGCCACGCTCGCCAGTTCCCGCCGTCAGACCTTCCAGATGAGATGCTGCTCATGGTTTGCGGCTCCTTCTGGCTCTCCTCAAGCGGGCCAGGATCAGTAATTTCCGCTGGCACGATCTGCGCCATCACTTTGCTTCGCGCCTGGTCCAGCAGGGTGTTCCTCTGAACACGGTGCGTGACCTTTTTAGGTCAGAGTTCCGTCGGCATGTCCCTGCGCTATGCGCATCTTGCGCCCGATCAGCGGCGCGAAGCCGTCGCAAAACCTAACGAAAAACCGGTTCTTGCGCTCAGCATGCGCTTGAAGTGGGAACGCTTTTCGGCAGCCAGCTGTTACTGGAGTACCCAGGTGGTCTCAAGACCTCGGCAACATCCCGGCGTGCGCTTATAAGCGCAATCGAAAACGCCTGGATTTCCCGATCGAAAAACGAAAAAGAAGCCGATTCTTGCGCTTACCCTGCGCTTACGACGAGTCGGCATTTTGTGGGCCGATCTCCAACACGCTGATCTGATTGGTGGAAAGGGAGGGACTCGAACCCTCGACCCCGGCATTATGAGTGCCGTGCTCTAACCAGCTGAGCTACCTTTCCACGCGGGGCGCGCATTGTCCTCAGGCATGCCCGGGGTGTCAAACCGAGGTCGCGCGGGCGCTTTTTGGGCCGCGGACACCGGGGCGCCCTCATCCCTCGCAGGTACGCGACGCAGCCGCCTGCGCTACCGGCGTGTCCGTGTCAGAGAAATTTATGATGCGCCAGCCCTGTGGAGTACGGAACAGCTCGTACGACTCGAAGCCGCAGTGCTCAAGCTGCCGAACGAGTAAAACTCGTACTTCGCCCAGACGTTCGCCATGCCGTTCGGGTCGATGGCGACGCGTGTGCGCAGCAGACGCACTTCCCACTCACCTGGCTTGAGTTTGCTGATGGCGGCGAGCTCGCCCGCGCGCGTATGGAGAAACAGATGGCGCTCGCCTCCTGCCGACTGCCAGGAGGTCACACGGTAGTCGGGATGCAGGACCGCCGCAGCCGCCGCGGCATCGCCCGCGCGCATCGCACTGACGTACGTCTCCACGGCGGCGAGCGCCGACCGTTGCGCCGCCGCGTCGGAGGCATCGGCCCACGCCGCGCCGCGCAGCAATATCAGGCCGAGAAGGTATCCGCTGCGCCTGCCGCGTCCCGATGATGTGAGACGCTGCTGCGCGGCCCCCGGGCGGGGCGCACTAGACATTGAAGCGGAAGTGCATCACGTCGCCTTCCTGGACCAGGTACTCCTTGCCCTCGAGCCGCAGCTTCCCGGCATCGCGCGCCCCGGCCTCGCCCTTGCCCGCGATGTAGTCCGCAAATGCGATCACTTCCGCGCGGATGAAGCCGCGCTCGAAATCGGTATGGATGACGCCAGCGGCCTGCGGTGCCGTCGAGCCGGCGCGCACGGTCCAGGCACGCACTTCCTTCGGTCCGGCGGTGAAGAACGTCTGCAAGCCCAGCAGGCGATAGGCGCCGCGGATGACGCGATCCAGCCCCGGCTCCTGCAGGCCCAGCTCGCGGAGGAACTCGGCCCGCTCGCCCTCCTCGAGCTGCGCGATCTCCGCCTCGATTGCCGCACACACCGGCACCACCACCGCCCCCTCGGTGGCGGCGCGCTGCTCGAGCGCGCTGAGCAGCGGGTTGTCGCTGAAGCCGTGCTCGGAGACGTTGGCGACGTACATCACCGGCTTGGCGGTGAGCAGCTGCAGCTCGCGCAGATCGCGCCGCTCCTCCTCCGTCAGCTTCAGGCCACGCACCGGGCGCGCGGCATTCAGCTGCACCCTGACGCGCTCGAACAGGGTGCGCCGCCGGATGGCATCCTTGTCGCCGCTCTTGGCCGCCTTGGTGGCGCGGTCGAGCCCCTTGTCCAGGGTCGCCAGGTCGGCCAGCGCCAGCTCCGTGTCGATGGTCTCGACGTCGGCAATGGGGTCGATCTTGCCCGACACGTGGATGATGTCGCCGCTCTCGAAGCAGCGCACCACGTGCGCGATCGCGTCCACCTCGCGGATGTGCGCCAGGAACTGGTTGCCGAGCCCCTCGCCCTGGGATGCGCCGGCCACCAGGCCAGCGATGTCCACGAACTCCACCGTCGTCGGCAGGATCTTCTCGGGTCTGGCGATGGCTGCCAGCTGCGTCAGGCGCGGATCGGGCACCGGCACCACGCCGACATTCGGATCGATGGTGCAGAACGGGTAGTTCTCGGCCGCGATCTGCGCGCGTGTCAGCGCGTTGAACAGGGTTGATTTGCCGACGTTGGGAAGTCCGACGATGCCGCAGCGGATGGCCATGGGAGTGGTGCCTCAGGAACCGGCCGGGCCCGTGTCGCGGCTGTGCAGGCGGTGCATGGCGATCTGCGCGCCGTCGGTGAGCAGCACCGGCACGGCGTCGGCGGCGGCCACCAGCGCCTCGCGGATCTGCTGTGCCTCGGCGGCCGGCGGCCGCCCCAGCACGTAATCCAGCACCTGGGCGCGATCGCCCGGATGGCCGATGCCGATGCGCAGCCGCCAGAACCCGTCGCCCATCTGCGCAATCACGTCGCGCATGCCGTTGTGGCCGGCCGCGCCGCCGCCCTGCCTGAGGCGCACCACGCCGGCCGGAAAATCCAGCTCGTCATAGGCCACCAGGATCGACTCGACGGGCACCTTGTAGAAGGACGCGATACTGCGCACCGGATCGCCGCTGTGGTTCATGTAGCTCATCGGCTTCAGCAGCCACAGATCGCTCTCACCGATGCGTGCCCGCGCCAGCTCGGCGCGGTGGCGCGGCTCGCTGCGGAACACCGCGCCGTGACGCTGCGCCAGCTCCTCCAGGAACTGGAAGCCGGCGTTGTGACGCGTGCGCGCGTACTCGGTGCCCGGGTTGCCGAGCCCGACGATCAGCTTGAGAGGCTCGCCCGCCATGTCGTGTCCTCGTCACCGGAAAAGGTGCACCGGCCGCCTCGCGGGAGCAGAGGCGGCCGGCGCGCGCTCTGGTGACCGCGGCTACTTCTTGCCGCCTTCCTTCTTGGCCGGGGCGGCCGCCTTCTTGTCGTCGCCCTTCTTGGCATCGCCCGCCGGCGCCGCCGCACCCGCGGGTGCAGCGCCCGCGGCGGGAGCTGCGCCCGGAGCACCGGGAGCCGCGCCAGGAGCGCCGGCTGCAGCCGGCACAGCGCCTTCCACCGGCACTGCGGCCGCCTCGGCGGCCACAGGCTCCGGCTCCTCGGCGCGCGGCGCGTGGATCGAAACCACCGGCGCGTTGCGGCGCGTCAGCTCGGGGATCACCACCCCGGCCGGCACGGGAATGTCCGACAGGAACTTGGTGTCGTTGAGGCTCATCTCCGACATGTCCAGCTGCAGGAACTCGGGCAGGTCCTTGGGCAGGCAGCTGATCTCGACGTCAGCGCGCATGTGCGAGATCACCCCGCCCTGCGTCTTCACGCCCGGAGCGACGCTCTCGCCCTTGAAATGGATCGGCAGGCGGATGCGGATCTTCTCGCTCTCGACGACCCGCTGCAGATCGATGTGCACCACGAGGCGCTTGGCCGGGTGCATCTGCACGTCCTTGACGATGGCCTCCTGGCTCTGTTCGCCGATCTTGAGGCGGACGATCGAGGAGTAGAAGCGCTCATCGTCGATCATGGTGAGCAGGTTCTGCTGGTCGAGGACCAGCGCCTGCGCATCCTTGTGGGCGCCGTAGAGGATGGCGGGGACCTTGCCCGAGTGACGCAGGCGGCGGCTCGCACCCTTGCCTTGCGTCCCGCGGGCGTCCGCGCCGAACGTGTATGAAATACGCATTACTAGTGTCTCCGATAGTTACGCAACAGTGCCGGACCGCGACCAGACCGGCACACCCAGAAATCTTCAGTCGACGTACAGCGAGCTCACCGAGCCCTCGTCGAGAATGCGGCGGATGGTCTCGGCCAGCAGCTCCGCCACCGACAGCTGGCGGATGCGGCCCGCGCCGCGCGCCGGCGCCGACAGCGGGATGGTGTCGGTCACCACCAGCTCATCGAGCGCCGACTTCGAAATCTTCTCCACCGCGCCGCCCGACAGCACCGGATGCGTGATGTAGGCCACCACCTTCTCGGCGCCGTCGTCCTTCAGCGCCTGCGCCGCCTGGCACAGCGTGCCGGCGGTGTCGACCATGTCGTCGACCAGGATGCAGGTCCTGCCCTCGACGTCGCCGATGATGTTCATCACCTTCGACTCGTTGGGCCGCGGGCGGCGCTTGTCGATGATGGCCAGCTCGGCGTCGTCGAGGCGCTTGGCGAAGGCGCGCGCACGCGCCACGCCGCCGACGTCCGGCGACACCACGATCATGTTGCCGTGCGCCTGCTTCCACGCATCGCCGAGCAGGACCGGCGAGGCATAGACGTTGTCCACGGGGATGTCGAAAAACCCCTGGATCTGGTCCGAGTGCAGGTCGATGGTCAGCAGGCGATTCACGCCCGCGCTCGAGAGCATGTTCGCCACCAGTTTGGCCGTGATCGCCGAGCGCGTGGCACGCGGCCGGCGATCCTGGCGCGAGTAACCGAAATACGGCACCACCGCGGTGATGCGCGCCGCCGAAGCGCGCCGCGCCGCATCGACCATCACCAGCAGCTCCATCAGGCTGTCGTTGGCCGGCGGACAGGTCGACTGCACGATGAACACGTCGCGGCCGCGCACGTTCTCGATCAGCTCGACGTTGATCTCGCCGTCGCTGAAGCGGCCGACGTAGGCCCGTCCCAGCGGGATCTGCAGGCTGCGCGCAATGTCCTGTGCCAGGGCCGGCGTCGCGTTGCCAGCAAACAGTGCCAGTGTGTCGCTCGGGGTAGTCATACTCTATGCACGCCGCGCCGCCTTGCCGCCCTCGCCGTCCGGAGACTGGCTGGGGTGGAAGGATTCGAACCTCCGAATGGCGGGATCAAAACCCGCTGCCTTACCACTTGGCGACACCCCAGCACGTTCCGCACGGAAAGACGCGCGGGCGCGCATCTTACAGCCGCCTCAGCCCCGCCGCCGCAGCCGCTCGTGCACCGGTGAGGTGTTCAGGCCACGCGCCACGAAGCTGCGCCAGCGGTCCGGGGCCTGAGCCGCGACCCGCTCGGCATCAGCCGCCCGGCCGAAGGCGGCGAACACGCAGGAACCCGTCCCGGTCAGATGCGCGCGCGCCGATCGTCCCAGCCACTCGAGCGCCTCCGCGACGCCCGGAGCGAGCCTGCGGACGACGCCCTCACAGTCGTTCCGCCCACCCGACTCAAAAAAGGCGCGTATTGTGATGAGGGGGGAATTCCGTGTCAATTCAGGGCTCTGGAACACCTCGCGGGTGCTTACCCCGCGCCCGGGGTAGAGCACCACGTACCAGCGCTCGGGCAGGGTCACCGCGGTGAGCATCTCGCCCACCCCTTCCGCCCAGGCCGAAGAACCCTGAACAAAAACAGGCACATCCGCACCCAGCGGCAGGCCGAGTGCCGCCAGCTCGGCGAGCGGCAGGTGGCACCCCCAGAGCTCGTTCAGAGCCAGGAGAACGGTGGCCGCATCGGAGCTGCCCCCGCCCAGGCCACCCCCCATCGGGATGCGCTTTTTGAGGCCGAGCGTCGCGCCCTGGCGGATGCCGGTCGCCTGCTGCAGAGCCCGGGCGGCGCGCACGCTGAGGTCGGTCTCGGGGTCCACCCCGGCCGGGCCCACCGGCCGCTCGATCAGGCCGTCCTCGCGCACCGCGATCGTCACCGTATCGGCGAGGTCGATGAGCTGAAAGAGCGTCTGCAGCTCGTGGTAGCCGTCGGCGCGGCGGCCGGTGACGTGGAGAAAGAGATTGAGCTTGGCGGGGGCGGGCCAGTGCGTTTCCACACCCGGCATCATAACTGCCAGTCATCGACCAGCAGCCGGACCCGCACCGTGTCGCGCTGCAGGGTGAGGCGCGTCGGCAGGGAGTTGGTGCCGGCGGCGCCGTAGGCCGTGTAGTCGATGTGCCAGCCGGCCTGCGTCAGTCCCGACAGGCGCTGCGTCTGCGCGTCCAGCGCTTCGGTGGCGGGCGACTGCGGGTCAGGCACGCCGAGCACCCAGTAGCGCAGCGCGGCGAGCGGCGGATCGAAGCCGAGGCGCGCGGCGAGCGCCGCGTGTGCCGCCTGGCTGTCCAGGCGTTCACCGCGCGAAGTCACCAGGCTGAGGTCGGCGCCGTCCGCGGTCACCTGCGCGCCGCCGACGCCCAGCGGCCCCTGGAGCGAGACGAAGGAGCGCGCGCCGTCCTGGGTCCAGTGCAGGTTGGCGTTGAAGCCCTCGCCACCGGCGGCGACCGCGACGCGGCCCTTGAGCTCGAAGTGCGTACGCGCCTGCAGCGCGGCGCGCTGCGCCTCCCAGCCCGGCGCGGGCGCTGCGGGCGGCAAGACCGGCGCGGTCCGGCAGCCGGCCAGCGCGGTGATGAGACAGGCTGCGCCGAGCCGCAGCCCGTCAATGCGCATCGGGCAGGAACCGTTGCAGCGTAGCCTTCAGCGGCTTGGAGTCCGGTTCGCGCGCCAGAGCGGCCGCCCAGACCGCGCGTGCCTGGCTCTGGTCGCCGCTCACCCAGAGCGCTTCACCCCAGTGCGAGGCGATCTCCGCGTCGTGACCGAGCGCATAGGCACGTGCCAGGATGACCGTGGCCCCGCGCGCATCGCCCTGGCGGAAGCGTACCCAGCCGAGGCTGTCGAGGGCGGCGGGATTGTCCGGCATGACCGTGAGCGCGCGGCGGATGAGGGCCTCGGCGTGCGCGAGCTCCAGGGTGTGGTCTGCCAGTGTGTAACCCAGCGCATTCAGCAGCGTCGGATCCTCGGGGCGCTCGATCAGCATGTGCTCGAGCGCCTCGACCGACTCGTGCACGTGCCCGGCCTGCTCCAGAATCACCGCGCGGTCGTACTCGACCGAGGGGTGCTGCGGATGGCGCTCGAGTTCCGCCGACAGCAGCGCGAGGCCCGTGTCGGCCTCGCCGTGATCGGCCAGCAGCCGCGCCTTGGCGAGCGTCAGGTCCAGCTCGTCCTCGGGATGATCGGCGGCGTAGTCATCCAGCAGCGCCAGCGCCTCGGCGCGCGAGTGCTTGTCGAGCAGCAGCGCCGCGGCACGCGAGCGCGCCGACAGGGCCACCGAAGAATCGTACAGGCGCCGGTAGGCGGCGATCGCGGCGTCCGCGTCGCCGTCGCGCGCGGAAATGTCGGCGAGGTACAGCTGCGCCGCGTCGTTCCCCTCGCCGCTCGAGAGCAGTTCGCTGAAGCGCTGCCGCGCCTCCTTCATGTCGCCGGAATTGAACGCCAGCAGCGCCAGGCGGCGGTCCACCTCGGCCTGGGGCGCGCCCCCGGCGCGCATGCGTTCGAGCTCCTGGTGCGCTTCCTCACTGCGATCGAGCGAGGCCAGCACTTCGGCAAGTTCGAAGCCGCCGCGCGGTCCGTCGTCCGCCTTCGCCTGGCGGGCGGTGGCGAGCGCCTGCGACACGTCGCCCTGCATCACGTAGGAACGTGCCAGCACGCGCAGTGCCGCGGCATCCTTCGGCTCGTGCTGCAGCGCACGCTGCGCATAACCCTCGGCGCGCTTGCCGTCGTAGGCAGCGAGCGCAAGCTCACCGAGCAGCACCAGGGTGTCGGCCGTGTCGGCCGTCGAGGTTTGCTCGAGCGCTCCACTCATCGCGGTGAGCACGGCCGGCGCGTCCGACTCCTCGAGCAGCAGCGCCGTCAGTTCGGTCATGCTCTTGGCGGTGCGCTCGGCGGCACGCGGCTGCAGGCCCTTGCCGGCGATACCCGGGGCGGCCGCGGGGGGTGCCACGGGCGAGGCGGGCGTTGAGTTCTGCTGCTGCTCCTCGCTCCAGAAATCATGGATCGCGGCGCGCGCATCGGCGGTGCGGTACAGCTTCAGCGCCACGGCCGCGTACAGCGCGTCGGCCTCGCGGTCCTTGGGCGCGAGCGCGCGCCAGCGGGTCGCGGCCTGCCACGCCGCCGGCAGGTGCTCGCAGGCCATCGCCACCTGCGTGGCGCGCCGCGCCAGCTGCACGTCGCCGCTGGCGGCGGCCTTGGCATAACCCTCGGAGGCCGCGCGGCAATCCCCCCGTTTCAGCGCCGCCTCGGCCACGACCGTCATGGCCGTGGTATCGGCAGGGGTGGCGGCCTTGTCGGGGTGGGCGTGCACGCCGGCGCAGCCGGCGAGCACGGCGCCCAGCACGGACATGCACAGGGTTGGAGTTAAGTTACGCAAGCAGTTGATGATACGCGTACCAGACACTATAGAGCCTCCACAACCCCTGCGCATTGCGCAACTTGTCACAAAGTACAGACATCCCGGAGAATGCCGCGCCCTGCCCCGGCCCCCGCCCATGAAGGAATCCATCCTCCACCGCCTGCAGAAACTGTCCGATCGCTTCGAAGAGGTCGGGCGGCTCCTTACAGATGAGATCTCGGGCGGCTCGCCGCAGTTCCGGGAACTGTCGGTCGAATACGCACGCCTGCAGCCGCTCGCGGAGCGCTTCGCACACTACCTCGGACTTGGCCGCGACCTGGACGCCGCCCGCGAGCTGCAGGCGGACGGGGACGCCGCCATGCGCAACCTCGGCGAGGAAGAGGTGCAGCGCCTCGCAGCGCAGATCGAGTCGGCGGAAGAGGACCTGCGACTGCTGCTGCTGCCGAAGGATCCCCGCGACGAGGGGAACATCTTCCTCGAGGTGCGCGCCGGCACCGGTGGCGACGAAGCGGCGATCTTCGCCGGTGACCTGTACCGCATGTATGCGCGCTACGCCGACAGTCACGGCCTGAGCGCCGAGGTGCTGAGCGAGAGCCCCGGCGAGCACGGCGGCTACAAGGAGATCATCAGCCGCATCGCCGGCAAGGGTGCGTTCTCGCGCCTGAAGTTCGAGTCCGGTACGCACCGCGTGCAGCGCGTCCCGGCCACCGAGGCGCAGGGCCGCATCCACACATCCGCCTGCACCGTCGCCATCCTGCCCGAGGTCGAGGAGGTCGACGAAATCCAGATCAACCCTGCCGAGCTGCGCATCGACACCTACCGCTCCTCCGGAGCGGGCGGCCAGCACGTGAACAAGACCGATTCCGCGGTGCGCATCACGCACCTGCCGAGCGGCATCGTGGTCGAATGCCAGGATGAGCGTTCCCAGCACAAGAACCGCTCGCGGGCCATGGCGCTGCTGAAGGCGCGGCTGCTCGCCGCCGAGCAGGAGAAGCAGCAGAGCGCCCAGGCGCAGTCGCGCAAGCTGCAGGTCGGCAGCGGCGACCGCTCCGAGCGCATCCGCACCTACAACTTCCCGCAGGGCCGCGTCACGGACCACCGCATCAACCTGACGCTGTACAAACTGCAGCAGGTCATGGACGGGCAGCTCGATGAGCTGATCGAGGCACTGCAGCAGGAATTCCAGGCGGAGCAGCTGGCAGAAGAGGCGTGAACGACATCGTGCCGGAGCTCAGCGTCGACAGCGTCACCGGCATCGACGTGTCGCTGGCGGTGGCGGGCGCCGGGGCGCGCTCCTTCGCCTTCATCATCGACTGGTTCGTCCGCCTGGTGCTGGCGCTGGCGTGGTACGCGCTCGGCGCGTTCGTCTATAACCGCGGCCTGAGCATCGCCGCGCCGCTCACCAACGACGCCGCATGGTTCGGCGCCGTGGTCACGCCGGCGCTCGCCATCTACTTCCTCTACCACTACGCGGTCGAGCTCGCCATGCGCGGCAGGACCCCCGGCAAGCGCACCGCCGGGATACGCATCGTGGCACGCGACGGCAGCGCGCCCGGCGCCGGGGCACTGCTGGTACGTAACGTGTTCCGCCTCATCGACACCCTGCCGGTGCTGTACTGCCTGGGACTCGTGGCCGTCATCGCCACGCGCGAGCACCTGCGCATGGGCGACATGGCCGCCGGCACGCTGTTGGTCTACGAGCGCGATGCGGCGCACCTGCCGCCGGCCGCCGAGGCGCCGCGTCTCGATGCGCGGGCGAGCGAACTGGTCGCAGAGCTGCTCGAGCGCTGGCCGACCCTCGCGCCCGACGCCCGGCTGCAGCTCGGACAGCAGCTGCTGGCGCGCTACGGGGGCGGGGCCGCTGCCGCCGACGAGTCCGCGCTGCGCGGCGCGCTCACCGTGCTGCTGCATGGCACAGCCGGCGCTCCGCCATGAAGGCCAGCTCCCGCCAGCAGGCCCTGGCCGCGAGCCTCATGCAGCGCGCCGGCCTGTGGCGGCAGGCGGACGCGCGCGCACGGCAGCTGGCGCGCGGCCGCAGCGACGATGCCGCCGCGGCCGCAGCGCTCGCCGACGACTACCGCCTGCTGGCACACGATCTGGCGCGCGTGCGTACGCTCATGCCCGACAGCCGCACGCGCGAGTTCCTCGAGGCGGCCTACGCGCGCACCCACGCCACACTGCACCACGGCGCGTGGCGGGCCGGCAGCGCGCTGCTGACGCTGCTGCGCGTGCAGCTGCCGCGCGCGGTGCGCGAGCTCGCCCCGTACATCGCCTGGTCGACGCTCATCTTTGTTCTGGCGGTAGCGGCCGGCTACGCGCTGGTGCAGCGCTATCCGGAGCTCATCGCGCTGTTCGCCTCGCCCGACCTGATCGCCACGGTGGAGCGCGGCCAGCTGTGGACCGACGGGCTGCTGAACATCGTGCCCTCCTCGGTGCTGTCGGTGCAGATCCTCGCCAACAACATCGTGGTGAGTCTGTTCGCCTACTGCGCCGGGTTCCTGTTCGGCCTCGGCACTCTTTATATCCTCGGCCTCAACGGCATGATGCTGGGCGCGGTGTTCGCGTTCGTGGGCCAGCACGGGCTGCGCGGGCCGCTGTTCAACTTCATCGTCGCGCACGGCTGCGTCGAGCTGTCGGTGATGTGCCTGTCGGGCGCGGCCGGGGCCGCCGTCGGCGAGGCCCTGGTACGACCGGGCGAAGGCGGCCGCATAGCCTCGTTCCGCGACGCCGCGCTGCACTCGGGTCCGCTGCTGCTCGCCTGCGCGCTGCTGCTGGTGGGCGCGGGCCTCATCGAGGGCTTCGTGTCCCCGAACCCAAGCTTCCCGCTGTGGAGCCGCGTCACCATCGGCGTCGGTTACTGGCTGCTCATGGTGGGACTGCTGTCGGGCCGGCTGTTCGGCACTGGCCGCGGCGAGACCTAGAGCGTCACACGCGCCGCGTGCGGCGCAGCGCCTCGTACTGCGCGAACACCGCCTGCTCCAGCTGCTCCGCCGGCGCTGCGACCACCGGCACGCCGAGGCGGCGCAGCAGCGCACGCTGCCCGGCCGCCCGCGCCTCATGCTCGGCCGCGGCCAGCGCGATCCACGGATCCTGCCAGCTGCGTGCCTCGGCCCGCGCCAGCGCACCGATCTCGCCCGACTGCACGCCGGCGACCACCACCAGGTGCGGCGGGGACAGCAGGCGCACGGCACGCGCCAGTGCCCGCGCGACGTTGGCGTCGTCGAGATCGGTGAGCAGCACCACCAGACCGCGGTGCCGCAGCAGGTGGCGGATGCTGACCGCCGCGGCGGTCGGATCGGATTCGGCCGGCTGCACCGCCAGCTGCTCGAGCGTGCGCCGCACCCGGGTCACGGCCGCAAGTCCGCGCGCCGGGGCGCAGCTCGCCAGCGGTCGCCCGGCATAGACCATGAGCCCGATGCGGTCGTCGTGGTGCGTGACCAGCTGCGCCAGGCGTGCCGCGAGGTTGGCGTATACGCCAAAGCGGTCCAGGCTGCCGGCGCGCACCCGCGACAGCCGCCCGGCGTCGATCGCCACCAGGATGTCGAGGTGCTGGTCCTCGCTGAACTCGCGCGTGATCAGCGTGCCGGCGCGCGCGGTCGCCTTCCAGTCGACCCGCGTGAGCGGGTCGCCGCGGGCGTAGTCGCGCAGCTGATGCAGCTCGGCGCCGGCACCGGCGACGCGCCGCGGCCGCGCACCGCCGTACAGACCGCGCAGCCGCACCGGGGCGCGCAGCGCATCCGGCGCCACCACCAGCTGCTCCGGTGCCTGCAGCGCCGTGCCCCACCAGGCGAGCGCCAGCGGCCCGAGCACGCGCGCGGGCAGCGGCGGCCACGGCTGTGGTCCGAGCCGCACCGGCAGCAGCGGCAGCGCATCGCGCACGGTCGCGCCCGCCGGCACGCGCACGCGCCGCGTGCCGGTCGGTGCCTCGAAGCCCGGCGGGATCGCGGGTGCGTACTCGAGCGTCAGCGGCCGCTGCGCCCGGCTGACGAACTCGAAGCCAAACGGGTGTGGCACCCCGAGCAGCGCACGCGGCGCGGCCGCCAGGTGCGCAGTGAGCCGCGGGCGGCGCAGGTAGCTGTGCTCGACGGCGAGTCCGAGCAGCAGCAGCCCGGCCGGGATGCGCCACAATCGTGCCCAGTCGGGCTCCGCCGACCACACCCCGACGATCGCCAGAACTGCGGTGAGCAGCACCAGCACATACGCGCGGCGGGCCAGATGCATGGTCGCGGGCGCCTAACGCGGTACCGGGGTTTCGGCCAGCAGGCTCGTGACGACGTCGAGGTCGGTGACGCCCTCGAGCGCCGCCTCGGGCGTCAGCAGCAGCCGGTGGCCCATGACATTCACTGCGACCGCCTTCACGTCGTCGGGCGTGACGAACTCGCCGCCGCGCATCCCCGCGGCGATGCGCGCCGCCTTCAGCAGCGCCAGCGCGCCGCGCGTGGACAGGCCGAGGGTGAGGCGCGCGTGCGAGCGCGAGGCGCGCGCCAGGTCGAGCACGTAGGCACTGAGCGCCGGCGCCACGTGGATCGCTTCGACCGCGGCGCGGGCCTGCGACAGCAGCTCGGGGGCAAGCCGCGTCACCGTGCCGAGTGCCGCCTGCGCCGCGCTCTGCACCCCGCCGTAGCGGCCGAGGATATCGGCCTCCGCCTCGCGCGCCGGGTAGTCCATGTCGATGCGCAGCATGAAACGATCGAGCTGCGATTCGGGCAGCGGGTACGTCCCCTCGAACTCGCGCGGGTTCTGCGTGGCGATCACCAGGAAATCCTCGGGCAGGGGCGACATGGTGCGCTCGACGCTCACCTGGCGCTCCTCCATCGCCTCAAGCAGCGCCGATTGAGTCTTGGGGCCGGCGCGATTGATCTCGTCCACCAGCACCACGTCGGCGAACAGCGGTCCGGGACGGAACACGAAGCTGCGCCGCGACTCGTCGTAGACGTGCACGCCGATGATGTCGCTCGGCATCAGGTCGGCCGTACCCTGGATGCGCTGGAATTCGCCACCCAGTGCCCGCGCCAGCGCCTTGGCGAGCAGCGTCTTGCCAAGGCCCGGCACGCCCTGCACCAGGACGTGGCCGCGCGCGATGAGCGCAATCGCGAGTGCGTGCACCGCGGCCTGGGTACCGATCACCACGCGGCCCAGCTCGCGCGCCAGCGTTTGTTCCAGTTCCTGGATCGATCCACTCATGCGCTGAGCCGCCTTTCGATGCTGACAATGAGGTTATGCAGGCGCGCCAGCGGCACGCGCTGGTCCGAGTATGCCGCGGCGTACCACTCCTTGAGCTGCTGGACGTCCGCGGGCCTGAGGCGCGGGTGCTGCTCCAGCCACTCCCACGTCTGCCCCTGCGCGGCGCTGCCGCGCGGCGCGCGCAGGGCACGGAAGAAGAACTCGAACATGCGGCGCGCCGCTGCCGCCGGCCGCAGCACGCGCGCCAGGAACAGCCCGGTGGCCCGCACCAGCTCGGCCTCGCGCGGCGCGCGCGCGCGCACCTGCCTCAGCCGCAAGCGCGTGCCCCCCAGCACCCAGGTGAGCCACACCGCGCCCAGCACGCCGAGCGTCGCGTACAGGCGCGGATCGCGGTAGAACTTCGCCGGGTCGTAGGCGAGACCGAGCCCCTGGTGCTCATCGTCGAACAGCACCGCACCGCCGGGTGCGACGCTCGCGCCGACGATGTTGCCGAGCAGTCGTGCGTTGTCGGCCAGCCCGAGCGCCCGATTGGTGAACAGCGAGCCGAACGCGCTGACGATGGCCGAGCCGGGGCCGTACGGCCGCAGCCACAGCGCCCCAACCCCTGGACCGTCGCGCTGATGAGCCAGTTCCATGACGAAGCCGGTGCGTGGCAGCGTCACGTCCCAGCTCTGCGGCGTGATATCCGACAGTGCCACGGCGGTGTGCACGCCACTGAGGTACGGCAGCGGGCCGTTCGGCACCGCGGCGCTGCGCGTCGGCTGCTCGGGCCGCAGATGCGCAGACAGCGAGCGCGAGCGCGCGTTGCGCTGCTCATCGGCACGCCGTGCCTCGTCGCGCTGGTCCCCGACGCTCGGACGCGGCGCGGGCGCAACGGCGCGCTCACCCGCCTCGGTCGCCTCCGGCGCGCGCACCTTGAATTCGAGGCCGGTGAGCAGCCGCAGGTCGCTGTGCACGTAACCGCCGAGACCCCACTCCGGGCTGTCCGACAGTGCCGCCAGCACCAGCAGCGTGTTGCCGGCATGCAGCCAACGCTCGAGCGCGGTGGCTTCCGCGACGCTGAACGGCGTCACGACCGGCGTGGTGACGATCAGGAGGTTGCCGCTTGCCGGCAGATCGTGCCGCTGCGCCAGGCTGTCGAAGCGCTCGCGCAGCGCCACGGCATGCAGTCCCTCGCCCTGCAGCCACAGAAACGCGCCGCGCAGACCGTTGGCGCCGCGCTCGACGCTGGTCGGCCGCGTGACGCGCGGCTGCAGTCCCTCGCCACGCACGAACAGGGTCGCGAACAGCAGCAGCGCCCCGAGTGCGCAGGCCAGGGTGATGAGGCGTTCGCGCACGCGGCGCCTAGCCAGCCTGCGCGGGGCGCTGCGGCGTGCCGACCGCCGCCAGCAGCTCGCGCCCGGCGCTCAGCGCCGCCGCCAGCAGCGAGGGGGAAATCTCGCCGTCGGCGAAGCGCACCCGCTCGCACGCCGCGCCGAGCAGCTCGAGCCGGGCGCGGTCAGCCGCGTCTGCCAGCCGGGCGGCGCGCGCCAGCTCGTGCACGGTGAGCGAGCGCGCCGGCGGCAGGCGCTCCTGCGCGGCCAGGCGTGCCGCGATGAGCTCGAGCAGCAGGCGCGGCTGCTGCAGGGCGCCGGCCCGCTCGAGCGCGTCCTCCTCGCCTGACGGCCCCATGCCGGTGCCCAAGGCCGCGGCTGCGGCGTGCGGCCTGCGCCGGCGCAGGAGGCCCGCGACGCGCAACTCGTTCACGATGATCGCGGCGGCCAGCGCCATGACCAGCGCCAGCGCGCCCCAGACGATGGCGCGCTGCACCCCCTGCCCCAGGGCGACGTCACCGAACAGCCAGCGCAGCCAGCCCGGCTGCGCGCCGGGTTCGCGCTGCGGTGTGAACAGCTCGCGCAGCCAGTGCTTGAGGCGTTCCCACCAGCCGCCCTGTGCCGGTGGTGCCTCGGCGAGCGATGCGAGCACGCCGGGAACGTGCTCGATGTTGAGCGGCCGTACGGCTGCAGGCGTGTCCGCCCGGGTCAGCAACACGCGCAGCTCGGCGAGGCCGGCGGGCGAGAGCTCGTTCCCGGACTGGCTCCAGTCGCGCGGCAGCCAGTACGCGGCAGCACTGAGCGCCGGCACGAGGTCAGGGCAGCGCGCGGTGATGCGCTGGTAGCCGAGGTCGAGGGCCGGATCGAGCTGGTGCAGGCAGGCGTCGACAGCGCTCACGGCGTTGTTGTCCGCGGCGGCCGGCACAGCGGCGGCCACCAGGATGAGCGCCAACAGGCCGCGGTGCATGTCTACTGCATCGCGGGCGCCGCGATGCGCTGCGCCAAGTCGCCACCCTCCTTGCGCACCGACAGATCCCCGAGCACGGCCAGCGCCAGCGCGCTGTAGAACGGAGTGGCGATCGCGCCCAGCAGCACCACGATCGCCGCGGCGGTGGCGGTGAACACCGCGATGTCACCGCGCGCGATCAGCAGTGACACGATGCCGCTGATGATGCCCGACAGCACGTACAGCACCACGATCAGGATGAGGGCGACGGTATAGATGACGCTCAGCCGCCAGAGGCTGCCGGCGGTGAGCCGCCAGCTGTGGCTCATGCTGTCCAGCGCCGGTCGCCCGATCACCACCAGCGTCGTCACCGAGCACGACCAGCGCACCAGCAGCCACGCGGCCGGCGTCAGTGCCACGATGACCGCCAGCAGGATGACCAGACCCGAGGTGTGGCCGCGCAACGCGCCGACAAAGAAGGCGGCGAGCATGCCCGAGGGCACCATGGCCAGCACGATGAGCAGGCCGATCAGCAGTACTCCGGGCATGAGGCGCAGGCCCCGCGCCAGCTCGGTGCCGGTGACCGCCGGGCGCCCGGTGGCGAGCGCGTGCTGGCGCATCAGCAGCGCGTTGCTCAGGGTGATGGTGCCGACGATCGCGAGCACCTCCAGCAGCCACCATACCGGGTCGCGGTAGCGCTGCTGGGCAGCCTGCAGCAGCGAGCGGCCCATTGCCACCTGGTACAGGGTCGGCAGCTGGCCGGATACCACCGCGAGCGCCGCATACGGCAGGCACTTCACGAGTGAGGCCGTGAAGATACGGAAGCCGGTATCGAGCACCTCGCCGACGGACTGGGGTCGCGAGGGCGGGTAGAGTATCGGTGTCATGGGGTCATTTTACCGGGCCGCCGCCAACTTGCGCGCATGAGTGGGGATCCGACGGTTGCTGCGTTGCTCGACGAGGCCGCGGCGCGCCTGGGTGCCGGGGGTGCCGTGGCGCCGGGCCCGGACCTCGACGCGCAGCTGTTGCTGGCGTACTCGCTCGGCGTGACGCGCGTGCGCCTTAAGTCGCATCCCGAGACGGTGGTGGCCGCCGCCGCAGCACGGCGCTTCCGCGAGCTGCTGCAGCGCCGCGTACGGGGCGAGCCCGTCGCCTATCTGACCGGGATACGCGACTTCTGGTCGCTGCCGCTGGCGGTGACCCCGGCGGTGCTGGTGCCGCGACCCGAAACCGAGCTGCTGGTGGAGCGCGCGCTGGCACTGCACGCTGGTGCCGGCGCGCGCGTCGCGGATCTCGGCACCGGCTCGGGTGCCATTGCGCTGGCGCTGGCCGCCGAACGCCCTGACTGGCAGCTGGTCGCCACCGACCTGTCCGCGGCGGCGCTGGCGGTGGCACGCGCCAATGCCGCGGCCCTCGGACTGACGGGCGTCGAGTTCCGTCAGGGGGACTGGTTCGCGCCGCTCGCGGCCGGGCGCTTCGATCTGCTCATCAGTAATCCGCCGTACGTGGCCGGCGATGATCCGGCGCTGGCCGCGCTGGCATTCGAGCCACGCGCCGCGCTCACGCCCGGCCCGGATGCGCTGGCCTGCCTGCGCCTGCTCGCCCAGGGCGCGCCGCGGCACCTTGTGCGCGGCGGCTGGCTGCTGCTCGAGCACGGCACCGACCAGGGCGAAGCGGTGCGGCGCGAGCTTGTCCTCGCCGGCTTCAGTCACGTACGCTCGCAGCGCGACCTCGCCGGGCACGAGCGCATGACGGAAGGACAACATGATCAAATTTGAGACTTCGCACGGTACGTTCACGGTGGAGCTGTTTCCCAAGGAGGCTCCGGTCACGGTGGAGAACTTCCTGCAGTACGTGGACGACGGCCACTTCGACGGCACCATCTTCCATCGCATCGTGCCTGGCTTCGTGATCCAGGGCGGCGGCCTGACCGCTGAATTCGCCAACAAGAAGACGCGCGCGCCGATCGCCAACGAGGCCAAGAACGGCCTGAAGAACACGCGCGGCGCGCTGTCCATGGCGCGCACCAGCGACATCAACAGCGCCACCTCGCAGTTCTTCGTCAACCTGACCGACAACGCCTTCCTCGACCACGGCCCGCGCGACTACGGCTACGCGGTGTTCGGCCGCGTCGCCGAGGGCATGGACGTGATCGAGCGCATCGCGGCGGTGAACACCGGCCGCCGCAAGGGTTACCAGGACGCGCCGCTCGAGGACGTGGTCATCGTGTCCGCGCGGCGCGTGCAGCCCTCGTAATATCGCGGCCCGCTTGGCGCCACCGCGCTCCTTTGCCGCGAGGCTGCTGCGGTGGCTCGGGACCGCGCTGCTCGCATGGCTGGTGATTACCGCCGTGCCGGTGGTGCTGCTGCGCTGGCTGCACCCGCTGACCAGCGCCTTCATGCTGGAGGCGCAGCTCGAGGCCTGGCGTGACCAGGACCACGGCTACAGCGGCGACTACCAGTGGGTGAGCCTCGAGCAGATCTCGCCCCACGCCGCCATCGCGGTGATCGCCTCCGAGGATCAGCAGTTCCCGTTCCACGCGGGCTTCGATTTCAACTCGATCCGCGAGGCGGTGCGCGCCAGCGAGCGCGGCAAGCGCCTGCGCGGCGCCAGCACCATCTCGCAGCAGGTCGCCAAGAACCTGTTCCTGTGGTCGGGCCACAGCTTCGTGCGCAAGGGACTCGAGGCCTACTTCACGGTACTGATCGAGGCCTGCTGGCCCAAGGAGCGCATCCTCGAGATGTACCTGAACGTCGCGCAGTTCGGCGATGGGATCTACGGGGTGCAGGCGGCCGCGCGACGCTTCTGGCACAAGCCGGCACAGCGGCTGAGCTCGCAGGAGGCGGCGCTGCTCGCGGCCGTGCTGCCGAACCCGCAGCGCTACCACGCCGACCGGCCCTCGCGCTGGCTGCTGCAGCGACGCGACTGGATCCTCGGGCAGATGCGCGGCCTGGGCGGGGACGCGTACCTGCGCGCCGTCGAGAGCGAGCGTCGCTCGCAGCGCTGAGACTCGCCGTGCCCCGGCCTAGGCGTCGTACCCGAGGCTGGGCGACAGCCAGCGCTGCGCCTCCGCGAGCGTCCAGCCCTTGCGGCGCGCGTAGTCCTCGACCTGATCGCGGTCGATCTTGCCGAGCGCGAAGTAGCGCGACTGCGGATGCGCGATGTACCAGCCGCTGACCGCCGCGGTCGGGTACATGGCGAAGGAGTCGGTGAGACGGATGCCGGCGTTGCGCTCGGGGTCGAGCAGCTGCCACAGCTTCTGCTTCTCGGTGTGGTCCGGGCAGGCCGGGTAGCCGGGCGCCGGGCGGATGCCGTGATACTCCTCGCGCACCAGCTGCTCGTTGGTGAGCGTCTCGGCCGCGGCGTAGCCCCACAGCTCGCGCCGCACGCGCTCGTGGAAGTGCTCCGCGGCCGCCTCCGCCAGGCGGTCGGCGAGCGCCTTGAGCAGGATGGCCGAGTAGTCGTCATGCGCGCGCTCGAAGCGCGCCACGTGCTGCTCGATGCCGACGCCGGCGGTGACGGCAAAGGCGCCAAAGTAGTCGCCCACACCGCTGGCGCGCGGCGCTACGTAGTCCGCCAGGCACTCGTGCGGCTGCCCCTCCGGCTTGCCCTTCTGCTGGCGCAGGAAGTTCAGGGTGGTCAGCAGCTGCGTGCGACGCTCGTCGCTGTAGATCTCGACGTCGTCAGCGACGGCGTTGGCGGGGAACAGACCCACAACCGCCCGTACCTGCAGCCAGCGTTCCGCGATCAGTGACTTGAGCATGCGGCGCGCGTCGGCATACAGGTTGCTGGCGGCCTCCCCGACCACCGGGTCGGTGAGAATGTTGGGGAACTTGCCGGCGAATTCCCAGGCGTTGAAGAACGGCATCCAGTCGATGTAGCCGAGCAGCTCGCTCAGCGGGTAGTCATCGAAGCGCTGCACCCCCGGCACGCGCGGCGCGACCGGCGCGTAAGCCGCCCAGTCGATGGCGCGGCGGTTGGCACGCGCCCTGGGCAGCGAGACTTCCGGCGTCTTGACCTTCTTGGCGGCGTGCTGCTCGCGGCGGCGCTCGTGCTCCTCGCCGACCTTGGCGATGAACGCGGCGCGCTGCGCCGGCTGGGTGAGCGTCTGGCAGACACCGACGGCGCGCGAGGCGTCCTTGACGTACACCACCGGCGAGCGGTACTGCGGCTCGATCTTCACCGAGGTGTGGGCCGGAGAGGTGGTGGCGCCGCCGATCAGCAGCGGCACCACGAAGCTCTGGCGCTGCATCTCCTTGGCGACGTGCACCATCTCGTCGAGCGAGGGAGTGATCAGCCCGGACAGGCCGATGAAGTCGGCCTGCTCGCGCCGCGCCGTCTCGAGGATCTTCTCGCACGACACCATGACCCCGAGGTCGATGACCTCGAAGTTGTTACACTGCAGCACCACGCCGACAATGTTCTTGCCGATGTCGTGCACGTCACCCTTCACCGTTGCGACGACGATCTTGCCATTCGTCTGGATCCCGCCGGATAGCGACTTCTCGGCCTCGATGTAGGGAATCAGATGCGCGACCGCCTTCTTCATGACGCGCGCGCTCTTCACGACCTGGGGGAGGAACATCTTCCCGGAGCCGAAGAGGTCGCCCACCACGTTCATGCCGTCCATCAGCGGGCCTTCGATCACGTGGATGGGGCGCTCCGCCGCCAGACGCGCTTCCTCCGTGTCCTCGATTACATTTGCGTCGATACCGTGGACCAGTGCATGCATCAATCGTTCGCGAACCGGGAGTGCGCGCCATTTCTCGGCGTCTTCGTCTTTCTTCTTGTCCGTGCCACGGACGGAGGCGGCCACTTCGAGCAGGCGCTCGGTGGCATCCGGGCGACGGTTCAGCACCACGTCTTCCACGCGCTCGAGCAAATCCGCAGGTATGTCCCCGTAG
>JANWKR010000144.1 GCA_025451275.1 Steroidobacteraceae bacterium
CAACATAAAGCGCTCTTGCGTAGGCTCGCTCCGACATCGCCACCCACTGACGGCCGGCTGCGAGGCGCGAGCTGGGTCGCGACACTGCAATACGCACGACACGTGCGTTCGCGGAGATTGCATGATGCGACCCAATTCACTGACCTCGATTGCGGCAGTGGCGGCCACCGCCCTCGTCAGCGCCGCGGCCCTCGCGGTCGACACCCCGAAGATCGACTCACGCGTCCAGAACGCCTTGCAGACCTTCTACGCACAGGGCGACAACCACCGCGAGCTGGCGCACAAGGCGGCGGCGGTGCTGGTATTCCCGCGTGTCACCAAGGCCGGGGTCGGCGTAGGCGGCGAGTTCGGCGAAGGGGCGCTCGAGGTGCATGGCAAGACGGTCGGCTATTACAGGGTCACCGGCGCTTCGGTGGGCGCAACTCTGGGCGCCGCCCGGCGCAGTGAGGTGTTCCTGTTCATGACCGATGAGGCTCGGGACCATTTCATGAATAGCCGCGACTGGACCATCGGCGCCGATACCGGCGTGGCGGTGGTGAAGAAGGGTGCGGGCGCTCAGTACGACACCGGCACTCTCAACAAGCCTGTGCTCGCCTTTGTGTTTGGCGAGAAGGGTCTGCTCGGCGACGTATCGCTCGAGGGAGCCAAGGTGACGAAGCTGGCCGAGTGAGGCTGCGGCAGCGCCGGCCCGGGCAAGTGGACCGGCGCTGCCAGCTCGAGGAACTGAACATGCACGGACGCATCCATTATCGGGCTTCGATCATCCAGGCGGGCGCCGCAACTCATGCCGCCGCCTTTTTGCGCCGAGGCGGGCGCATGGCCGATGCCGTCGAGTTCCGCGCGGAGCGCGAGGAACGCAGCTACCGTCATTACATCGAAGAGCGCTGCGGCGGCTACCGCACATTCTCCCAGCTCAGCCCGCTCGAGCAGCGTGCCTACTGGAGCTGGCGCCTGACCCATCTCGATCAGCTGTAAAGGCTCGCCGCGGCTGTAACCGCGCCACGGTTGATTGCCGCACGGAAGTTCGCGTACCGTTCGGCCGAGTATGACCACGCGTACGCGCTCATTCGCACCGGGCATCAGCGATGCGGCCGTCAAGGCCCGCACCGGCAAGAGGTGGGCAGGGTGGTTTGCCACGCTCGACCGCGCCGGCGCCGCGCAGCTGCCGCACCGCGAAATCGCACAGATTCTGGCCCGCCGTCATCGGCTGCCTGGCTGGTGGAGCCAGATGGTCACCGTCGAGTACGAGCGTGCCCGCGGCCTGCGCGTGCGCCACCAGACCACAAGCGGGTATTCGGTGGCAGTGTCGCGCACCTTGCCGGCCCGCTTGGCCCACCTCTACGCGGTGACGACGCAGGCCAGCGAACGCCGCAAGTGGTTCCCGGCCGGCGCCTTCGAGCCCTCATCGCAGACGCGCAACAAGTACTTCCGCGGGCGCTGGAAGCGGGGAGCCCGGCTCGAGATCGGTTTCTATGGCCGGCAGTCCGGCAAGAGTCAGATCGCAGTGCAGGTGAGTCACCTCGCCAAGAAGAGTGACGTCGAGCCGGTGCGGCGCAGCTGGAAGGCTGCCTTGGCGCGGCTGCAGAACGTGCTTGAAGACTAGCCCGGCTCCCTGCGCGCGCCGCGTCGCCGCGGCCACAGGCGCAGGTTGCGCACCAGGACTACCCCGATAAGGACGATGGCCGAGCCGGCCAGCTGCCGGGCGTCGAGCCGCTCCCCGAGCAGCAGCCAGCCGGTGATCACCGCGACCGGTGGATTCACGTACGCGTAGGTACCGATGCGCGATGGGGTCTCGTGCATGAGCAGATAGGTGTAGGCCACGAAGCCGAAGGTAGAGCTGAAGACCGCCAGAAAGGCGATTGCGGCGAGGCCGGACGGCGACCAGGACCAGCGCGCCGCCTCTCCGCCTCCCAGGCCCAGCGCCACCAGCAGCACCCCGCCGCAGAGCAGGTAACAGGCGGTGAAGGCCAGCGGATCGCTCCCGGAGTGGGCCTCGCGAATCACGGCGGTAGCGAGTGCCCACGCCAGTGCCGAGCCAAGGATGGCCAGCTGCCAGCCCAGCTGGGCCTCGGCGCCGAGCCCCCGAGCCGATAGCAGCACCGCCACGCCGGCAAACCCGACGGCGAGCCCGGCCCAGGTGCGGTTGCTCACCGGGGCGGCGCGGCGGCCATACATGCCGATCCAGGCGAGCCAGAATGCACAGCTCGAGTTGATCAGCGCCGCCTGATTCGAGGCGATGTGCTGCAGCGCCATGACGCTGAGACCGTTGCTGATGACGATGCCGAGCACGGCCGACACCGCGAGCGAGCGTAACTCCCCCGCGCCCTTCGGCAGCGCCAGCCCGCGCGCCCGCGCGAGCGCGGTCAGGACTGCGCCGGCCACAGCGAAGCGTGCGCCCGCGGCGAGCAGTGGCGGCAACTGCAGCACCATGATGCGGTTGACCGCAGGGGTGACGCCCCACACGACGTAAATGACGGCGAAGGCAAGCTGGATGCGCGAATCGCGCGGCGTGCGCGGGAGCGGGGCGGCTGCGGCGGCGGACGGCGCGCTCACGAGTCGCGAAAGTCCGTCGCCACCGCTTCGATGAGCGTCGGACCGGGACGATTGAGCGCGGCGCGCAGTTCATCGGTCAGGGCCGCGGCGCTGTGCACGCGTGCGCTGCCGGCATCATAGGCGCCGGCGAGTGCCACGAAGTCGGGATTGCGCGCCACTACGCCAATGGGCGCAATGCCGGCGGCACGCATGTCGTCGCGGATCTGGCCCAGCGCGCCGTTGTTCCACACCACCAGCGCGACGCTGAGATCGAGCTCGACCGCCGTGGCGAGCTCCTGCAGGGTGAACTGCACGCCGAAGTCACCCGCCAGAGCGACCACCGCGCGCTGCGGCTGGGCGATCTTGGCGCCGATGGCCGCAGGCAGCGCGTAGCCGAGTGCGCCGTAGCCGGAAGGATGGAACCACACCCCCGGCCGTTCGGCGCCGAAGGCGAAATTGCCGAGATAGGCGATCTGCGTCATGTCGCTGAACACCACGCCGTCGGCCGGCAGGGCGGCGCGCAGCGCGCGCACCGCCGCCAGCATCGATCTGCCGGCCCCCTCCAGCTGTGCCTCGATGCGGCTGCGATGCAGGGCCGCATCACCGTCGCTGCTGCGCCAGCCGCGCCGGGCGCGCGCGTCGCCCGCCAGGATCTGCAGGCCTGCGGCCGCATCGCCGCGTACCGCGACGTCGGCTTCGTAGTGGTCGCCCAGTTTTACCGGGTCAGTGTCGAGGCGGATCAGCCGCCCGGGGATCGGCAGGCGCGTGGTGGTGTAGAGGTCGGTCTCGGACAGCTCGGTGCCGGCCGCCAGCACCACATCCGCCGCGGCGATGCGCTCCTGTGTCGGCCGGTAAGGCAGCGTTGCGCCGAGGTTGGCGGGGTGGCTCTCGGCCACGACCCCCTTGCCGGCCACGGTGGTAACCAGGTACCCGTCAGTGGCCTCGAGCAATGTGCGCAGTGCGGCCCCCGCGGCACGCGCGCCGCCGCCGGCGATGAAGAGCGGGCGCTGCGCAGTGGCCAGCAGGCCAGCCGCGGTCAGCAGCGCACCGCCATCGGGAGCGAGCGGCGGAGGTGCAACCGGCAGGGGCTGCGGCCGCAGCAGAGTCGATTCCGCCAGCAGATCGAGGGGGATGTCGAGGTAGGCGGGGCGCGGCCGGTGCCCGCGCAGCGCCGCAAATGCGGCGCGCAGCTGGTCGCGCACCTGCTCGGGAGTGCGGGCGCTGCCCGCATAGGCGGTCACGTCGGCCGCCAGCGCGCGCTGGTCATGCAGCTCGTGCAGTACGCCCCAGCGCTGACCGAGCGAGCGGCGCACCGGGCTGCTGGCGACTATGAGCAGCGGTACCGAGTCCGAGTACGCCTGCGCCAGTGCGGTCAGCGCGTTGCTGACGCCGGGGCCGGAGATGACGAAGGCTGCCGCGGGATGGGCCGTGGCGCGCGCGTAGCCGTCGGCAGCGAAGCCGGCGTTCTGCTCGTGCCGCACCAGCACGTGCCGCAGACGCGCCAGTTCCAGTCCGCGGTACAACTCGAGGTTGTGGACACCCGGAATGCCGAACACCGTGTCGATGCCGTTGGCGGCGAGCGTTTCGACGACGTACCGTCCGACCGTCCAGGGAGCCGCGCTCATGTGCTTGAAATGTTAACACCGGCCACGCACAGTAAGTACGTGCAGTTCTCACCACTCGTGCAGCGGATCGGCGGCGACGGCGCCGAGGCGTGGCTGACCCACTACGCGGCGGTCGCGGCGCGCGAGCGCGGCGAGGACGTGATCATTCTCAGCGTCGGCGATCCGGATCTGGCGACGCCGGCTGCAGTCATCGAGCGTGCGATCGAGTGTTTGCGCGCCGGCGACACACATTACACGCCGGCGGCCGGGCGTCCGGCGTTGCGCGCGGCAATCGCGCAGGCCCATCGTGCCCGCAGCGGGCAGGCGGTCAGCGGCGACAACGTCGTGTACTTTGCCGGCGCACAGAATGCCCTGTTCGTCACTTCCTTGTGCGTCGCCGCGCCGGGCGACGAGGTCGTGACCTTCGAGCCTCTCTATCCGACCTATCCGGCGACGATCGAGGTGTCAGGAGCGCGCCTGGTGCGCGCGCCCTGCACCGATGAATGGCGCCCGGACCTGGCGGCGCTCGGCTCGGTCATCACACCACGCACGCGCGCGATCCTGTGGGCTTCGCCGAACAATCCGAGTGGAGTCGTGCTCAACGAGCACGAGCTCGCGGTCATCGCTGAGCTGGCTCAGCGCCATGACCTGTGGCTGATCGCGGACGAGGTATACGCCGGCCTGGCTCCGGGCGGCAATGTGCCGAGCCTCGCGGCGCGCCTGCCCGAGCGCGTGGTGACGCTCGGCAGCCTGTCCAAGTCGCACGCCATGACCGGCTGGCGCGCCGGCTGGCTGGTGGGGCCGACCGCGCTGGCTGCGCACGCCGAACACATGGCTATGTGCATGCTGTTCGGACTGCCTGGGTTTGTGCAGGAGGCGGCCATTGCGGCGCTGGGCGTGGCGGCCGCAGCCGAAGCGCGCGCGCGTGAATACTGCGCGGCGCGTCAGCGCCGCTTCGCGGCCGGAATCGCCGGCATCGAACAGCTGCGTGCCGCAACCCCCGAAGCCGGCATGTTCATGCTTCTCGACGTCGTGGCGAGCGGCCTCACCGGGGGCGAATTCATGCGCGCCCTCTACGACGCGCGGCGGGTTTCGGTCATGGACGGTGCCGCGTGTGGAGCGGCGACCGCAGGGTGCGTGCGCATCTGCTTCGCCGCAGATGAGGTGATGCTCGATGCCGCGTGTGACCGTCTGCGCCGCTTCTGTGCGCAGGATCTGCCCGCGCTGGCCGGCGCGGCCAAACGCGCCTGAAGAGGGCGGGGCGGCTCGTGCCGCCCCGCCCGATGCCTGCCGACTACTGCTCCAGGTCCTCGAAGGAGTCCAGCAGGTTGGCTACATCGGGTACGCCAAGTCCGGTGGCCTGGTCATAGCCGGGTCGGCCACGGTAGAACCAGTTGTCACCCTTCTTGATATCCCGCAGCGGTGCGTGACGG
>JANWKR010000145.1 GCA_025451275.1 Steroidobacteraceae bacterium
CAGGTCTCGACCTCCATGCTGCGTTTCTACGAGCGCGAGGGCCTGCTGCGTCCGGCACGCCGCTCGAGCGGCGGCTACCGGCTCTACGGGGCGGAGGCCGAGCGCACCCTGCTCTTCATCCGCCGCGCCCAGCGGCTGGGGCTGTCGCTCGATGACATCCGCCTGGTGCTCGAGGGGCGCGGCAGCGGCCGCACCGTGGTCGGCATCGCCGAGCAGCGCTTTCTCGAGATCGAGCGCCGCCTCACGGAGCTCATGGTGCTGCGGCACGAGCTCGAGCTGTTCCTCGATGACCTGGCGCGGCGCGTCGGGCAGTCGGGGGGCGCCGCGAGCCGGCTGTACCGCGACCTGCTCGAGCACGTGTGCGGCGAGCACGACGGCCACGTCGCACACTCGTCCATGACCCGCCTCATGAAGCGCATCGGCTGCTCGCTCGCCAACGCCGAGCGCGAGCGCATATTTGCCGTGCTGCGCGGCCGGCACGTGCACGTCTGGCGCGAAGGCGACGGCTACACGGTGCTGGTCCCCGGCAGCGATCCCGCGGTCGCCGCGGCGCTGAAGCAGCTGAAGGACGCCGAGGCCGGGTGCACCGCGCACGTCGACCTCAACCTCACCGAGACCGCCGAGGGGCAGCTGCTCACGGCGCACGGCGAGGGCGCCTTCCTCTTCGCGCAGCTGTTCCTGGCGCTCGAAGCCGCCACCGCCTGAAGGAGACTTTCGCCATGCCCACCCGCGTCGACGAGATCGCCGAGCGCATCTACCGCATCAACACGCCCACCGAGATCCCGGGCGGCGGTGCCTTCAGCTTCAACCAGTACCTGATCGTCGACGACGAGCCGCTGCTCTTTCATACCGGCCTGCGGCGCATGTTTCCCGCCGTGCGCGAGGCCGTCGCGCAGGTCATGCCGGTCGAGCGCCTGAAATACGTGGCGCTGTCGCACTTCGAGGCCGATGAGTGCGGCGCGCTGAACGAGTTCCTCACCGCAGCCCCGCAGGCGGTCGCGGTGTGCGGCCGCATCGCCGCCATGGTCTCGGTCAACGACTTTGCCGTGCGGCCGCCGCGCGCCCTGGGCGACGGCGAGGAGCTCGACCTCGGCACCCGCCGCGTGCGCTGGTACGACACCCCGCACGTGCCGCATTCCTGGGAGTGCGGGCTGGCATTCGAAACCCGCACGCGCACCTTCCTGTGCGGCGATCTCTTCACCCAGGGCGGACCCGGGGATACCGCGCTCACCGAGAGCGACATCCTCGCTCCCAGCGAAGCGTTCCGTAAGCCGTTTGACTACTTCGCGCACGCGCCGCAGACCGCGAGCGTGCTCGAGCGCCTGGCGGCGGACGCCCCGCAGACACTCGCCTGCATGCACGGCAGCGCCTGGCGTGGCGACGGCGCGGCGCTCCTGCGCGCGCTCGCGGCCGCTCTCGACTGAGACCTGCGTCACACTTGACCTTCAACCCAGCTTGAAGGTGCATCCTGTCCGCTGCGGAGGTGTTCTCCGCAGGAGCGGCAACCGTGGCGGGAGCATCGGCAGAGGTAATTCGCGCGAAGATCGCGGGCATGGACTGCGGCAGCTGCGCGCTCACCATCGAGGATGGTCTGCGGCAGCTCCCCGGTGCCCGGCGCGTCGCGGTCGACTTCACGACCGAGACGCTCGAGCTCGAGGGCGAGGTCTCGCGCGAGCAGGTCGAGCGGCGGCTGCGCCAGCTCGGCTACCACCTGGCCGAGGCTGCGCCGGCCGGCGCTCGCCAGGCCATCACGCCGGCGGCCGGTCCGCTGCGCTTCTTCCTGACCGACCCGCAGCAGCAGGTCGCACTCGTGGCGACCATCGTGGTGCTGGCGGTGTCGCTGTTCGCCTGGCTCTCCGAGTGGGACCCGGCGCAGTTCATCTTCAATTTCACCTGCACGGCCGCGGCGGCCGTCGTCGGCACCCCCACCCTCATCAAGGGCCTGCGCGCGCTGTGGTTCGGCCGCCGGGTCAGCATCGAGCTGCTCATGACGGTCGCCGCTCTCGGCGCCCTGTGCATCGGCGAGATGGGCGAGGCGGCGACCGTGGTGCTGCTCTTCACCTTCGGTGAGGGGCTCGAGCGCTTCAGCGCCACGCGTGCGCGCGAGTCGCTGAAGAGCCTCATGTCACTGCAGCCGGAAATGGCGACGGTGATCCGCGCGCACGCGGCCGGCGCGCACGGCGATGCGCACGATGACGGTCACGGCGCCGCGCACGAGCATCACGAGGTGGTGCCGGCCAGCCACGTGTTCGTGGGCGATCTGGTGCTGGTCAGGCCCGGGGAGCGCATCGCCGCCGACGGCGTGATCGCCCAGGGCGAGTCGAGCGTCAACCAGGCCGCGGTCACCGGCGAGAGCATCCCGGTCGCGCGCGGCCCGGGCGACGGGGTCCTCGCCGGCACGGTGAACGGCGAGGGGGCGCTGCGCGTGACGGTGACCCGGCTCCCCGCCGACTCCACCGTGGCGCGCATCGCACGCCTGGTCGAGCAGGCGCAGGCGCAGCGTTCGCCCGCGGAAGCCTTCATCGACCGCTTCGCGCGCTGGTACACCCCGGCGGTGGTGGCGCTCGCGCTGCTGGTCGTGGCGGTGCCGACGCTGTTCGCCGGCGGTCAGCTGCTCGAGGGCGGGGACGGCTCGCACGGCTGGCTGTACCGCGGGCTCGCGCTCCTCATCATTGCCTGCCCGTGCGCGCTCGTCATCAGCATCCCCGTGACGGTGGTGAGCTCGCTCACGCGGCTCGCGCGGCTCGGGGTCCTGGTGAAGGGCGGCGAGCAGCTCGACCGGCTCGCCGAGGTGCGTACCCTCGCTTTCGACAAGACCGGCACGCTCACCCGCGGCCGCCCGAGCGTCACCGCCGTGCAGGGCCGCGACTGCGCCCACGAGCCGGAGCCGCAGGCGGCGTGCGAGGGGTGCGATGACGTGGTGGCACTCGCAGCCTCCGTGGAAGGCAGCTCCGAGCACCCGATCGCGCACGCCATCATGGCGCGGGCGCGCGAGCGCGGCCTCACCCACCGCTATCCGCCCGCGGCTGCCGTCGTGGCCGCCGCCGGGCGCGGCGTCACCGGCCAGCTGCGGGGCGTGGCCGTGAGCGTCGGCACCGAGGCGCTGATGAGCGCGCGCGGGGCGGCCGCCGGCGTCGGCCAGTTCGCGCGGCTCACCGAATCACGCCGCACGGTGATGCTGGTGGCACGCGACACCTCGGTAGTAGGTGCCATCGGCGTCGAGGACACGCGGCGCGAGGAGACGCCGGCCGTGATCGATGCGCTGCGCAGCACGGTCCCCGGAGTGCGCACCGCCATGCTGACGGGCGACAACGAGCGCGTGGCGCTGGACGTCGCCCAGCGCCTGAATCTCGATGAGGTGCGCGCGCAGCTCCTGCCGGCGGACAAGCTGGCCGCGATCGAGCAGCTGCGCAGCGCCCACGGGCCGGTCGCCATGATCGGGGACGGCATCAACGACGCGCCGGCGCTGGCGCGCGCGGACGTGGGCATCGCCATGGGAGGCGCGGGCTCGGCGCAGGCCATGGAGACCGCGGACGTGGTCTTCATGCAGGATGACCTGAAGCGCCTGCCCATCACCCTGTCGGTGGCGCGGCGCAACCGCCGCATCGTCAAGCAGAACATCACACTCAGCCTCGGTCTCAAGCTCGCGTTCCTCGCGCTCGCCATCCCCGGGTTTGCGACGCTGTGGCTCGCGGTGGTGGCTGACGTGGGCACCACGGTGCTGGTAACGTTGAACGGCATGCGGATGCTCAAGGCCAAGTGAGGAGCGCTCCATGACCGAATCGATGTCGCGCCGGCGGCTGCTGCAGCGCCTGGCACTCGGCGTCTCGCTGGCGCCCGTGGCCGCCGTCACCGTCCGCCGCGCGCGGGCCGCGGACGCCGCCCTGCCGCTGCTCTCCGTCACTGCCCCCGAAGCCAAGGCGGTGCACTACACCGAGAACGCCACGACCGCCAAGGATGCGGGCGCCAACACCTGCGCCAGCTGCGGCCTCTATCAGGGTGCGAACGGCTCGGCCCAGGGCCCCTGCCAGATCTTCCCCGGCAAGGCGGTGAAGGCCGCCGGCTGGTGCAGCTCCTGGGCCGGGCAGATCTAGAACAAAACAGCTCCGGCCTGTCGGTTCCGGGGCGGCCGGATCGACATACAGATGGCAGGGCATGGTGCCCGCCGCAACCCCTACAAGGAGCCTTCCCATGGCCAGCTTCCTCCTGCTTCTGCACCGCCCCACCGAGCGTGCGTCCCCGGCCACCGCCGATCCCGAGTCGTTCACGCGCATCACGCGCGAGTACATGGACTGGGCGGACCGGATGCGCAACGAGGGGCGCCTCAAGGGCGGCAACCGGCTGACCGACGATGCCGGCAAGATCATGCGTGGCAATGGCGGCAAGCCGGCCACCACCGACGGCCCGTACCCCGAGAGCAAGGAAATCATCGGCGGCTACTTCATGCTGACCGCGGCCGACTACGCCGAGGCCTGCCGCATCGCCTCGACCTGCCCGCACATCAAGTACGGCAGCTCCATCGAGGTGCGCCAGGTGATGGAGCTCTGATCCGCACCGCATGACCCAGCAAGACCTCCGGCGAGGTCCGGATCTCGAGCAGTTGTTCCGGCAGGAGGCCGGACGGATCTCGGCCTGGCTGGTGCGTCTGCTGGGGCCTGCGCGCCTCGAGCTGGTCGAGGACGCGGTGCAGGACGCGTTCCAGGCCGCGCTCGCGCAGTGGCCGTACGAGGGCAGCCCCGAGCGCCCGGCCGCGTGGCTCGCGGTCGCGGCGCGCAACAAGGCGCTCGACCGCCTCAGGCGCGAGGCGCGGCTCGACACGCTCGAGCCCTTCGACGAAGGCGCCGCCTGGCGCCTGGGGTTCTCAAATCCCGAGGACACCGGCAAGGTGGACGACACACTCGCGCTCATGTTCGTCGCCTGCCACCCGCAGCTGACCGCCGAGGAGCAGGCCATGCTCACCCTGCAGAGCGTGTGCGGGTTCAACGCGCGCCAGATCGCGCGCGCATTCCTGTCCTCGCCCGAGGCCGTCACCCAGCGCCTGGTGCGCGCCAAGCGCCGGATCCGCGATCTCGCGCTGCGCTTCGCCATTCCCGAGGGGAGTGAGCTCGCCGAGCGGCTGCCGGGACTGCAGGGCGCGATCTATCTGCTCTTCACCGGCGGCTACACCGCCGGCGAAGGCGAGCGCCTCATGCACCACGAGCTGTGCGCCGAGGCACTGCGGCTCGCCACCCTCCTCACCGCACACCCGGCGACCGCCACCGGCGAGACGCACGCCCTCGCCGCCCTCATGTGCTTCCACCACGCCCGCGCCGCGGCACGCACCGGCGAGACCGGGGACCTGGTGGTGCTCGCCGAGCAGGACCGCACGCTGTGGGATCGGGAGCTGCTGGCGCGCGGCTTTGTGCACCTGAAGAACGCCATGGCGGCACCAAGGCTCACCGCGCTGCACCTGGAAGCGGGCATCGCAGCGATCCACGCCGCAGCGCCGTCCTTCGACGAGACCGACTGGGAAGGCCTGTGCCGCCATTACGACGCGTTGATTGAGCTCAAGGACACGCCGGTCGTGCGCCTGAACGCCGCCATTGCGCGGGCGTACGCGGAAGGTGCGGCGGCAGGACTTGCGCAGCTGGATGCGCTCGCAGGTCAGGTCAAGCTCGGGGGTTACGCGCCCTATCACGCCGCGCGCGG
>JANWKR010000146.1 GCA_025451275.1 Steroidobacteraceae bacterium
CTGCGCGATCTCCGCCATCAACTGGCTGCTGCGGGTGACCGAGTCCATGATGCGGCGCAGGGCCAGGCCGGCCTGATCGGCGAGCTGGATGCCCTCCCGGCTCTCGACCGCGCCGGCCTTGGCGGTCTCGACCGCCGCGTCGGTCTCCTGCTGGACCTGGCGGATCACCTCGCCGATCTCCTTGGTGGCCTCGACCGAGCGCTCCGCCAGCTTGCGCACCTCGTCGGCCACCACCGCGAAGCCGCGCCCGGCATCGCCGGCCATGGAGGACTGGATCGAGGCGTTGAGCGCCAGGATGTTGGTCTGCTCGGCGATGTCGTTGATGAGCTCGACGATGTTGCCGATCTCCTGCGAGCTCTCGCCGAGGCGCTTGATGCGCTTGGAGGTCTCCTGGATGGTCTCGCGGATGGCGTTCATGCCGTCGATGGTGCGCCGCACCGCATCGCCGCCCTTGTGTGCGACCTCGACCGAGTGGCGCGCCACGTCGGCGGCGCGCTCGGCGTTGCCGGACACCTCCTCGACCGAGCCGGCCATGCTGGCGGCGGACTCGGTGGCCGAGGCGATCTGCTTCGACTGCGCGCCCGAGGCCTTGGCGAGGTGCTGCGACAGCGCCTGCGTCTGGCGCGTGGCGGAGTCGAGCTGGATGGCCGAGCCGTTGATGGTGGTGACCAGGCCGCGCAGCGCATCGACGGCGTAGTTGATCGAGTCGGCGATCGCACCGGTGATGTCCTCGGTGACCGTGGCCTGCACCGTGAGGTCGCCGTCGGCGAGCGAGGACAGCTCATCGAGCAGGCGCAGGATCGCCTGCTGGTTGCGGTCGCTCTCCTTGCGCTGCGTCTCGGCCGATTCGCGCTGCCGCTCGACGGTGCGCGACATGCGCAATGAGGCGACCAGCGCGGCGATGAGCAGCGCGAGGCCGCCGGCCAGCAGCACCAGCGGCAGCCACGCCAGGAGCGGCGAGCTGGCGCGCGCGGCTTCCGCGGCCGGTACCGCCGCGGCGATGTCGCGGGCGTCCGCGGCGATCGCGCGCGCGGCGTTCTGCGCCGCCGGCAGCGCGGGAGCCGCGCCGACCGCGCGCTTCAGCGCCGCGGCGAGCTCGGCGTACAGCGCATCCAGGGTCTTCAGGTGCTTGGCGGCCTCGGGCTGGGTGATGTGCGGCAGCGCGAGCGTGGAAGAGGCCCCGGCGAACCCCGAGATCACCTGGCCGAGATAGTCGCTGGAGTCGGCGATGCGCTGCGCCACCTGGCCCGGGTCGCCGGTGCCGGAAGTGAGGGCGGCGACGTCGACCTGCAGGCGGTCGGCGCGCGACTCGAAGCGCTCGAGCGCGCCGGTCACCTGCGGCGACGCCGGCGGCGGCAGCGCCTGCGCCATGGCCGAGGCCTCGGCGAGCAGGCGCGGCACGAGGCTCGAGGTGTCGTGGGCCGCCACCGCGGCGTCCGACAGCGCGCCGCGCGCCTTGAGGACGGCGGCGGCGTTGTTCATGAGGCGCGTGAAGCGCGCGTCGGTGGCAAACGGCGCGCCCGGGTCGCGCGAGGCGGCATCGTCGAGTGCCTTCTGGCTCTGCTGGAAGCGGCTGAAGGCAGCCGCATCGCCGGCCACCGCGCCGTCGGCGTCCACCGCCAGCTCGTAGAGCGCGTTCACCGGCACGGTGTGCGCGGCGGCCGTGGAGTGCGCGGCCAGGTAGTAGCTGCTCGCGCCGCTGGCGATGAGCAGCAGCACCGAGAGCGCCAGCAGCAGCGCCAGATTGGAAGGGGCGCGGGCGCTCATGCCGCGGCCTCCGCGAACGACGGGCTCTCGAGCACCTGGCGCAGGCTCAGCACCGGCCACTGCTCGTGGGCGCGGCGGAATGCGCCGGCGAGGTAGCGCTCGCAGCGCGCCACGGTCGGCGGCGCATCCCCGGAGAATTCCCCTTCGGCGAAGCGGCGGAAGCCGAGCACCTCGTCGACCAGCAGCCCCGCCGGGATCTCGCGGTGGTTCACCACCACGATGCGGGTGTTGCGGGTGATGGGGGTGACGCCCGAGCCCAGGAACTGGCGCAGGTCGATGATCGGCAGCAGCTGGCCCCGCACGTTGGCGAGACCCTTGACCCAGCTCTTGGCGCCCGGCACGCGCGTGGTGCTCGAGGGCATGCCGAGCACCTCGCGGGTCTCCTCGCGCGCCACCAGGTACAGGTCGCCGGCCATGCGCAGCGCCACCCCGACCCACTCGCGCCCCGCCGAGGCCTCCTGGTTCAGCTGCGCGGACACGGCACGCCCGCGCCGCTCGAGTTCGGCGAGCAGCTCGAAGGGCCGGTCCCGGAGGGACTTCAGCTCGGCCTGGATGACTTCTGGCTCACTCATGTGTTCGGGGCGCGCACTGCCGGCGCCCGGGCAGTGTGGGTCACGCGGACAGCGTCGCCTGTGCCTTGGCGACCAGCTGATCGGGCGACACCGGCTTCACCATGTAGTCGACCGCTCCCTGCCGCAGGCCCCAGATCCGGTCGGTCTCCTGGCCCTTGGAGGTCACCATGACGATGGGGATGGTGCGCGTGCGCGGATCGTTGGCGAGCGCGCGCGTCGCCTGATAGCCGTTCATGCCCGGCATGACGATGTCCATGAAAATCAGGTCCGGGGCCATCTCGCGCGCCAGGCGCACGCCCTCGGCGCCGTCGGCCGCGGCGGCGGTCTTGAAGCCGTGCTTCTCGAGCGCCTTCTGCATGACATGCAGCTCGGTGGGCGAGTCGTCAACGATCAGGATCAGGGCCATGACCTTCATCTCCCGATATGGGTCTCGATCGCCGACAGCAGTTCGTCCTTGGTGAACGGCTTGGTCAGGTAGTGTTCCGAACCCACGATGCGGCCGCGCGCCCGGTCGAACAGGCCGTCCTTGGAGGACAGCATGATGACGGGGATGGAGCGGAACACCTTGTTGTGCTTGATGAGCGAGCAGGTCTGGTAGCCGTCCAGTCGCGGCATCATGATGTCGACGAACACGATGTCGGGCTGGTGGTCGGCGATCTTGGCGAGCGCGTCAAAGCCGTCGATCGCCGTGAACACCTCGCAGCCCTCCTTCTGCAGCAGGGTCTCGGCCGTGCGGCGGATGGTCTTGCTGTCGTCGATTACGAGAACCTTGAGACCCTGGAGCTTGGTGTTGCTGCCGGTCACGTTCAGCGAACTCCTTCATAACTGCCTTGGCCCGCGGCATTCGTCCCGGCCATACGCACACGCGCCACGCGCGCGGGCGTGGCGGCCTGGGAGACTTTCGCGAGACTGGCGGCGCTGCGCTGCGGCGCACGCCTTCCACACAAGCCGTTTAGTCTCGCGGGCTTCCCAACCCAAGGGCAAGCGCGCACCGGTTTTAACATATCGGTATACCCCCGGCTATGCCATGCACGTCACGTTTTTCGAAGCTCGCTCCGCAGCCCAAGTGCCGGGCTTTACAGGGGCAGACATATTCGTGCCGGGCTGAGCATAATCGGCGCCCTATGACGCGCCCGAAGCGACTGGGCGTGGTGATGGACCCCATCGGCGCCATCAACTACGCCAAGGACTCCACGCTGGCCATGCTGCTCGCCGCGCAGGCGCGAGGCTTCACCCTGAGCTACCTCGAGCTCCAGGACCTGGCGCTGCGCGACGGCGTGGCCCTGGGACGCATGCGCCCCCTCACCGTGCGCGCCGACAGTGCGAACTGGTTCACACTCGGCGCGCCCGCGCCGGGCGCCCTGAGCGAGCTCGACTGCCTGCTGATGCGCAAGGACCCGCCCTTCGACACCGAGTACATCTACAGCACCTACATCCTGGAGCGCGCCGAGGAGGCCGGCGTGCTGGTGGTGAACCGCCCGCAGGGGCTGCGCGACATGAACGAGAAGGTCTACACGGCCTGGTTCCCGCAGTGCTGCGCCCCGACGCTCATCAGCCGCGACATGGACGACCTCGGCGCCTTCCTGCGCGAGCACGGCAAGATCGTGGTCAAGCCGCTCCATGGCATGGGCGGCCGCTCGATCTTCGTCCTCGCCCAGGGCGACCTGAACGCCCGGGTGGTGTTCGAGACCCTGACCGGCTACGGCGCGCGCTTCGCGATGGCGCAGCGCTACATCCCCGAGATCGTCACCGGCGGCGACTCGCGCGTGCTGCTCGTCGACGGCGAGCCGGTGCCGTTCGCGCTCGCGCGCATGCCCTCGGCCGAGGACCACCGCGGCAACCTCGCCGCCGGCGCCAAGGGCGTCGGCCGGGCGCTGAACGAGCGCGACCGCTGGCTGGCCGCCCAGATCGGGCCGACGCTGGCCGCCCGCGGCATGGTGTTCGTCGGCCTCGACGTCATCGGCGGCTTCGTCACCGAAATCAATGTCACGAGCCCCACCGGCATCCGCGAGCTGGAGAAGCAGTTCGACGTGCGCATCGGGGAGCTGGTGATCGCCGCCATCGAGCGGCGGCTCGCGGCCCGGCCGCGCCGCGCCGCCGCCGGGAGCTGAGGGCGTGGCGCGCCGGGCGCTGATGCTGCGCGAGGGCAAGGCACCGGTCTGGGACCGGCTGCTCACCATGCTGTTCCTCGCCGCGCTCCTGCACGGGCTCATCATCCTCGGGCTGACCTTCAACGCCTCCGCGGGACCGCCCTCGAGCGCACCGGGGCTGGAGGTGCTGCTGGTCTCAGACGAGCTGCCCGAGTCGGACAAGAACCCGAACGCCACCTATCTTGCGCAGCGCACCCAGGCCGGCTCGGGCAACACGCGCAAGTCCGTGGCGCCCCGCAACCGCGCGAGCAGCGTGCCGGTGCTCAGGCACGCCGGCACCGCCAAGGGCGACTCGCTGCGGGACTCGGGCGACATGGCCGGCAGTCCCGACGAGCGCGTGCTCACCACCACCGCCTGGAACACCCAGGTGCGTTATGTCGCCGACACCGGGGCGAGCGGCGCCACCAGGGACCGGCCGCTGCTCGTCGATGCACCGCAAAACGTGCAGCCCGGGCCCGAAGACGAGGCCGGCCCCGCCCAGCTCAAGGGACCGCAGCGCGACGAGCTGTGGGTGACTCCCGACACGCGCGCGGCGACGCTCGCACCCTACCTCGATTCCTGGCGCCGCAAGGTCGAACGCATCGGCACGCTCAACTATCCGACCGCCGCCAAGGTCGCCGGCGCTGACCTGGCGCCGGTGGTCGAGGTCGGCATCCGCTCCGACGGCACGCTCGACAAGGCCGTCATCCGCCGCTCGAGCGGCGACCCCGAACTCGACCAGGCGGCGCTCGCGATCCTGAAGCTGGCGAGTCCCTTCGATGCGTTTCCGCCGGAGTTGGCGGGCCAGTACCACGTGTTGCGCTTTGCCTACGAATGGCAGTTCGTCGGCGGCCGCGTGGGCAGCGGAACGGTGTCAACGGTTCCTTGAGACTCCGGGCCTGCATGCCCATACTGACGGCATGGGCGGCAAGCACGGCGTGGCAGGCGGCGACCCCCCGGGTGAGGAGACGGGCGGCGGTCCCGCATTCGGCGACGGCGACAGCGGCAGCCTGACCAACCATCTCCTGATCGCCATGCCGACCCTGGCGGATCCCAATTTCGCGCAGACGGTGGCGATCATCTGCGAGCACACCGACAAGGGCGCGCTCGGCATCGTCCTCAACAAGCCCCTGCCGATGAAGCTGTCCGACGTGCTGTCGCAGATGAAGCTCGAGCCCACCGATCCGGGCATCGCCGAGCAGCCGGTGCTGCGCGGCGGGCCGGTGCACACCGACCGCGGCTTCGTGCTGCACCGCCCCGGCGGCCAGTGGGACCACACCCACAAGGTCTCCGACGACATCCAGGTCACCACCTCGCGCGACGTGCTCGCCGCCATGGCGCGCGGCGAGGGCCCCTCGGACGCGTTCATCGCCCTCGGCTACGCCGGCTGGGAATCCGGTCAGCTCGAGCGCGAGTTGAAGGAGAACGCCTGGGCCGCCGTGCCGGTGGACCCGAAGGTCGTGTTCGAGCTGCCGTTCGAGCAGCGCTGGGCCGGCGCCTGGCGGCTGCTCGGCATCGAGGTCGAGCGCCTCAGCCCCGAGGCCGGCCATGCGTAGCCACGCCACCCGGGCATGACGCGCCCGCAAACCGTCCTCGCCTTCGACTTCGGACTCAGACGTATCGGCATCGCCTCGGGCGACACGCTGACGCGCGCCGCGGCGCCGCGCCCGGCGGCGCTCAGCGGCGCCGCGGGTCCGGACTGGGACACCATCGCGCGCGAGGTGCGCGCACTCGCCCCGGGACTCCTGATCGTGGGCTGCCCGTATAATGCCGACGGCAGCGAGGGGACGCTGGCCCGAGCCGTGCGCCAGTTCATCGCCGAGCTCGAACGCCGCTTCGCCCTACCCGTGCACATGGTCGATGAGCGCTTCTCATCCCTCGAGGCGAACGCGGCGCTCAAGGAGCGCCGCGCGAGCGGTGCACGCCGCCGCCGGGTGGCGCGCGCCGACATCGACAGCGCGGCCGCGGCGGTGATTCTCGGGCGCTGGTTCGCGGGTGAGGGGAAATGAGTTCTTGGCCACCGTGACCGACAACCTTGCGCAGCTGCGGCCCGACGGCTCGCTGCGCCACCTGCTGACCCTCCAGGGGCTGTCGCGTGCGCAGCTCGAGCACCTGCTCGAGCGCGCCCAGTCGTTCGTGCGCCCCGTCGGCACCCCGCCTCCCATGAGCACGCTGCTCGCCGGGGCCACGGTCGCCAACCTGTTCACCGAGCCCTCGACGCGCACCCGCGTCAGCTTCGAGCTCGCCGCCAAGCGTCTCGGCGCCCAGGTGGTCAACCTGGAAGTGCAGCTGTCCTCGCGCGTCAAGGGCGAGAGCATGCTGGACACGGTTTTCACCCTCGAGTCGCTGTACGTGGACGCGTTCGTGGTGCGCGACGCCGAGGCCGGCGTGCCCGGAGTCGTGGCCGCGCACGTCGCGCCGCACGTGAGCGTGCTGTCGGCGGGCGAAGCGCACGTGTCGCACCCGACCCAGGGGCTGCTCGATGCGCTCACCATCGCGCAGCGCAAGCAGCGCTTCGCGGGCCTGTCGGTGGCGATCGTCGGGGACATCCGCCACTCGCGCGTGGCGCGCTCCGCCTGGCACGCGCTCGCCACCCTCGGCGTCACCGACCTGCGCATCGCCGCCCCGGCGGTGCTGATGCCGGAGGCCCGCGAGTTCGCCGGCTGCACGCGCCACACCGCGCTCGACCCCGCGCTCGCCGGCGCCGACGTGGTGATGATGCTGCGCATCCAGAAGGAGCGCATGGGCGAGGCCGACCTGCCGGATGCGGCCGGCTACTTCGCCGCCTGGGGACTGACGCGCGAGCGCCTGAAGCTCGCCCGTCCGGATGCCATCGTCATGCACCCGCAGCCCATGAACCGCGGCATCGAGATCGCCTCCGACGTCGCGGACGGGCCGCAGTCGGTCATCCGCGACCAGGTGCGCAACGGTGTCGCCGTGCGCATGGCGGTGCTGGCGGAAGCCCTCACCTCCCGCGGCGGCACGCGGTGACGGCGCGCGCCGCAGCGCCGGCAACCCGCGGCACCATCTTTCTCGAGCCGGCGCGCGTCGTCTCGCAGCTCGCCTACGACGCCGAGCAGTTCGTGCTGCGCCTGGCGGCGCCGAAGTGCGCCGCGCGCGCCCAGCCCGGCAGCTTCGTGCACCTGACCTGCGATGCCACCATCCCCATGCGCCGGCCGCTGTCGATCATGCGCGCCGACCCCGCCGGCGGCTGGATCGAGATCCTCTACAAGGTGGTGGGGCCGGGACTGCACGCGCTCGCTGCCCGCAAGGCGGGCGATGAGATGAGCTGCCTGGGACCGATCGGCAAGCCGTTCACCGTCCATCCCGAGCGGCCGCGGCCGCTGCTGCTCGGCGGCGGCGTCGGCATCCCGCCGATGGTGTTCCTGGCCGAGCGGCTGCGCGAGCGCGGCGCCGCGCCGTGGAAGCCGCTGGTGCTCATGGGCTCGGAGGTGCCGTTTCCGTTTCGCGCCCGGCCCTCGACCCTCATCGTGCCGGGCATGCCGGCCGGGACCCTCGCCAGCATGCCGCTGCTCGAGGAGTGGGGCATCGCCTCGCGCCTCGCGAGCCTGTCGGACTTCCCCGGGTGCTTCTCCGGGTACGTGACCCAACTCGCGGACGCGTGGCTCGCGACGCTGAGCCGCGAGGAACTGGCGCAGATCGAGATCTTCTCCTGCGGCCCGACACCGATGCTCAAGGCGACCGCGGCGCTGGCGCGCCGTTACCAGCTGCCGTGCCAGGTGTCGCTCGAGGAATTCATGGCCTGCGCGGTCGGCGGCTGCGCCGGCTGCACGGTGCAGGTGCGCACGCCGGAGGGACCGGCCATGAAGCGCGTATGCGTGGATGGACCGGTGTTCGATGCGTACACGGTGTTCTGAACGCGGCTGGCTGCGGCTGAGCGTGCGCGTCGCTGCGTGCGCAGTGCTGGGCTCCGGCTGCGCCAAGCGCGAGCCGCCGCCGCCTGTGCCGCCGCCCCCTGCGCCGCTCACCGAGTGGCCGAACGGCGTGACGCCGCCTCTCAAGATCACCGACGAGCTGATCCTCCAGATCCCGCTGCAGTACGAGCGCGGCGCGATCAACCCCGACCGGCGCCCCATGCGCGCCTTTATTTCCCAGCAGTCGGACAAGAATGAGGCGGGGTTCGATTTCTTCCTGCCGGACTTCTCCGGCTACACGCTGCAGAACTACCGAAGCGACACCGACCCCAACAAGGTCGAGGTGGTGTATCTGCACGCCAGCGACCCGCACGAAGCTGAGCCCGACGCGCCGGGCCTCTACCCGCCGAACATGCTGAAGCGCGCGCTCGCCGACTCGCTGAACCCCAAGGACTTCAAGGACCAGTATGGGCTGCGGTGCTACCGCAGCCGCGAACCCTCCTCCCGGCTCACCTGCTTCGGCAGGCGCGACGCCGCGGGCGAGGACATCGTGCTGACCACCGCCGAGCCGCCGTACGCCGCGGACCAGTTCCCGCAGGTGCAGGCACGCTACTTCTCGAAGCAGTACGGTGGCGTGCGCATCTACTGGCGCACGCACGTCGATAACCTGCCGCGCTGGCGCGAGATCGATGCGCAGATCTGGAAATTCATCGACTCCTGGCAGATGCGCGCGGCCGTCGGGCCGGTCGAACCGCCACTGCCGGCCAAGCCGCGACAGCCATGAACGTCCCGGTGCGCCGCGCCGTGGCCACGGATGCACCGGCGATGGCGCAGGTGCTGCGCCGCTCCATCACCGAGCTGTGCGTCGCCGACCACGGCAACGATCCGCAGCGCCTCGGCCCGTGGCTCGAGAACAAGACCGCCGCCCAGGTCGCCACGTGGCTCGCCGCGCCGGATAACTGCTGCGTGGTGGCGCTCCTCGAGACCGGCATTTCCGGCGTCGGCCTCGTGACCGCGAAGGGCGAGATCCTGCTCTGCTACGTGGATCCGGGCGCGCGCTTCCGCGGCGTCAGCGCCGCCCTGCTGACGGCACTCGAGGACCATGCCCGCGCACTCGGTCTCGCCGAGGTCCGCCTCGAGGCGACGCTCACGGCGCGGCGCTTCTACGCAGCGCGCGGCTACCGGCCACAGGGCTGCGCCAAGCAGGCCTTCGGCACCCTCACCTGCCAGGCGATGGCCAAGTCGCTCTGAGAACCGCGGCTGTGCTCTACGGCTCGAGCGCGGGCAGCAGGTAGTCGGTCAGCAGCCGGTCGGTGAGGTTGCCGGCGCCGGCTACGCGGAAGTTGGTGGTGGTGACGACGATCACCAGCTGCTGCGCGGGAAACACGAACACCTTGTTGCCCCCGGTGCCGAACATGGCGAAGGCGGTGAAGGCGCGGCTGCCGGCGTGGTAGGTCGGCAGCCACCACAGGTACCCGTAGTCGGTGTCCTCGCGCGCGCGTGCGTGCGGTGCGATCGAGCGCGCCACCCAGTCCGCGGCGATGACGCGCCTGCCGTTCCACAGTCCGCCGTTGAGATACAGCTGGCCGAGCTTGAGGAGATCGCGGCTGCGCAGGTTCAGGCCGCCGCCGGTCATGGCGGACCCGGTGGGCTGGAACTGCCACTTGACTTGCGTGATCCCGAGCGGTGCGAACAGCGCCGCGCGCGCAAAATCCGGCACGCTCTCGTGCGTGGCGCGCTCGAGCAGCGGCCCCAGGGTCGTGGGTCCCGCGGTGCAGTAGCTCCACGCGCGCCCGTACGGCGAGGCCTCGGGGCGCGCCACCCAGTCCGGGAACCCGCGGATCGGCAGATCGAGCGTGAAGCGAGCCCAGTCCTCGACCAGGTACATGCGCTCCTCGTTGCCGCGCGAGAACTGATTCTCATCGTCGCACTCGAGGAGCGAGCTCATGGTGAGGAAGTCCTCGACCGTGATGCGCGCCTTGCGCGGATCGGGGTTCTGCAGCGGCTGCAGCTCCGGAAAGAAACCGAGCACCGGCGCGTCGGCTCCGGACAGCAGGTGGCGGTCGATCGCCAGCCCGACGAGCATGCCGGTGACGGTCTTGGTCGCCGAGCGGGTGTTGCGCAGGCCGTCCACGCCATCCGCATCGAAGTAGCGCTCGAACGCCAGCCGGCCGTTGCGGGCGATGAGCACGCTGGTGACCTGCTTGAATTCGCCCGCACGGATCGCCTGCTCGGCCTTGGCGAGCTGCGCGGCGGACAGGTGCACCTCCGGCGGCTGCGCGAGCGGCGGCTCCTCGGCCGCCACCGCCTGCGCGCCGGGCATCGCCAGCAAGGCCAGCACCGCCGTCCACCCTCGTGTCATCTGCGTCCTCTCGATTGCGCGCGCGCCTGCGCGGCTGCGGCGCTCACCCTGCCCCAGGGCGCCGGCGGCGTCTTGTCGGTTTGAAACCTCCCGCCGGCGAGCCCGCGGTAGAGGCCGGGCGGCACTCCGAAGCTGCGCGTGAAGAGGCGCGTGAGATGGGCCTGATCACCGAAGCCGCAGGCCTGGGCGACGTCGGCGAGCGGCGTTACCGTGCGCGCCAGGAGACCCGCCGCCTTCTCCAGGCGGCGGTACCGGGCGAACGCCGCCGGCGTGCAGCGAAAATGGCGCCGAAACGTGCGCGCGAGGTGGATCGGGTGCACGCCCACGGCACGGCTGATGTCCGCCATGGTGAGCGCGGCCTCGTAGCGGTCATGGAGCAGCTCGAGGGCGCGGCCGAGCCACGGCGGCGGCGCCGGGCTCGCGACGGGCGCCGCCCGCGCCAGGGTCCCGAGCAGCTCGACGCACAGCGCCTCGAGCGCCAGCGGGTCGAGCTCGCGCGCGCAGCAGGCGGCGATGGCCCGCGCGAGCGTGTGCTGCACGGGCTGATCGAGGTACGCCGGTGGCGCGGCGGGCAGGCGCCCGGGGAGTGTCTGCTGCAGATACTGCGGGGCGAGCGAGATGGTGAAGAAGCTGCCGCGACCGTACTCGAAGTGGTCTCGGTGCGTCGTGCCGACGGGGTTGTACACCAGCACCGGGCCGCCGGCAGGACGCGGCCCGGCCGCCGAGACGTACTCGCCGCCGCTCACGAGGATGAAGTGCAGGTCGGCGTGGGTGTGGGTGACGACCGAATCCGGCGGCCCCGCCGCGAGATGGTGCGTCACGCGGATGCCGGGCGTGCTGCGACTCAGCCGCGCGTTTCCGAAGAACTCTCCGGCGCCGAGGCGCAGCGCGCCGCCGCCCAGCGGGCTGCCTGCTTCACTTGCGCGGGGTTGCGTCGGCCGGGGCGGTTCGCAGGTCATGACCCATTATGACGTGCATGCGCGCCGCGCACGCCCCACCGGCGTGCTTCCGGGAACGCGTCCGTACCAGCAAGGTCCGCAGTTGCGGTCAGAGGCGGAACGAAGCGCGCTGCAGCTCATCGCGTCGTGCGAGCGCCCACGTGCCCGGTCGCGGTGCTAGCCGAAGTTGATCTTGGCTTCCAGGTTGGCGCGCGAGTCGGCGTTGGCGAGTGCCTCTTCCAGCGCCACGCGCCCCTGCTTGTAGAGGCTGAACAGCGAGGCATCGAAGCTCTGGATGTGCTTGTCGCTGCTGGTGGCGATGGCTTCCTTGATCGACACCACGTCGCCCTTCTTGATGAGGGTGGCGATGTGCGGCGTGTTGAGCATGATCTCGACCGCCGCGACCCGGCGGTTGTCCTTACCCATCACCAGGCGCTGCGACATGATGGCGCGCAGGTACTGCGACAGGTCGAGGAAGATCTGGTTGTGCTGCTCGCGCGGGAACATGTTGATGATGCGGTCGAGCGATTCCGCGCAGTTGTTGGCGTGCAGCGTGGCCAGCACCAGGTGGCCGGTGCCGGACAGGCTGATGGCCGCTTCCATGCCCTCCTTGTCGCGCACCTCGCCGATCAGGATCACGTCGGGGGCGGCGCGTACCACGCCGCGCAGCGCGCGCATGTAGCTCTTGGTGTCGAGGCCCACCTCGCGCTGGTTGACCAGCGAGCGCTTGTTGGTGTGCAGGAACTCGATCGGATCCTCGATGGTGACGATGTGATCCGAGGCGTTCTCGTTGCGGTAGTTGAGCATCGCCGCCAGCGTGGTCGACTTGCCCGAGCCGGTCGCGCCCACCATCAGCAGCAGGCCGCGCTTCTGCAGCGTCAGCTCGGTGACGATCTCGGGCAGGCCCAGCGAGTCGAGCCGCGGCATGTCGGCGGTGATGTAGCGCATCACCATCGCCGGATAGCCGCGCTGCATGAACACGTTGACGCGGAAGCGGCCGAGGCCGGGCTCGGAGACCGCGAAGTCGAGTTCCCACTCGTTGAGGAAGTGCTCGCGCTGCGCCGCCGACATGAGCGCAAAGGCGGTCTGGCGCACCGTCTCCGGGGTCAGCACCTGCTTGTTGACCGGCAGGATCTGGCCTTCGATCTTGATCTTGATGGGGGCGTTGGAGGTGAAGAACAGGTCGGAGGCCTTCTTCTCCACCATCAGCTTGAACAGCGGCTTGGTGTTGAGCGTCGGGTGGCGCGCGGTGACCGCGGCCGCCACCTGGTCGGGCAGCGCCGGATTCGGCCCGGTGGCCTCGAGGTCCTCGTGCGCCTTCATATCCTTGGCGCTCTTCACAGGTTGCGGCCTTGCTCTTCCTCGACGATCTTGAGGGCGCCACCGTCATCGATGTGCTTGGCCTCGCGCTTGCTGTCGAGCTTGATCTTGAGGCGCAGCTCGTTCTTGGAGTCGGCGTTGCGCAGCGCGTCCTCGTAGGAGATGAAGCCGGTCTCGTACAGCTCGAACAGCGCCTGGTCGAAGGTCTTCATGCCGAGGCGCGTGGAGCGCGACATGACTTCCTTGATCTTGGCCACCTCGCCCTTGAAGATCAGGTCCTGGATCAGCGGCGAGTTGAGCATGATCTCCATGGCCGCGATGCGCCCGGCACCGGACTCGCGCGGGATCAGGCGCTGCGACACCAGCGCCCGGATGTTGAGCGACAGGTCCATGAGCAGCTGATCGCGCCGCTCGTCGGGGAAGAAGTTGATGATGCGGTCGAGCGCCTGGTTGGCGCTGTTGGCGTGCAGCGTGGCGAGCACCAGGTGGCCGGTCTCGGAGAACTGGATGCCGTACTCCATGGTGTCGCGGTCGCGGATCTCACCGATGAGGATGACGTCCGGGGCCTGGCGCAGGGTGTTCTTGAGTGCGTTCTGCCACGACTCGGTGTCGACGCCCACCTCGCGGTGCGTGATGACGCAGCCCTTGTGGGTGTGCACGTACTCGACCGGGTCCTCGATGGTACCGATGTGGCCGCGGGTCTTCTCGTTGCGGTAGCCGATCATCGCCGCCAGCGACGTCGACTTGCCCGAGCCGGTGCCGCCGACGAAAAGCACCATGCCGCGCTTGGTCATCGCCACCTCCTTCAGCACCGGCGGCAGCTTGAGGTCCTCGAAGTTCGGGATGGTGGTGGTGATCACGCGCAGCACCATGCCGACATAGCCCTGCTGCACGAAGCAGTTGACGCGGAAGCGCCCGATGCCCGCCGGGTTGATGGCGAAGTTGCATTCCTTCTTCGACTCGAACTCGGCCGCCTGCTTGTCGTTCATGATCGAGCGCGCCAGCATCGCGGTGTGCTGGTTGGACAGCCCCTGCTGCGACACCGGGGTCATCTTGCTGTCGATCTTCATCGCTGGCGGGTAGCCGGCGGTGATGAACAGGTCCGAGCCCCGCTTGCCCACCAGGGCGCGCAGCAGGTCGTACATGAACTTGGTTGCTTGTTCGCGTTCCATGCTTTCCTCCTGGCCGGCGAGCCCGAGCACAGCCGGCGAAGTTGTCCTTGTTCGACGCCTTGCCGCGCGCCTCGCCCATCGACACCACGTTGCGGCGCACGAGGTCCTGCAGCGTCTGGACCAGCGTCTGCATGCCGATCTGCGCGACGGTCTGGATGGCCGAATACATCTGCGCGATCTTGTTCTCGCGGATCAGGTTGCGGATGGCAGGGGTGCCGATCATGA
>JANWKR010000147.1 GCA_025451275.1 Steroidobacteraceae bacterium
GCTTCCACAACTTCTATGTGATCTCGCGCTACAACGCCAGCGCCCGTTACGTCATGGCCGTGTACGACCTGGCCCAGGCGCTGAGCCAGCGCGTGGCGCCGGCGAGCGCGCCGCCGGCCGCCGCGCCGTGATCGCACCGCACCCCCGTGGCCGCCTGGCGGTCGCGCTCGGCGCGCTGCTCGCGGGCGGCTGCTCGATGGTGGCGCACCGCCCGCAGCCCCCCCTGCCGCCGCCACCCGTGGCGACGCCCCCGCCTCCGCCGCCCGCCGACGCGGGAACCGTGCCGGATGCGGTGCCGCGCGCCGAGGCGCGCAGCGCGCACGGCAACCCGCCGTTCTACGACGTGCTCGGGCGGCGCTACTTCGTGCTCGCGAGTGCCGAGGGCTACGTCGAGCGCGGCGTCGCCTCCTGGTACGGACCCGGCTTCCACAGCGGCAGCACCTCGAGCGGCGAGGCGTACGACATGTACGGCATGACCGCCGCGCACAAGACCCTGCCGCTGCCGACCTACGCGCGCGTCACCAACCTGCGCAACGGCCTGAGCGTGGTGGTGCGCATCAACGACCGCGGCCCGTTCGTCGCCAATCGCCTCATCGACCTGTCGTACACCGCGGCCGCCAAGCTCGACATGATCCGCGACGGCACCACGCTGGTGGAGGTGCGCTCGCTCACCCCGGGCGTGCCCGACGTGCTGACGCGCAGCGCCGAGTCGCCGCCGCCGGCGCTGTACGTGCAGGCCGGCGCCTTCGCCGACGCGGGCAACGCGCAGCGGCTGCTGGGGCGGCTGCGCGGCGCAGGACTGAGCAGCGCGTTCGTGGTCGCACCGCAGACCGGCTCGCACCTGTACCGCGTGCGCCTCGGGCCCGTGGCCAGCGTCGCCGAGTTCGATCAGCTCGCCGCGCGGCTCACCGCGCTCGGCGTCGCCGATGCGCGACTGGCGCTCGACTGAATGCCGGCACGCGCGAGCCTCGTTCGCCGCGCCGCATGAGTTAAAATCCCGCGCTTTGCACTACTGCACAAGGAAGCCCCGTCAGTGATCCGCTCTCTGCCCCTGGCGCTCCTCGCGCTGCTCGCGACCATCGCCGCCGCCGCCCCGGCACCCGCGCCGCAGCCTGCCACAGCCGCCGCCGTGGCCGCTCCCGCGGCCGCGCCGGTACCGGCCCCGCCCGCGGTCACCGCGCGCGCCTACATCCTGGTCGATCACTTCAGCGGCCGGGTGCTCGCCGCGGAGCGCGCCGACGACCGCGCCGAGCCGGCCAGCCTCACCAAGCTCATGACCGCCTACGTGGTGTTCAAGGCGCTGCAGGAAGGACGGCTGAAGCTCACCGACGAGGTCACCATCAGCGAGCATGCCTGGCGCGCCGAGGGCTCGCGCACCTTCGTGCAGGTCGGGACGCAGATCCCGGTCGACATCCTCATCAAGGGCATGATCGTGCAGTCGGGGAACGACGCCACCATCGCGCTCGCCGAGCGCGTCGGCGGCACCGAGGCGGCGTTCGCGCAGATGATGAACGAGTACGCGCGGCGCCTCGGCATGAAGGGCAGCAACTTCGAGAACAGCGACGGCCTGCCCGCCCCCAACCACTACACCACGGCGCGCGACATGGCCACGCTCGCCGACGCGCTGATCCGCGAGTTCCCGCAGTACTACCCGCTGTTCAGCCTGCGCGAGTTCCAGTGGAACAATATCCGCCAGGGCAACCGCAACACGCTGCTCGGCAAGGACCCCTCGGTCGACGGGCTCAAGACCGGGCACACCGACAGCGCCGGCTACTGCCTGGCGACCTCCGCGCTGCGCAGCGGCATGCGCCTGGTGTCGGTGGTCATGGGTTCGCCGAGCGAGAAGGCGCGCGCGGATGCCTCGGCGGCCCTCCTCAGCTACGGCTACACCTTCTTCGAGACGCTGCGCCTCAAGGCCGCGCACGACACGGTGCTCAAGCCGCGCGTCTACAAGTCGGCGGCCGAGTTCGCCGCCGTGGGCGTGCCCTACGACGTGTATGCCACCGTGGCGCGCGGCCAGGGCGCAAGCCTGCACAGCAGCGCACGCCTGAGCCACGAGCCGCTGCTGGCGCCCTTGAGTGCCGGCCAGAACGTCGGCGAGCTGGCGGTGGCCGACGGCAGCGGCCAGGTCATCGCGCGCGTGCCGCTGGTGGCACTGGCCGCCGTGCCGCAGGGCGGGCTGTGGACGCGCGTCGTCGACGGCATCGCGCTGTGGTTTCACTAACGAGGAGCGCACATGGCTGACCCCCTGCCGCTGTGCTATCTCAACGGCGCGTACCTGCCGCTCAGCGAGGCACGCATCTCGCCGCTCGACCGCGGCTTCCTGTACGCCGATGGCGTCTACGAGGTCATGCCGGTGTACGGCGGCCGGCCGTTCCGCTTCGGTGCGCACCAGGAGCGCCTCGGCCGCAGCCTCGCCGGCATCAGCATGGAGGATCCGCACTCGGTGCCGGAATGGCGCGCCATCCTCGGCGAGCTGATCGCGCGCAACGGCGGCGGCGACCAGTACGTGTACTGGCAGGTGACGCGCGGCGCGCAGCATGGCCGCACGCACGCGCCGCTGCCGCGCATCCCGCGCACGGTGTTCGCCTTCTGCGCGCCCTTCCCGGTCACGCCGCCCGCGCTGCTCGAGCAGGGCCTGGCGTGCGTCACCGCCACCGATACGCGCTGGGCGCGCTGCGACATCAAGTCAGTGGCGCTGCTCGCCAACGTGCTGCTGCGGCAGCTGTCGGTGGACGCCGGCGCCGCGGAGACCATCCTGCTGCGCGACGGCGAGCTCACCGAAGCCTCGGCGTCCGCGGTGCACGTGGTGCTGGGCGGCGAGGTGCTCATGCCACCCAACTCGCGCCGCATCCTGCCGGGCACCACGCGCAGCGCGGTGGAGGAAATGGCAGCGCGTGCCGGCATCGCCTGCCGCGTGCTGCCGGTGACCGAGGCGCAGCTGCGCGCCGCCGACGAGGTGTGGCTGTCGGCCGCCACGCGCGAGGTGCAGCCGGTCACCTCCCTCGACGGCCACGCGGTCGGCAGCGGCAAGCCCGGCCCGCTGTGGCGGCGCGTGTACGAGGAACTGCAGCGCTTCAAGCGCGAGCTGGCCGGCACCCCCTGGTAGGCGCATGGCGCAGCCGCCCGCGCCGCTGGAGTTTCCCACCGACTATCCGCTCAAGGTGCTGGGCCGGCCCGACAACGAGTTCCGCGCGCGCGTGCACGCCATCGTGCTGCGCCACGCGCCGGTCATCGCCGCCGAGCGCGTCAGCGAGCGGCTGAGCGCCAACGGCAACTTCCTCTCGATCTCCTACCTGCTGCCGGCGGAGAGCCGCGCGCAGGTGGAGGCGCTGGTGGCCGACCTGCGGGCCTGCGACGGCGTGCTGATGCTGCTCTAGGATCCGCGCTTTATAACCTGTTTGTCACCGGCGCCCGCCGGGCGGACACTGACGCCCCGCCGGCCGCCCCGGTAGCATTGCCGCAATGTCCATCACCCTCGACCAGGTGACCAAGCACTACGGCGGCGTGCCGGTGGTCAACGACGTCTCGCTCGACATCGGCGACGGCGAGTTCTTCGTGCTGCTCGGACCCTCGGGCAGCGGCAAGAGCACGCTGCTGCGCGCCATCGCCGGGCTGTCGGGGGTCGATCATGGCCGCATCGCCCTGCACGGGCGCGACGTCACGCACGTCGCCGCGCGCAAGCGCGGCGTGGGCCTGGTGTTCCAGAACTACGCGCTGTTCCGCCACATGACGGTGGCCGAGAACATCGAGTTCGCGCTGCGCGTGCGCCACATGCGCGGCAAGGTGCGCCGCGCACGCCGCAAGGAGCTGCTGCGGCTGGTGGCGCTCGAGGGCATGGACGAGCGGCTGCCGGCGCAGCTGTCCGGCGGCCAGCAGCAGCGCGTGGCGGTGGCGCGCGCCCTGGCGCACAAGCCCGAGGTGCTGCTGCTCGATGAGCCCTTCGGCGCGCTCGACGCCAAGATCCGCGAGGAGCTGCGCCGCACCATCCGCCAGGTCCAGCGCGAGCTCGGCATCAGCACGGTGCTCGTCACCCACGACCAGGAGGAGGCCTTCGCGATGGCCGACCGCATCGGGATCATGAATCTCGGGCGGCTGCTGGAGGTGGGTGCTCCGCACGAGCTGTACACCGCCCCGGCTACGCGCTTCGTCGCCACCTTCCTCGGCGCCGCCAACCTGTTCCTGGCGCGCCGCACCCCCGACGGCATCCAGGTCGGTGCCAGCGTCGTGGCCGCGGCCGGCGCGGCGGCCGGCGGCCGCGGCGAGCACGAGGTGGTGGCGGTGGTGCGCCCCGAGGAAGTGGAAGTCGCACCGGCGCGCGACGACCTGGCCTCCGGGTTCCTGGCCCGCGGGGTAGTCGAGGAAGTCATGTTCACCGGCGCGCTGGAGCGGCTGCGGGTGCGCCTCGAGGACGGCGCGGCGACCCCGCTGCTGTCGTTCGTCGACGGGGACAGCACCACCGCGCTGCAGGTGACGCGCACCCAGCACGAGCAGCGCGGCTTCGCCGTGCACCCGGGCCAGAGCCTCGCCATCGGCGTGCGCCGCGTGCACGTGCTGCCGACGCCGCTGTCGAGCTTCACCGCCTGCGCCACGAGCGCGGCGCTCGCCGAGGCGCTGGTGCGGCAGCCGCTGCTGGCGGCGCTGGTGGCGCGCATGAAGACGCGCGTCGCGGTGCGCGTCGAGCCGCGGCTCGGGGTGCCGGATGCGCCGTGCGAGAGCGCCGCCGACTTCGTCGGCACCACCGTGCTCGCCTCGCAGACCGACTGCGCCTACCGCGCCGAGTGGCTGCTGCGGCGCGGCGCCCAGGACCTGCTGGTGCTGCCGCAGCAGGCGGCCGCCCCGCAGCGCGTGCTGATCCACTGGATGGGCGAGGCGGTGCGCGGCGCGACGCTCGCGGTATCGGCCAGCGTGCTGCGCCACCTGTCCGCCGAGGCGGTGTACGTCGGCATCGTGCCGGACGACGGCGCCGGCGGCCACGGCATGCGCGAGCTGCTCGACGCGCGCTCCGAGGCCAAGGCGGCGCACGGCCTGGAGATCCGCACCGAGCTGCGCTACGGCGACGTCTCCCAGGAGCTGGCACGGCGCCTGGGCGCCGCCCCCGGCCAGATGCTCATCGTCGGGGTGGCCGATCTGGCGCGCTTCGCCGAGCGCTTCCGTGCGGTGCTCGACTCCGGACAGTGGCCGGTGCTGATCGTGCACCGCGCGGCGCCATGAGCTTCCGCCAGCCGAGCGTGTTGCCGGGCTTCGGGCTGACCTTCGGGTTCACGACCTGCTTCCTGTCGGCCATCGTGCTGCTGCCGCTGGCGGCGCTGGTGCTGGCGGCCGGCTCCATGCACTTCTCCGACCTGCTGCGCGTGGTCACCAGCGCACGGGCGCTCGGCTCGTATCGGCTGTCGTTCGGCGCCTCGCTGCTGGCCGCCTCCATAAACCTGGTATTCGGCTTCATCATCGCCTGGACGCTGACGCGCTACGAATTCCCGGGCCGCAAGGTGATCGATGCACTCATCGACATGCCGTTCGCGCTGCCGACCGCGGTGTCCGGCATCGCCCTCACCACGGTGTTCGCGCAGAACGGCTGGATCGGCCGTTACCTCGAGCCGCTCGGCATCAAGGTGGCGTATACCTGGGTCGGCGTGACGCTGGCGCTCACCCTCATCAGCATGCCGTTCGCGGTACGCGCGGTGCAGCCGGCGCTGCTGGAGGTGCAGCGCGACCTCGAGGACGCGGCCGAGACCCTCGGCGCCGGACGCCTGTACGTGTTCCGGCGCATCATCCTGCCGACCGTGCTGCCGGCGCTGCTCACCGGCTTCACGCTGTCGTTCGCGCGCGCCGTGGGCGAGTACGGCTCGGTGATCTTCATCGCCGGCAACCTGCCCATGAAGACCGAGATCACCCCGCTGCTGATCGTCATCCACCTCGAGGAGTTCGACTACCAGGGCGCGGCCGCGCTCGGGGTGGTGATGCTGGTCATCTCCTTCGTGGTGCTGCTCACCATCAACCTGCTGCAGGCCTGGGGCCGGCGCCGGCACGTGCGGGCGGCGCACTGATGGCAGCGAGCCCGGCAGGCGCGCTCGCCGGCGAGGACCGGCGCCCGGGCCAGCACTCCTGGATGCACACGATCGTGCGCTGGCTGTTCATCGCCACCTCGCTGGCGTTCCTGGCCGCGGTGCTGCTGGCGCCGCTCGCCACCGTGTTCGTCATGGCGTTCGCCAAGGGGGTGGATGCCTACCTGCACAGCTTCGCCGACCCGGATACCGCCGCCGCCATCCGCCTCACGCTGCTGACCGCGGCAGTGGTGGTACCCGTCAACACCGTGTTCGGGCTGGCGGCCGCCTGGGCCATCGCCAAGTTCGAATTCCGCGGCAAGAGCGTGCTCATTACGCTCATCGACCTGCCGCTCGCCATCTCGCCGGTGATCTCCGGCATGGTGTTCGTGCTGCTGTTCGGCCTGCACGGCTGGTTCGGGGTGTGGCTGCAGGAGCACGACCTCTCGATCGTTTTCGCGCTGCCGGGCATCATGCTGGCCACCATGTTCGTGACCTTTCCCTATGTCGCGCGCGAGCTGATCCCGCTCATGCAGCAGCTCGGCAACGACGAGGAGGAAGCCGCCATCACCCTCGGTGCCGGCGGCTGGATGACGTTCTTCCGCGTCACGCTGCCCAAGGTGCGCTGGGGCCTGGTGTACGGCATGGTGCTGTGCAACGCGCGCGCCATGGGCGAGTTCGGCGCGGTGTCGGTGGTCTCGGGCCACATCCGCGGACTCACCAACACCATGCCGCTGCACATCGAGATCCTCTACAACGAGTACAACTTCGTCGGAGCATTCGCGGTCGCCTCGCTCCTCACGCTGCTCGCGGCGCTGACGCTGATCGTCAAGACGCTGGTCGAGCGCACCGGCTACCGCAGGCGCTGAGCCCGTGTACCGGCGCCTGGCAGCGTTGCTGAAGTCCGCCTGGCCCGACCCGGCGCGCACCGGCCTCGCCTGGTGGCTGGTGGCGATCCACGTGACGCTGGTGCTGCTGGTGGGCGGCGGCATCTCCTGGTCGGCGAGCCGCATGCTGCGCGACCTCGCCGACGAGCAGGGCAAGGCGCGCGTGCAGCTCGCCGCCACGACCGCGCGCGAGGACCTGCGCCGCATCGGCGAGGACGCACGCGCCGCGGCGCGCGCGCTCGCCGACCGGCCGACGCTGCAGCGCCTGCTGGCCGAAGGGCAGCACGACGCGCTGCCGCCGTTCCTGCGCCGCTCCTGCGAGGCGGACTCGCTCGATGCCTGCGCGGTGCTGTCCGGCCGTACCGTGGTGGCGGTGTCCGGCCCGGCGCTCGACTGGCAGCAGATCGTCACCGCCGGCGCCGAGCAGGGCGGCACCTTCCTGGCGCTGCCGAGCACGGCGCGCGTGCCGCTCATCGGGGCCCGTGCCACCCTCGCCGACCCGAGCCTGGCGGTGTACGCGGTGCGGCGCCTGGACGAGCGCCTGGCCCAGACGCTGAGCGGCCAGGTGGGCGCCGAGGTGCGCCTCATCGACTACCGCACCTACACCGGCAGCGCGGTCAACGCCTTCACGCCGCTGTACGCGGCGGCGCTCGCGGATGCGCATTCGGCGGTGCAGCGCATCGACGCCCAGGACGCCTACGCGGCCGCGGTGCCGGTGTTCGCCTCCAGTGGCGAAGCGATCGCGATCATCGTGGCACTGCTGCCCACCAGCGCCGTGGACGACCCGCGCCGGCACCTGCTCAACAAGCTGCTGGCGACGGCGCTGCTGCTGGCGGTACTGGCGGTGTTCGCCAGCGTGGTGCTCGGCGAGCTGGTCGCAGGTCCGGTGCGGGCACTCACCGCCGCCGCCACCCGCCTCGGCAGCGGGGACTTCTCGGCCTCGATCCCGCCCGGCGGCGCGGCCGAGGTCGGGACGCTGGCGCGCACCATGGAGGACATGCGCCGCAACCTCATCGAGCTCACCAGCACGCTGCGCCGGCGCGAGGCCGAAGCGCAGGCGGTGCTCGGCGGCATCGTCGAGGGTGTGTACGCGGTCGATCGCAACCGCATCATCCGCTACCTCAACCCGCAGGCCGCGCGGCTGCTGTCGGTCACCCCCGAGCAGGCGGTCGGCCGCTTCTGCGGCGACGTGCTCAAGCCGCGCGCGGAGGACGGCCGGCGCCCGTGCGAGTTCCGCTGCCCGATCGTGCAGGCGCGCGAGGCCGGCAGCGCGCGCGCCATCGAGCAGCTCGCGCCGGCCGCGGGCGAGGTGCGCACCACCGTCATCACCAGCGCCGCGCAGGTCGAGGGGCTGCAGGTGCAGGTGATCCGCGACGAGACCGAGCTCGAGGCGGTGCGCCGTGCCCGCGATTCGGTGCTGGCCAACATCTCGCACGAGTTCCGCACCCCGCTCGCCGCGCAGCTCGCCTCCATCGAGCTGCTGCGCGCCGGGCTGGACGAGCTGCCGCGCGACAAGCAGCGCGAGCTGGTGAGCTCGCTCGAGCGCGGCACGCTGCGCCTCACGCAGCTGATCGACAACCTGCTCGAGAGCGTGCGCATCGAGTCCGGCCAGCTCGCCATCCGCCAGCAGAGCGTGGCACTCGCGGAGGTGGCGGAGGACGCCGGCGCCATGGTCGCCTCGCTCCTGGCGCAGCGCGGCCAGCGGCTCGAGCTGGCGCTGCCGCAGGACCTGCCCGCCGTCCGGGGCGACAAGACGCGGCTCACCCAGGTGTTCGTGAACCTGCTCGCCAACGCCAACAAGTTCGCCCCCGACGGCAGCGTGGTGCGCATCGGCGCCGCGGCCGGCGACGGCGCGGTGCGCGCCTGGGTGGAGGACGAGGGAGCGGGGCCCGCGGCTGCCGCCGGCGAGGCGCTGTTCGCGCGCTTCCGGCGCGGCGACAGCGAGCCGGAGCCGGCGGGGCTCGGCCTCGGCCTGTGGCTGGTGAAGTCGATCGTCGAGCGCCACGGCGGCAGCGTCGCCTTCGAGCGCACCGCGGCGGGCCGCACGCGCTTCAGCGTGACGCTGCCGGCGGAGCCGCCGGCGTGAAGGTGCTGGTCGCGGATGACGACGCGGACCTGCGCGAACTGATCGCGTTCACGCTGACCCAGGCCGGCTACGCGGCGGTCAAGGCCGCGGACGGGACGCGGGCGCTGCAGAGTTTTGCGGCCGAGAGCCCGGACCTCGTCGTGCTCGACATCAACATGCCGGGGCTGACGGGCTTCCAGGTGTGCGAGGCGATCCGCGCCGGCTCCAACGTGCCGGTCATGATGCTCACCGTGCGCGGCGAGGAGGAGGACCTGGTGCGCGCGCTCGGGCTCGGCGCCGACGACTACCTCACCAAGCCGTTCAGCCCGGGCACGCTGCTGGCGCGCGTACGGGCGCTGCTGCGGCGCGCCGGCATGGACACGGCCGCGCCGCTCGCGGCCGGGCGCGTGGCGCTCGATCTGGAGGAGCACAGCGTGCGCATCGGCAGCGGCGCGCCGGTGCGGCTCACCAAGCTCGAGCTGCGCCTGCTGCAGACGCTGCTGACGAGCGCCGGCCACAGTGTCAGCCCCGACCGGCTGCTGGCGCAGGTGTGGGGACACCGCAGCAGCGGCGACCGCCAGCTGCTGAAGCAGCTGGTGCACCGCCTGCGGCAGAAGATCGAGCCCGACCCGTCCGCGCCGACGCTGCTGCGCACCGCGGCCGCCGGCTACAAGCTCGTCGTCGACTGAGGCGCGGCCACGGGTGCACACGGTCCTGGTCCTCGGTGGCTACGGGTTCTTCGGTGCGCGCATCTGCACCTCGCTGGCAACGCAGCCCAACCTGCGTCTGTTAGTTGCGGGTCGCAACGCGCAGCGGGCGCGCACGGCCGCGCGATCGCTCGGTCTCGCTGCCGACCAGGGCACGGCTGTCGACGCGCGCGCTGCTGGTTTGGCCGGCCAGTTGCGCAGTCTCGGGGTCAACACTGTCGTGCATACGGCCGGTCCCTTCCAGGGGCAGAGCTACGAGGTCGCGCAGGCTGCGATCGCGGCGGACTGCAACTACATTGACCTCGCCGACGGGCGCGAATTTGTGGTGGGTATCCGCAGTCTGGACGCGCAGGCGCGGGGGCGAGGGGTAACGGTCGTGAGCGGCGCGAGCTCCGTACCGGCACTTTCTTCAGCCGTGGTCGACCGCTATCGGAGCGACTATGCACGTCTCGACACCATACGCGTCGGCATCAGCTCAGGCGCCCGGGCGCCCGGTGTGGCAACTGTCCGCGGCGTCTTCAGCTATTGCGGCAAACCGGTGCGCTGCTGGCAGGCCGGCTCGTGGACGACTGCCTACGGGTGGCTCGGGCTCACGCGGCATCGCTTTCCCGCGCCAGTGGGAGCGCGCTGGCTCGGCACCTGTAACGTGCCCGATTTGGAGCTGTTTCCGCAGCGGTACGGCGCCGCTCGCGAGGTCTCATTCCAGGCGGGCTTCGCAAGCACTGCCGGGCACTTCGTGGTCTGGAGCCTCGCGCACCTCGTCAAGGCGGGCTTGCTTGGCAGCGCCGCGGTCTTTGCGGCCCCGTTGCACCGGGTCAGCCGGTGGATCGAGCCACTCGTCAGCGGCAACGGTGGCATGTTCGTGAGTCTCGCGGGAATCGGTGCGAGCGGCGGGCCGCTCGCCAGGACCTGGTACCTCATCGCCGGTCACAACCATGGACCGCAGATTCCGTGCGCCCCAGCCATCGCGCTGGCGGTCAAGCTGTCGCGCGGCGCGCAACTGCCGGCCGGCGCCCTGCCCTGCATGGGACTGCTGAGCGTCGAGGACATCCTCGCGCCGTTGCAGGCTCTCGATATCCGCGAGGTCGTCAGGTGAGCGCGTATGTCCTGCTCAAGGTGGTGCACGTCATCTCGGCCACCATACTGTTCGGAACCGGCATGGGGATCGCATACTTCAAGTGGGCGGTGGACCGCAGCCGCGACGTGCAGGCCATGCGGATAGTGGCGGAGCGCGTGGTGCTGGCCGACTGGCTCTTTACCTCACCCGCCATCGTGGTGCAGCTCGCGAGCGGGCTCGCTCTCGCCCACCTCGCCGGCTACCCGATCACGCGCGGGTGGGTCGCCTGCGCGCTCATCCTGTATCTGCTCGCGGGTGCCTGCTGGATCCCGGTGGTGGTGCTGCAGCTGCGCATGCGCAAGCTGGTGCGCGAGGCAGCCGCGGGTGGCAGTGGCCTCGACCCGCGCTACTGGTGGTATTGCCGCACCTGGCTCAGGCTTGGAGTGGTGGCGTTCAGCGCCCTCATAGCGGTGTTCTGGCTCATGGTTGCCAAGCCCACCTTCTAGCGCGCCGACATCTGGTCGAACATCCCGCCATTGCTGAAGTGCACGCGCTGCACGTTCGCCCAGCCGCCGAAATCGGCGATGCTCGCCAGCTGCAGCTGCGGGAAGCGCCCGGCGTGACGCGCGGCGGTTTCGGAGTCGCGCGGGCGGTAGAAGTGACGGGCGATGATCTCCTGTCCCTCGTCGCTGTAGAGGTGGCCGAGGTAGGCACGCGCCAGCTCGCGCGTGCCGTGCCGCAGCGCCACCTGGTCGATCACCGCCACCGGCGGCTCGGCCAGGATGCTCACCGAGGGCATGACGATCTGCAGCTGCTCGGTGCCGAGCTCGCGCAGCGCCAGCTGCGCCTCGTTCTCCCAGGCAATGAGCACGTCGCCGAGGCCGCGCTGCACGAACGTGGTGGTCGCCCCGCGCGCCCCGGTGTCGAACACCGGCACGTTGCGGTACAGGCGCTGCACGAACTCACGCGTGCCGGCCTCGCTGCTGCCGGGCTGCGCGCGCGCCCAGGCCCAGGCGGCCAGGTAGTTCCAGCGCGCACCGCCCGAGGTCTTGGGGTTGGGGGTGATGACCGAGACGCCGCTGCGCGCCAGGTCGCCCCAGTCGCGGATACCCTTGGGATTGCCCCGGCGCACCAGCAACACGATGGTGGAGGTGTAGGGCGAGCTGTTGTCCGGCAGCAGTGTCTGCCAGTTCTGCGGCAGCAGCTTTCCCTGGCTGGCGATGGCGTCGATGTCCGCCGCCAGCGCCAGGGTTACGACGTCCGCCGCCAGCCCGTCGATCACCGAGCGCGCCTGCTTGCCCGAGCCGCCGTGCGACTGATCGATGCGCACCACCTCGCCGGTCTGGGCCTGCCAGTAGCGCGCGAAGGCGGCGTTGAATTCCACGTACAGCTCGCGCGTCGGGTCGTAGGAGACGTTGAGAAGAGTGACCCGCCCGGCGCCTGCGGACGCGCCGCGGCCACTGCAGCCGGCCAGCCCCGCGAGCCCGCAGGCGGCGGCGGCCTGCAGCAGGGAGCGTCGCGTGGTCATCGGCGGCATGCTAGACGCGCCCGCGGGCGCTGTCAGTCGCAAGGCGGTGACGGCGAGTCAGAACCCGAGCGCCCGCAGCAGGTGCGGCTCGAGCGCGCGGGCGCAGGCGCCGACCTCGGCCGGGCCCCCGAGCTGCGCCAGCTGCGTCATCTCAAGGCCGGCGTAGCCGCAGGGATTGATGCGGCCGAAGGGTTCGAGGTCCATGGCGACGTTGAGGGCGAGGCCGTGGTAGGCGCCGCCGCGGCGCACGCGCACGCCGATGCTCGCCAGCTTGCGCTCCCCGACGTAGACCCCCGGTGCGCTGCGGCGCCCCGCAGCGCTGATGCCGTACGCGGCGGCGAGCCCGATGACCGCGCGCTCGAGGGCGGTGACGAAGGCACGGATGCCGAGGCCGGCGCGCTTCAGGTCGATGAGCGGGTACACCACCAGCTGCCCGGGGCCGTGGTAGGTCACCTGGCCACCGCGATCGATCTGCACCACGGGGATGTCGCCGGGCGCGAGGAGGTGCGCGCGGCTTGCGTTCACGCCGAGCGTGAACACCGGCGGGTGCTCGAGGAACCAGATCTCGTCGGCCGTGTCGGCGCGGCGTGCGTCGGTGAAGCGCTGCATGGCGCGCCAGGTCGGCTCGTAGTCGACGCGGCCGAGGTGACGGGTGACCGGCACCGGCAGCGCAGCCGGGGCGGCGGCCGGCGCGGGCACGGCGTTCACGGCGGGGCCTGCGCCAGCGCCGCGTTGTCGAGCCCGGCGTTGTTGCGGTTGAGCGCCTGCTCGGCACGGTAGCTCGAGCGCACCAGCGGTCCGGACACGCACTCGAGGAAGCCGAGCGCCAGGGCGTCGGCGCGGTAGCGGTCGAACTCTTCGGGCGTCACGTAGCGCTGCACCGGCAGGTGGTTGAGCGTCGGGCGCAGGTACTGGCCGAGAGTCACGATATCGACGCCGGCGGCGCGCAGATCCCCGAGCGTCGCGTGGATCTCCGCCTCCGTCTCGCCCAGCCCCAGCATCAGGCTGCTCTTGGTGAGCACCGCGGGCCGGTGGCGCTTGGCATGCGCCAGCACCGCGAGCGTCTGCCCGTAGCCGGCGCGCGGGTCGCGCACCGGGTGGGTGAGGCGGCGTACCGTCTCGATGTTCTGCGCGAACACCTCGATGCCCGAGTCGACCACGGTCGCGACGTCCGCCAGCACGCCCTGGAAGTCCGGTGTCAGCGCCTCGACCGCGGTGTGGGGATTGCGCTGCTTGATGGCGCGCACGCACGCGGCGTAGTGCGCCGCGCCGCCGTCGGCGAGGTCGTCGCGGTCGACCGAGGTCAGCACCACGTACCGCAGCTTCATCAGCTCGACGGTGCGCGCCGCGTTCTGCGGCTCCTGCGCGTCGAGCCAGCCGCGCGGATTGCCGGTGTCGACCGAGCAGAAGCGGCAGGCGCGCGTGCACACCGCGCCCATGAGCATGATGGTGGCAGTGCCCGCGTTCCAGCACTCGCCGATGTTCGGGCACTTGGCCTCCTCGCACACCGTGGCGAGGCGGTGCTCCTTCACGAGCGTGCGGACCGCCTGGTAACCGGACCCCGTGGGGGCGCGGGCCTTCAGCCACGGGGGCTTGCGCGCCGTGGCCCCGGACTCGGGAGCAGCGCGCGCCTTGATGCCGTCACGGACCGCCGTAAAGCCTTGAGGCGTCACGTATTTCTCGCCGCTGCGCGGCGGGCGCGGGTCCTGGACGACGGGGATGCCCTTGAGCTCCGGCATGGCCCTCATTGTACCGCACGCACCCGCGCGTCCAGGCTCGCCAGGCGCTCGGGGGTGCCGACGTCGCACCAGTCACCGCGGTGCAGCTCGCCGCGCAGGCGCTGCGCGCCGATGGCGCGGTTCAGGAGCGGCAGCAGCGGGAAGCGCGCGGCGGTGCAGCCGGCGAAGAACTCGGGGCGGTATACGCCGACACCCGAATAGGTCAGGCGGTCGTGGTCACGGCTCACGACCCAGCCGTCCTCGAGGCCGAAGTCGCCACGCGGGTGATGCGCCGGGTTCGGAATCAGCACCAGGTGCGCGTGCGCATCGTCCTCGAGCCGGAGCCGTCCGAAGTCGATGTCGGTCCAGATGTCGCCGTTGACCACCAGGAACGGCCCGGGTCCGAGCAGCGGCAGGGCATGGAAAATGCCGCCGCCGGTCTCGAACGGCACCGGGCCCTCGTCGCTCCAGCTGATGCGCACCCCGTAGCGCGCGCCGTCGCCGAGCGCGGCACGCAGCTGCGCGCCGAGCCACGACAGGTTGATCACCACCTCGGTGATGCCGGCGCGGGCCAGCGCCGCCAGGTGCCAGGCGATCAGCGGCTGACCGGCCACCACCAGCAGCGGCTTGGGCAGCGTGTCGGTCAGCGGCCGCATGCGCTCGCCACGGCCGGCGGCCAGCACCATGGCCTTCATGCGCGCGGTTCCGCCGCCGGCGCCGTGGCGCGCGCGTTGGCGCCGGGCAGTCCGGGGGTGACGTGCGCCTCGAGAAAGCGGCCGAAGGCGGCGAGCTCGCCGTAGCGCGTGCAGGTGTCGCGCACGTAATCGAGCGTGCGTGGCAGGTCGCCGAGGTAGCCGGACTTGCCGTCGCGGTACCACAGGCGGCAGAAGATGCCGAGCACCTTGACGTGGCGCTGCACGCCGATGAGGTCGAACCAGCGCAGGAACTGCGCCGCGCTGGGCCCGGCCGGGCCGCCCTGCGCGCTGAGGCGCGCGCGGTAGGCGCTCACCCAGCCCACCACGCGCTCGCGCGGCCAGGCGATGTAGCAGTCCTTCAGCAGCGACACGAGGTCGTACCCGACCGGCCCGCGCAGCGCGTCCTGGAAGTCGATGATGCCCGGGTTGCGCGCGGCGAGCAGCATCAGGTTGCGCGCGTGGTAGTCGCGATGCACGAACACCGCCGGCTGCGCCAGGGCCTCGCGCGTCAGGAACTCGAACGTCTCGCCGACGAGCGCCGTCTCGTCCGCCGACAGGGTGAGCTGCAGGTGCCGGGCGAGAAACCACTCCGGCATGAGGTGCATCTCGCGCATCAGCTCCGCTCGCCCGTAGGGCGCGAGCTCGGCGCTCGCCGCCGCGCCGCGCACCTGGATGGCGGCCAGCGCCGCGAGCGCATCCGCGTACAGCGGCTCGGGATCGTCGCCGGCGCTGAGGCGCTCGAGGTACAAGGTACTGCCAAGGTCCTCGAGCAGCAGCAGGCCGCGCGCCACGTCGCGCTCGTGCACGTGCGGCACGTGTACACCGAGGCCCTCGAGCAGCGCCGACACCTTGAGGTACGGCCGGACGTCCTCCTTCTCGGGCGGCGCATCCATGACGATGTAGGTGCGCCCCGCGCAGTGGACGCGGAAATAGCGCCGGAAACTGGCGTCGCTCGAGGCCGGCTCGATGCGCGCTGCCTTGAGGCGCAGCTCGCGCGTCAGCCACTCCCTGATCAGCGCGGCGCGCGCGTCGTGCTCAAGCATGTGAGAGTTATGGGTTTTTCGACCCGCGGGGCTGCGGCGCGCCATTATAATGCCGCCCTTCATGGCGCGTTGGAGCTCATCGTGGATCGCGGTCGTTGTGCTCGGCGCCATGACGCCCGTGGCGCGCGCCGACGATCCGCCCTGCCCGTCACAGAGCCCGCAGCCCGGGAGCACCGCCGCCACGGCGGCGGCCGCCGCGACCAAGAAGCCCGGCGCCAGCGACGATATCGACGTGACCACCGACCAAGCCACGCTCGGGCTCAACGGCGCCAGCACTCTCAAGGGCCACGTCGAGGTGCGCCAGGGCGAGCGCGAGATCCGCGCCAACCAGGTCCAGTACGACAGCAACGGCGGCACGGTCACGAGCGAAGGCCACATCGACTACACCGACCCGCTGGTGCACATGACCGGGGCCGGCGGCAGCTACTCGGCCGCGGCGGGTGCCGACTTCCGCCAGGCCCAGTTCGAGCTGCGGCAGCGCGCCGGCCGCGGCTCGGCGCAGGAGCTGAAGCTCACCCCGCAGGGCGTCATCAGCCTCAAGGGAGTGACCTTCACCACCTGCCCGCTCAACGACGAGAGCTGGAAGATCAAGGCACAGAGCATCGTCCTCGACACGCGCAACAAGATCGGCACCGGGCGCGACGCGCAGGTCGACTTCATGGGGGTGCCGCTGCTGTACCTGCCGTGGATGTCGTTTCCGCTCGGCACCGAGCGCAAGAGCGGCTTCCTGTTCCCGAGCATCGGCAACACCTCCGACGGCGGGGCGCAGCTGGCGGTGCCCTACTACTGGAACATCGCCCCGAACGCGGATTTCACCTTCGAGCCGATGGTCTACAGCAAGCGCGGCGCCGACCTCGGCGGCGACCTGCGCTTCCTCACCCAGAGCCAGCGCGGCGAACTCGACTGGAACTACCTGCCCGACGACCGCGCCTTCGGCGACAGCCGCAGCCGCGTGCGCTTCACCGACCTGGCCGAGCTGCCGGCCGACTTCCGCCTCGACGTACACGCCGAGAACGTCAGCGACACCAGCTACTTCGAGGACTTCTCGCAGGGACCCGAGGGCGCCAGCACGCCCTTCGTCGAGCGGCGTGCCACGCTCTCCTACCGCAGTGAGCACTGGGTGCTCGACGCCGAGGCGCAGCAGTACCAGACCATCGACGTGTTCAACCTGCCCCCCGGCGACCCCGACCGGCCGTACGCGCGCGTGCCGCGCATCGTCCTGGACGCCGACTACGGCCTCGGGCCCAACGGGGTGCTGCACTACGGCTTCGACTCGGAACTGGTGAACTTCCTGCATTCGGAGGAGCCGGTGCGCGTCACCAGCGGCTGGCGCGCCGACGTCATGCCGCGGCTGGCGCTCGACCTCACCGGTCCGGGCTACTTCCTGCGGCCGGCGCTCGCGTGGCGCGCCACCCAGTACGAGCTCGACGACCTGGGACCCGGGCAGCTGCAGCGCTCACCCTCGCGCACCCTGCCGATCGCGAGCCTCGACACCGGCCTGGTGTTCGAGCGGGCGAGCGGCTCCCACGATCAGCGCAAGCTGACGCTCGAGCCGCGCCTGCTGTACGTGGACGTGCCGTACCGCAACCAGAGCCAGCTGCCGGTGTTCGACACCGCGCTCCCGGACCTCAACCCGGTGGAGCTGTTCCGCACCAACCGCTACGTGGGCGCGGACCGCGTCAGCGACGCCGACCAGGTGAGCGTCGGGGTGACCAGCCGCCTGCTCGATGCGCAGAGCGGCCGGCAGTTCATATCCGGCACCTTCGGGCAGACCTACTACTTCGAGACCCCGCGCGTGACGCTGCCCGGGGAGGTGCCGCCGAGCGGCAAGCGCTCGGACTTCGTGGCACAGCTCGCACTCACCGCTTTCCAGGACTGGGGCGCGGACATCGGCGTGCAGTGGGACCCCGAGAACGAGCGCAGCGAGCGCACCACGGTGAACCTGCAGTACAAGCCCGCCCCCAATTCGGTGATCAACCTCGCCTACCGCTACGAGCGCTTCGTCACCAGCACCGAGCTGGTCCCGCAGGTGGTGGGCGGAGTCGTGTCGGTGGTGCCGCAGACCGTCCAGCAGGGCTTCGACCAGATCGAGCTGTCGGCGGCGTGGCCCATCCGCCGCAACTGGAACGTGTTCCTGCGGGACGTCTACTCCCTGCGCGACCCGGTGCAGAATAGCTCCACGGAACTGGAGCGTTTCGTCGGCTTCGAGTACCGTGCGTGCTGCTGGCGGGTACGGCTCGGCGCCCGACGGTACGTGAACAGCCACGACCCGAATGCCGGACAGACCACCGGGATCTGGCTGCAGCTGGAACTCGCGGGCCTCGCCAGTGTCGGATCGGCGTCGGACGCCTTCCTCACCGAGGCGATCCGGGGCTACAGTCCCCCGGAAACGACGCAAATCAAGGCCCAGGGCCCCCTGCGGGGCGTCTGGTAGGGGAAGTTAGACGCATATGCGGCGGAATCTCTCTTCGGCCTCCATCTGGGTGGGCCTCGGGGCGGCGGCGCTCCTGGTATCGGGCAGCGCGCTGGCGCAGACCCGCGAGCTGGCGACACGCGGCGAACTGCTCGACCGCGTGGTGGCGATCGTCAACGACGGGGTCGTGCTCGACAGCGACCTCGAGAAACAGATCCAGGCGGTCACGGCCCGGCTGCGCGAGCAGAAGCTCGAGCTGCCCGCGCAGAACGTGCTGCGCCAGCAGGTGCTCGAGCGCCTCGTCCTGCAGGAGATCCAGATGCAGCATGCCGGGCACGCCGGCGTCAAGGTCTCGGACGAGAACGTCAACCAGGCGCTCGAGGACGTCGCCAAGCGCAACAACATGACGCTCGCGCAACTGCCGGACGCCATGGCGCAGCAGGGCATCGACTACGCCACCTACCGCGAGGAGATCCGCAAGGAGATCACCCTGCAGCTGCTGCGCCAGCGCGACGTGCTGCAGCACATCAGTATCACGCCGCGCGAGATCGACCGGTTCCTCGACAGGCAGGGCAAGACCCCGTCGGCGGCCAACGAATACAACGTGTCGCACATCCTGATCGCGGTCGGCCAGGAGGCCAGCCCGGCCCAGCTCGACGCGGCCGGCAAGCGCGCCCAGGAGGTGTACGAGCGCGCCAAGGGCGGCGAGGACTTCGCCAAGCTGGCGCTGGCCTACTCCAACAGCCAGACCGCGCTCGAAGGCGGCGCGCTCGGCTGGCGCAAGGGCAGCGAGCTGCCGACCTTCCTCACCGACGTGGTCGCGCGGCTCAAGCCCGGCGACGTCAGCGAGCCGCTGCGCACGCCGACCGGCTACCACATCATCAAGCTCAACGAGGTGCGCGGCGCGACGGCGCAGGCGGTCGAGGATCAGGTGCACGTGCGCCACATCCTCATGAAGACCAACGAGCTTGCCGACGACGCCACGGTGCGCACCAAGCTCGCGGCGCTGCGCGAGCGCATCCTCAAGGGCGAGGACTTCGCCGGTCTCGCCCAGGTGAACTCGGAGGATCCGGGCTCGGCGGTCGACGGCGGCGACCTCGGCTGGTCGGGCCCCGGCACCTTCGCGCCGGAGTTCGAGCAGGCCATCGCCCCGCTCAAGGACAACGAGATCAGCGAGCCCTTCAAGACGCAGTTCGGCTGGCACATCGCGCAGATGCTGGGGCACCGGCGGATCGACAACAGCGACGAGCTCAGGCGGCGTCAGGCCATGGAGGCGATCCGCGCCAGTAAGGCGGACGAAGCGACCGAGCTGTGGCTGCGCCAGATGCGCGATGAGGCCTACGTCGAATACAAGTCGTGATCCCGCGCCTCGCGCTGACGTCGGGTGAGCCGGCGGGCGTAGGTCCGGAGCTGTGCCTGGCGCTGGCACAGCGCGAGCTGCCGTGCGAGCTGGTGTGCCTGGCCGATGCCACGCTGCTCGCCGCGCGCGCGCAACAGCTGCACCTGCCGCTGACCTTCAGCAGCTACGCCGCCGGCGAGCCGCGCCGCAGCGCGCCGCACGCGCCCGGCACCCTGCGCGTCGCCCACCTGCCGCTCGCCGCCGCGAGCATCCCCGGACGCCTCGATCCGCGCAACGCGCCCTACGTGCTGGCGCTGCTCGAGCGCGCCGTCGACGGCGCGCGCGGCGGCGAGTTCGACGCCATCGTCACCGCGCCGGTGCACAAGGGCGTGATCAACGACGCCGGCATCGCCTTCACCGGCCACACCGAGTACCTGGCGCGGCGCTGCGGCGGGGCGCGTCCCGTAATGCTGCTCGTCGCCGACGAGCTGCGCGTCGCACTGGCCACCACGCACCTGCCGCTCAAGGACGTCAGCGCCGCGCTGACCATCGAATCGCTGTGCGAGACCGCCACCATCCTGGCGCGCGAGCTCACGCGCAGCTTCGGCATCGCCGCGCCGCGCCTGGCGGTGTGCGGCCTCAACCCGCACGCCGGCGAAGGCGGCCATCTCGGGCGCGAGGAGCTCGACGTGATCGCGCCGGCCATCGCGCGGCTGCGCAGCGCCGGCATCGACGCCCGCGGCCCGCTGCCGGCCGACACCGCGTTCGTGCCGCAGGTGCTGCGGGGTTTCGACGCCGTACTGGCCATGTACCACGACCAGGGGCTGCCGGTGATCAAGCACGCCGGCTTCGAGCGTACGGTCAACGTCACGCTCGGCCTGCCGCTCGTGCGCACCTCGCCCGACCACGGCACGGCGCTCGACCTGGCCGGCACCGGCCGCGCCGACCCCTCGAGCCTCGCCGCGGCGGTGCAGCTGGCAAGCCGCCTGGCCCGCCAGCGGCACTGATGGCGCGCCCCGCCCCGGCCGGCCGGCCGCCGCGGCGCAAGCGCTTCGGCCAGCACTTCCTGCACGACCCGGCCGTCATCGACCGCATCGTGACGGCGCTCGACCCGCACAGCGGCGAGCACCTGGTCGAGATCGGCCCGGGGCGCGGCGCACTCACCCAGCGGCTGCTCGGGCGCAGCGACTGCACGCTCGACGCCATCGAGATCGACCGCGACCTGGCGGCGGCACTGCGCGAGCGGTTCACGGCCGCGCACGGCGCGCTGCACGTCGGCGATGCGCTCGAGTTCGACTTCACGGCGCTGGCGCGCGCGCGCGGCGGGGCGCTGCGCATCGTCGGCAACCTGCCCTACAACATCTCGACGCCGCTGCTGTTCCAGTTCCTGAGGCACGCCGGCGCGATCCGCGACCTGACCCTGATGCTGCAGCGGGAGGTGGCGGTGCGCCTGGCCGCGCCGCCGGGCGGCCGGGACTACGGCCGGCTGGCCGTCATGCTGGCGCCCGCGGTGGCGGCCGAGCGGCTGTTCGACGTCGGTCCCGGTGCCTTCCAGCCGCCGCCGCGGGTGTGGTCAGCCGTGGTGCGCCTCACGGTGCGCGCACCGCCGCTGTTCGTGGTCAGCCCGCACTATGCGCCGCTGGTCGCGGCCGCGTTCAGCCGGCGCCGCAAGACGCTGCGCAACGCCCTGGGCGAGCTCATGAGCCGGGAAGACATAAGCGCCTGCGGCATCGATCCGGGGGTGCGCCCGGAGCGGCTGGCGCCGCAGGACTTCAACACCCTGGCGCAGGCCCTCGACCGCGCGGGCGCCGGACGCTAGTCTTTCCGACCAACAGCGACAGGAGGCCCGCCATGACGGTTTACCACCGCATCCTGCTGGTCGTCGACCTCACCGACGACAGTCTCGCCATCGGGCGCAAGGCGCGGGCCCTGGCCGCCGCCATGGATGCCGAAGTCGAGCTGCTGCACGTCGTGGAGTTCGTGCCGGTCGAGCCCATGGGCGAGACGCTCATGCCCTCGGTGCAGATCGAGGAGGAACTGCTGGAGCGGGCTCGGCAGCGCCTGGCGGCACTCGCCACCGAGCTGGGTCTGCCGGGCGCGGCCTGCCGCGTCGAGAGCGGCAATGTCAAATCCGAGATCGTGCGTGCGGCGCGCGAGCGCAAGGCCGACCTGATCGTGCTCGGCAGCCGCGAGCGCCACGGTCTCTCCATCCTGGTGAACCTCACCGAGGATACGGTGCTGCACGCCGCGCCCTGCGACGTGCTGGCCATGCGCGCCGGGCGGCCGCGATCCGTAGAATGACCGCATGAGCGAGGCCGAGCACAAGATCCGCGTGGACGTCGAGACCGCCTATCTCGACGAGCAGTCCGAGCCGCGCGAGGCGCGTTACGTCTTCTCCTACACCATCACCATCCGCAACGAGGGCCAGGTGCCGGCGCGCCTGCTGGGACGGCACTGGGTGATCACCGATGCCAACGGCAAGGTCGAGGAGGTGCGCGGCGACGGCGTGGTGGGCGAGCAGCCCTACCTGAAGCCCGGGCAGGGCTTCCGTTACTCGAGTGGCGCGGTCATCGAGACTCCGGTCGGCTCCATGCAGGGCAGCTACCAGATGCTCGGCGACGACGGCGCGCACTTCGACGCACCCATCCTGCCGTTCCGGCTCGCCATGCCGGGCATCGTGCAGTGACGCGCTATGCCATCGGCGACCTGCAAGGCTGTGACCGGGAGCTGCGCGCGCTGCTGGCGCGGCTGAAGTTCTCGCCCGACCGCGACCGGCTCTGGTTCGTCGGCGATCTCGTCAACCGCGGCCCCGGCTCGCTCGCCGCACTGCGACTGGTACGGGAGCTGGGCGACAATGCGGTGGTGGTGCTCGGCAACCACGACCTGCACCTGCTGGCGCTGGCCCACGGCGTGCACCGCCGCCGCAAGTCCGACACTCTCGACGAGGTCTTGGCCGCACCCGACCGCGAGCAGCTGCTCGAGTGGCTGCTGACCCGGCCGCTGGCGCACGCCGAGGGCGGCGACCTCATGGTGCATGCCGGTCTGGTGCCGCAGTGGACGGTCGAGCTGACGCTGCAACTGGCGCAGGCGGTGAGCGCCGCACTGCGGCACGCCCCGCGCACGCTGTTCGAGCACATGTACGGCAACGAGCCGGAGCGCTGGGACGAGCGGCTGACGGGGTTCGAGCGGCTGCGCTTCACCATCAACGTGCTGACGCGCCTGCGGCTGTGCACCGCGGACGGGCGCGTCGACCTGGATGCCAAGGGGGCCCCGCCCCCGCCGACCTCGCCGCTGCGCCCCTGGTTCGAGCACCCCGCGCGCCGCAGCCGCAGCGCACGCGTCATCTTCGGGCATTGGTCGGCGCTCGGGCTGGTGCAGGAGCACGGTGTCGTCGGCCTCGATACCGGCTGCGTATGGGGAGGGGCGCTGACCGCCCTCGACCTCGACGCACAACGGCCGCCGGTGTCGCTGCAGTGCGCCGGCTACCAGCGCATCGGCGCCGACTGACGCTTCAGGGGACGGCGGTCGACGGACCCCAGCTCACCCGTATGTCCGGCGTCTGTGGCGTATAGACCCCGGGCGCGAGCTCGAGGTCGATGGGTTTGCCGGCGCTGGTGGAGACCGGCAGGATGACCCGCTGCGCCGCACGCACCTCGAGCACGCTGATACTGCCGGGAGTGACCCGCAGGGCGATGCGCACCGGCCAGCTGGTGCCCGCGACCGGCTTCAGCGTGATCGCGCCCGTGCTGGCGGCGGCCGACAGGTCCACCACCAGCGTGTTGCGCTTCCAGTACTGCGGGTAGCTGTCGGCGCCCGGGGCCCCGCCGATGTCCAGCTCGTGCACCGGGGGGGGCGGCGCGGCGGGCTTGTGGTGCCAGGGCCAGTGCAGCCCCGAGAGGTGACCGCAGCCCCCGCCGAGGGCGACCACGGCGATGATGGCCGCGCGTGCCCAGACGCGTCGTTCCGGCCCTGCCCGCATTGCACCCTCCTCCCGCCAGTGCCGCAGCGCGTAACATACGCGAAAGGCACGGAGGACACATGCAATCCCTGCACGCTTTTAACTTCCGGGAATGGATCGACGCCAACCGCGCGCAGCTGAAGCCGCCGGTGGGCAACAAGCGCGTGTTCAAGGACGGCGACTTCATCATCATGGTGGTCGGCGGACCCAACGCCCGCAAGGACTACCACGTCGACCCGGGCCAGGAATTCTTCTACCAGCTCGAGGGCGACATGGTGCTGAAGACCATGCAGGACGGGCGCGCGGTGGACGTGCCGATACGCTCCGGCGAAGTGCTGCTGATCCCGCCGCGGATGCCGCACTCGCCGCGGCGCCCCGCCAACACCGTGGGGCTGGTGATCGAGCGCCACCGCGCCAAGGGCGAGCTCGACGGCTTCCAGTGGTACTGCGAGCGCTGCGGCCACAAGCTGTACGAAGAATTCTTCCCGCTCACCGACATCGAGAAGCAGTTTCCGCCGGTGTTCGACCGCTTCTTCGCCAGCCTGCCGAAGCGCACCTGCGGGCGCTGCGGCACCATCATGGAGCGCTCCTAGGTGCAGGCCCGTGTCGCGGTCGACGGCCGTGAACTCGGCGTCGACCTGGGCCGGCCGACCGACCTCGCCGTGGCACTGGACTTTTCCGGCCCGCAGCCGCGGCACTTCGGCGCGCCGCGCGCCGGCTCGCGGCCCTTCGAGGTGCCGGGATTCCGCGGCTCGGTCGAGCGCGGCGCGAGCTGCAACTGCGAGCTGATCACCCTCATCCCGCACTGCAACGGCACGCACACCGAGTGCGCCGGTCACCTGACCCGCGAGCGCCTCGACGCCTACCGGCTGGCCCCCGCCGGGCCGGTGCCGGCGCTGCTGGTGTCGGTGACGCCGGTGCCGGGCGCCGAGTGCGACGAGCGCTCGCTGCCACCACCGCAGCCCGGCGATCTGCTCGTCACGCGTGCGGCGCTGGCGCGCGCTGTACCGGCGGCGCTGCCGTTCGCCGCGCGCGCGCTGGTGATCCGCACGCTGCCCAACACGCCCGACAAGCGCGTGCGCGACTACACCGGGCAGACGCCGCCCTACCTGACGCAGGAGGCGGCCGAGTGGCTGGTGGAGCGCGCCATCATGCACCTCGTCGTCGACCTGCCCTCGATCGATCGCGCCCAGGACGAAGGCCGTCTCACGGCGCACCGCATCTTCTTCGGCCTGCCACCGGCGGTGACGCAGCTGTCCGCCGCCACGCGTGCCACGGCCACCGTCACCGAGCTCGCCTACATCCCCGAGAGCGTCGCCGACGGCCCCTACCTGCTCGAGCTGCAGGTGCCGGCACTCGGCGGCGATGCGGTGCCGAGCCGCCCGCTGCTGTACCGGCTGACGGAAGGCGCACCATGAGCGCGCGGTCCGAGGAGGCACGCGAGCGCGATGCCGCCGACCCGCTGGCGCGCTTCCGGGCGCGCTTCGCGCTGCCACGCGATGCCGCCGGCACGCCGCGCACGTACCTGTGCGGCCACTCCCTCGGCCTGCTGCCGCTCGCCGCGCGTGAGCTCGTCAGCGAGGAGCTGGATGACTGGGCGCGGCTCGGCGTCGAGGGCCACGAGCACGCGCGCCGCCCCTGGATTCCCTACCACGAGAATCTGACCGCGGGGCTCGCAGCCCTGACCGGCGCGCACCCGGACGAAGTCGTCGCCATGAACTCGCTGACGGTGAACCTGCACCTGATGCTGGCGAGCTTCTACCGGCCGCAGGGCCGCCGCACCCGCATCCTCATGGAGGCGGGGGCCTTCTCTTCGGACCGCCACGCGGTCACCTCGCAGATCGCCTGGCACGGGCTCGAGCCGGCGCGCGAGCTCATCGAGCTGGCGCCGCGCGGCGGCGAGGCGGTGCTGCGCGTCGAGGACATCGAAGCGTGCCTGGCGCAGCACGGCGAGCAGATCGCACTGGTGCTGTGGCCGGGGGTGCAGTTCCGCACCGGCCAGGCGTTCGACCTCGCCCGCATCGCGCGGCTGGTGCGTGCCCGCGGCTGCGTGCTCGGCTTCGACCTGGCGCACTCGATCGGCAACGTGCCGCTCGAGCTGCACGGCAGCGATGCGGACTTCGCCGTGTGGTGCAGCTACAAGTATCTGAACGGCGGTCCCGGCGCCATCGGCGGCTGCTTCGTGAACCAGCGCCACGCGCAGGCGCAGCCGCGCGATCGCCACGCCGGCGCCCTGCCCGGGGCGCGGCTGGCCGGCTGGTGGAGCCACGAGGAACCGACGCGCTTTCTCATGGAGCCGCAGTTCCGCGCTTCCGCCGGCGCGGCCGCCTGGCAGATCAGCAACCCGTCGGTGCTGTCGGCCGCGCCGCTCATCGCCGCGCTGCGCATCTTCCTCGAGGCCGGCATCGGGCCGCTGCGCGCCAAGTCCGTGGCGCTCACCGACTACCTCGACTCGCTCATCCGCCCACTCGAGCCGCAGGTGCAGATCATCACCCCGCGCCTGAGCGCCGAGCGTGGCTGCCAGCTTTCGATCCGCATCACCACCGGGGCGGCGCGCGGGCGCAGCGTGTTCGAGGCGCTCGGCGCGCGCGGCGTGGTGGTCGACTGGCGCAGCCCGGACATCATCCGCGTGGCGCCGGTGCCGCTCTACAACGGCTTCGAGGACGCGTGGCGGTTCGCGCAGGCGCTGCGCGACGTGCTGGCGGCGGCGGCGTGAGCGGCGAGCAGGCGTACAGCGTCAACATCGTCGGCGCCGGGCTCGCCGGCGCGCTCCTGGCGCTGCTGCTGGCGCGGCGCGGCCTGCGCGTGGCGCTGTACGAGCGCCGCCCGGACCCGCGCCAGAGCCAGCCCGAGCGCGGCCGTTCCATCAACCTCGCGCTCGCCGCGCGCGGCGTGCGGGCGCTCGAGCGCGCCGGCGTCATGGAACGCGTGCAGCCGCTGCTGATTGCGATGCGCGGCCGCATGGTGCACGAGCCGTCCGGCCACGCCGCGCTGCAGCCCTACGGGCAGCGCGCGCACGAGGTCATCTACTCGGTGGGCCGCGCCGACCTCAACCGCGTGCTCATCGAGGAGGCGGCGCGCCACGCCGGCGTCAGCGTGCGCTTCAACCACACCTGCCTCGGCGCCGACCTGCAGCACGACCGGCTGCACTTCCGTGACCAGGTGAGCGGCGGGGTGCGCGAGGCGGCCCTCACCCCCACCATCGCCACCGACGGCGCGGGCTCGGTGCTGCGCGCCAGCCTCGCCGCGGTCGGCGGGGTGACGGCCCGGGAGGAGTGGCTGGATCACGACTACAAGGAGCTCACCGTGGCGCCGGGCACGGCCGGTGCGCTCGAGCGCCATGCGCTGCACATCTGGCCGCGCGGCGGCTTCATGCTGATCGCGCTGCCCAACACCGACGGCAGCTTTACCGCCACGCTGTTTCTGCCGCGCCACGGCGAGCGCAGCTTCGCAGCCCTCGACGGCCCGCAGGCGGTGACCCGGTTCTTCGAGCGCGAGTTTCCCGATGCGCTGCCGCTGCTGCCGGACCTGGCCGCGCAGTTCGCCGCGCATCCCCAGGGCCAGCTCGGTACCGTGCACGCCACCCCCTGGCACGTCGGCGGGCGCGTGCTGCTCCTGGGCGATGCGGCGCATGCCATCGTGCCGTTCCACGGCCAGGGCATGAACGCGGCGTTCGAGGACTGCGCGGCGCTCGATGAGCTGCTGGCCGCCGGCGGCGACTGGCCGACGCTGTTCGCGCAGTTCGAGAGCCAGCGGCGGCCCAACACCGCGGCCATCGCGCAGATGGCGCTGGAGAACTACGCCGAGATGCGCGATGCGGTACTCGACGCCGGCTTCGTGCGCCGCAAGGCGCTCGCCATGGCCCTCGAGCGGCGCTTCCCGGAGCGCTTCATCCCGCGCTACTCCATGGTGATGTTCCACCCCGAGATCCCGTACGCCGAGGCGCTGCGTCGCGGCGCGCTGCAGGCGCGACTGCTCGAGGAGCTCGACGCGGCCGCGGACGGCGCCGCGGACGGGGCGCTCGCGGCGCGCCTGGTCAGCGAGCGGCTGCCGCCGCTGGCCTGAGGCGAGGCGACGTGCACGCCGCCATAACCGACGTGCCACCCGCGATCCGACGAGCGCACCCTCCCGCTGGAGCAGGTGCGCGCCGCGCACGAGCTGCTTGCCTCGCACCTCAGGGGCAAGATAGTGCTGACGATGTGAGCAGCGCGCCGCGGCGCGCCGCGGCTGGCTCAATGGTGCCGCGGCGTCGCGGGGGTGTTGCGTCGCTCGAGCGTCACGAACGTGACCGGATACTCGTGCCGCTCGTCCGCAGGGTGCGCGCTGCATTCGACATCCGCCCACTGCGTGGAGTCGAACTCCGGGAAGTAGGTGTCGCCGGGCACGTCGGCGTGTACGTGGGTGAGATAGATGCGTCGCGCAAACGGCAGCACCAGGCGATAGATCTCCGCGCCGCCGATCGCCACCAGCTCCTCGCTGCCGGCCGCCCTCGCCAGCGCCTCCTCCACCGAGTGCACCACGGTCACGCCGTCGGCCGACCAGGCGCGGTCGCGCGTCAGCACCAGGTTGAGCCGGTCGGGTAGCGGACGGCCGATGGACTCGAAGGTCTTGCGGCCCATGAGGATGGGCTTGCCGACGGTGAATTCCTTGAAGCGCTTCAGGTCCGCCGGTAACCGCCAGGGGAGATTGTTGTCCCGCCCGATCACGCCGTTCTGTGCCATGGCGACCATGAGCGAAATGTAGGGCTCCCGGGGATTCATGCCGGGCGGATTATTACCGCCAGCGGCACTGCAATGCCAGCTGTCTGTATGTTGAGACGCGGTTTAAATCTCGACCGCGGTGTTCAGAATGACTACGTCGCGGAACGGCATGCGGAAGAATTCCGCCGCCTGCGTGCTGTACTGCTGCATGCGCGCGAACAGCCGGCGCTGCAGGCCGCGCAGTCCGGGCAGCGGCCGGGCCCGCACCACGTGTCGGCCGACGAAGAACGAGCTGTCCTCGGTGAACACGCGCAGGCCGCGCGCCCGGCATGCCTTGAGCGCCTCGGCCACGTCCGGCGTCTCCATGAAGCCGAAACGCGCGGTGATGTAGAACACCCCCGGCACCGCCTCCTCGATGAGCAGGCGGCGCACCGGGTCCTGGCGCGGCGTGTCGGCGATGTCGACGTTGAGGATGATGACGCGCTGGTGCACGACGCCGTTGTGCTCGATGTTGCGGATCAGCGCCGAAGGCACGAGGTTGGCGTTGCTGGCGAGGAACACTCCGGTGCCGGGCACGCGGTGCACGCCGGCCACCAGCTTGCCCAGCTCCGCGCGCGGCACTGCCAGCTTGGCGAGCGCCGCACGCAGCTCGAGGCGCCCGTTGCGCCAGGTGTAGAAAATGAGGCACAGGATCGCGCCCAGGGTCAGCGGAATCCAGCCGCCGTTGGGCACCTTGGTGAGATTGCCGGCGACGAACGCGCAGTCGACGATCAGCATCAGGCCGAAGAGGCCCGCGATCTGCCACCTGGGCCAGTTCCACTGCGTGGCGGCGACGAAGGCCCCGAGCACGGTGGTGACGACCATGGTGCCGACGACCGCGGCCCCATAGGCACCCCCCAGGGCGTCGGAGGAGCCGAAGCCCACCACGAAGGCGATGACGGCGGGGAACACCAGCCAGTTGACGATCGGCACGTAGATCTGGCCCTGCTCGAGGGCCGAGGTCTGCAGCACCCGCAGCCGCGGCAGCAGGTCGAGATGCACCGCCTGGCGCGCGATGGAGAACGCCCCGGAGATGGTCGCCTGCGAGGCGATGACGGTGGCGGCGGTGGCCAGCATCACCAGCCACGGCAGCACCACGGCCGGCACCAGGTGATACAGCGGGTGCGGGACCGACTGGCCGAGCTCGAGCAGCATCGCGCCCTGGCCGAAGTAGTTGAGCACCAGCGCCGGCCCGACGAGTGCGAACCAGGCGATGCGCACCGGCTGCCTGCCAAAGTGGCCCATGTCCGCATACAGCGCCTCACCGCCGGTGATGGCGAGGAACACCGCACCGATGATGGCCAGCGCCACGCCCGGGCGATGGAACAGCAGGCTCAGGCCGAAGTACGGGTTGAGCGCGGCCAGTATCTGCGGGTGGCGCAGCACCGGGATGACGCCGATGACGGCGATCACCAGGAACCACACCACCATGACCGGGCCGAACAGCGCCGCGACGCGCGCCGTGCCGCGGCGCTGGTAGGCGAACAGCACGGCAATCACGCCGATGGTGACCGGAATCACCATCTGCTTGAAGCCCGGGTCGAGTACCTCCAGGCCCTCCACCGCGCTCAGCACTGATATGGCGGGGGTGATGAGCGCGTCGCAGAAGAAGAACGCGGTGCCGACGAGCGCCATGGCGACGGCGACCTTCGCCCAGGTGCTGCCGGTGATCAGGCGACGCTGCGCCAGCGCGAACAGCGCCAGGATGCCACCCTCCCCCTCGTTGTCGGCCTGCATGATGACCGTGATGTACTTGAGGGTCACCGAGATCGCGAGACTCCAGAAGATCAGCGACAGCACGCCGAGCACCGCCTCGGCGTTGAAACGTCCGGCCGCGCCCAGCGCCGACTCCAGCGCGTACAGCGGACTGGTGCCGATGTCACCGTAGACGATGCCGGTGCAGCCGACGATGCTGGCGAGGGTCACGCGACGCGGATGGTTCATGGCTGCGTTCAGCCGCCACGAGCCCGGCGCCGCGGCGGCCACAGCATGCTGCCGCGACAGCCCCCGAAACCGCAGCGGCACGCGAAGATGGCGTCGATGTCGGGCGGGTCGTCCGGCTCGCGCTGGATCTGGTAATCGTAAGTGAGTTCCTCGCCCGGCTCGATGGGGCGGATCGCATCGATGAAGACGCGGCCCTTCTCGATCACCGACTCGCAATTCGGCTCGCAGGAGTGATTGATGTAGCGCGCCTCGTTGCCGTCGACGCCCGCGTCGATGACGGTGCGCGTGTTGACGGTGAAGAGGAAGGTGTGGTTGTCGCTGACTTGCTTGTCCGCATAGCGGCGGTCGGCCTCGGCGTGGCTGACGCGCTCACCCAGATACTCGATGACGCGCGTGCCGTTGGCGATGCGCCGTGCGGCAAACACGCCCTGGCCGTGCAGCGGCGAGTCCTGCACGCGGATGAGCGGTTCGGGCAGCGGACGGCGCACGGCGCTCATACCGCCACCGGCGCCTTGATGGGCGCGTGGTGCTGGTAATTCACGAACTCGAAGTCCTCGTAGGCGTACTCGAAAATGCTCGCTGGCCGGCGACGGATCGACAGCTGCGGCAGCGGCAACGGCGGGCGCGACAGCTGCAGGTCGGCCTGCTCAAGGTGGTTGAGGTACAGGTGGCAGTCGCCCCCGGTCCAGACCAGTTCGCCGGGCGCGAGGTCACACTGCTGCGCGAACAGCTGCAGCAGCAGCGCGTAGCTGGCGATGTTGAACGGCACGCCGAGGAACATGTCGCAGCTGCGCTGGTACACCTGGCAGGACAGGCGCCGCTCGGCCACGTAGAACTGGAAGAAGGTGTGGCACGGCATGAGCGCCATGCGCTCGAGCTCCCCGACATTCCAGGCGCTGACGATGATGCGCCGCGAGTCGGGGTTGGCTCTGATCAGCGCCACGGCCTGCGCGATCTGGTCGATGTGGCGCCCGTCGGCGGCCACCCAGTCGCGCCATTGCTTGCCGTATACCGGCCCAAGCTCGCCCTGGGCGTCCGCCCATTCATCCCAGATCGTGACGCCGTGCTGGTGCAGCCAGGCGACGTTGGTCTCGCCGCGCAGGAACCACAGCAGCTCGTACACCACCGAGCGCACGTGCAACTTCTTGGTCGTCACCAGGGGGAAGCCGGCCGCGAGGTCAAAACGCAGCTGCTGCCCGAAGAGCGAGAGCGTGCCGGTGCCGGTGCGATCGTCCTTGCGCATACCCGCAGTCCGGATGCGGCGCATGAGCTCCAGGTACTGCTTCATTGCGCGGTAGCGTAGTTGCCCGAAGGCGTGCGTACGCGGTAGGCCCAGGCGAGCATGGCGAGACCGGCGATGATCATGGGCAGCGACAGCAGTTGCCCCTCGGTGAGCCAGCCGCCGGCGAGATAGCCGATCTGCTGATCGGGCACGCGGACGAACTCGACCAGGAAACGCGCCACGCCGTATATAAGGAGGAACAGTCCCGAGGGCGCCCAGCGCGGCCGTGGCCGTGCGGTGAAGACCCACAGCGCGATGAACATCACCAGGCCCTCGAGCGTCGCCTCGTACAGCTGCGAGGGATGGCGCACCTGGCCCTGGTAGAGGAAACCCCACGGCACGGTCGTCACCTTGCCCCACAGCTCGCCGTTGATGAAGTTGCCGAGGCGGCCGAAAAGCAA
>JANWKR010000148.1 GCA_025451275.1 Steroidobacteraceae bacterium
GAGGCGGTGGCCGCGGCCGATGCGGCGAACGCGGACTTCGAGGGCGCCCGCTCGCAGCAGCGGCAGGCGATCCACAAAGCGCAGCTGCTGTCGTGGAGCACCGAGCGCATGACCGAGCGGCTCGCCGCCTATCGCGGCGGCAAACCCTGGTACGGAGATCTGTTCGCACCATGACCGTGCGCGGCGCGCGCCCGCGGGCTCTGCTGCGCGCCCTGCCGGGGCTCCTGTGCACTGCCCTCGCGGCGCTGCCCGCGGCGGCGGTCGCGGCCGAGGACACCGCCCTGGTGCAGGCTTTCGGCAGCCTGCCGCAGGTGCGCGGGGTCGTTCTCAGCCCCGACGGGGCACTGCTCGCCTGGCAGGATGCTGCCGGCAGCGATCCGCAAGTCGTCATCTTCGACATCGCTGCCAGCGCCAACCTCCACTGACAGGCGCGCCGGCCTTACGCCGACAGCAGCTCGATCAGCTCGCGCTGTGATGCGCTCATGTGCTCACGCGGCGTGACCAGCGCGCCGCGCAGCGCCTGCCGGCACGGCCGCGCCTCGTCCTCGGCATACTGCTCGACCGCGTCGGCGATCACGGCCTGCACCCGCGTCAGGTTGGCGCGCAGCTGTGCGAGCACCTGCTGCGCCGAGGCGTGCTGGGCCGGATCGTCGAGCCAGCAGTCGTAGTCGGTGACGAGCGCGATGCAGCAGTAGCCGATCTGCGCCTCGAGCGCGAGGAATGCCTCCGGCACGTTGGTCATGCCGACCAGGTCGGCGCCGGCGCCGCGCAGGAACAGGCTCTCGGCGCGCGTGCCGAGCCGCGGACCCTCGACGCAGGCGTAGGTCTGCTCCTCGTGCACCGGCACCGCGCGTGCACGCGCCACGCGCGCCAGCAGCTGCGCGGTGGCACCACAGGTGGGGTGTGCACTCGAGATGTGCGCTACCAGGCCGCCGCCGAAGAAACTCGCCGCGCGCGTGCCGCGGGTGAAGTCCAGGTACTGCGACGGCAGCGCCATGTCGCCCGGGCGCAGCTCGGCGCGCAGGCTGCCGACCGCGGACACCCCGATCACGGTGCGCACCCCGAGGCTCTTCAGCGCCCAGATGTTGGCGCGGAAGTTGATCTCGCCCGGCAGGTACTGGTGGCGCAGTCCGTGGCGCGCGAGGAAGGCGACCGCGTGGCCGCGCAGGGTGCCGAGCAAGGGCGGCGCCGACGGCGGCCCGAACGGCGTCGTCATCTCCTGCGCCCGCGGGGCCGCCAGCTCCGCCATCTGGTAGAGGCCGGTGCCGCCGATGATGCCGATCATGGTGTGCCGCGCTCCGGGGCGCATATTTGCGCGGATGACCCGCGAAGCGGCAAGATGCCCGAAAGCACCTTGCAACAACAACTCCCACCGGACAGCGCAGCATGAGCGTCTCCCGCACAGCCGTCGCCGCCGGCGCCCCATGACCGCCATGGCGGCGTCCGCCGGACCATCGATGAAGGCGCGCTTCGCGAACTTCCGCGAGTTCTACCCGTACTACCTTGCGCAGCACGCCAACCGCACCTCGCGCCGGCTGCACCTGGCCGGCTCGCTGCTGGCGCTCGCCTGCGCCGCGCTCGCGCTCGCGAGCGGGCGCTGGGCGTGGCTGCTGGGCGCGGTGCCGGCGGGCTACCTGCCGGCGTGGACCGGGCACTTCTTCTTCGAGCACAACTCGCCGGCCACGTTCCGCCATCCGCTCTACAGTCTGCGCGGGGATTTCACCATGCTGTTCGAGGTGCTTACGGGCCGCACGCGCTGGTAGCGGTAACCGCAGCGACATCATGAGCCGGCCCGGCATCGATCGCGTCTTCGAGAGACGCCTGTCCGCCTTCGTCAACGGCGGGACGCCGCAGATCCTGCAGGGCGGGCGCAAGGGCGTGGAGAAGGAATCGCTGCGCGTCATGCCCGACGGCCAGCTCGCGCACACGCCGCACCCGGTGGTGCTCGGCTCGGCGCTCACCAACGAGCACATCACCACCGACTACTCCGAATCGCTGATCGAGCTGGTCACGCCGGCGTTCACGCACAGCTGGGAACTGCTGCAGTACCTGCTCGACCTGCACCAGTTCGTGTACCGGCACCTGGGCGATGAGCTGCTGTGGGCGACCAGCATGCCGTGCGCCATCGCGCGCGATGCCGACATTCCGCTGGCGCAGTACGGCAGCTCGCACGTCGGGCGCATGAAGACCGTGTACCGCAACGGCCTCGGGCTGCGTTACGGGCGCATGATGCAGGCGATCTCCGGCGTGCACTTCAACTATTCCTTCCCGCTGCCGTTCTGGGAGGCGTGGGCGGCGGCGCGCGGCGATGCGCCGCTGCCGGGCGCGCAGTTCACGTCGGCCAGCTACTTCGACCTGCTGCGCAACTACCGCCGCTACGGCTGGCTGGTGCTGTATCTGTTCGGCGTATCGCCCGTGGTGTGCAAGTCGTTCCTGCACGGCCGCGAGGCCGGACTCAAGGACTTCGGCGCGGGCACCGCCTTCGAGCCGTACGCGACCAGTCTGCGCATGAGCGACGTCGGCTATCGCAACCGCAACCAGGCCGGCCTCGAGGTGTCGGTCAACAGCCTCGAGGAGTACGTGCACGACCTGCAGCGTGCCATCACCACGCCGCACCCGCCCTACGAGGCCCTGGGCGTGAATGTCAACGGCGAGTACCGCCAGCTGAACGCCAACATCCTGCAGATCGAGAACGAGTACTACAGCTTCATCCGCCCGAAGCGCGTGGCGCGCTCCGGCGAGCGCCCCACCAAGGCGCTCAATCGCGCCGGTGTCGAGTACGTCGAGGTGCGCGCGCTCGATGTCAGCGCCTTCGATCCGGTGGGCGTGAATCAGAACAAGCTGCGCTTCCTCGAAGCGTTCATGGCGCTGTGCCTGATGAAGGAGTCGGCGCCGATCGCCAAGTCAGAGCAGAGCGTGTTGGATGAGAATCACGTCGTCGTCGCACGCCGCGGCCGCGAGCCGGGACTGACGCTGTGGCGCGACGGCGGCCGCTTCGGCATGCGCGACTGGGCACGGGAACTGCTCGACTCGATGGCGGGCATCTGCGAGCTGCTCGATCACGGTGACGCCGCGCGACCCTATTCCGAGGCCCTCGCCACCCAGGCGGCCAAAGTCGAGGACGTCACGCTCACGCCCTCGGCGCGGCTCATGTCTGATCTCACCGCCGGCGAGTCGTTTTTCGATCTGGCTCTGCGTATGTCCGCAGCCCACAAGGCTTATTTCCTCGAGCTGTATCCCCCCAACGAGGAACGGCTGCGCGAGTTCGGTGAGGAGGCCCGGGAGTCGCTGACCGCTCAGCGCTCGATTGAGACCGCTGATCGGGGAACGTTCGAGGAGTACCTGGCCCGCTATTTCGCGACCTGAAGAACTAACATTCAGACTCAGTTCAGGAAGCGGTAACATTAACATAATCAGGTGCTTGGCCTAGTCGCTTTTGCCCTGCGAACGACATAAACTGCCCAAACCGCGTCGCACCCAAGGAAGGGCGGCAGGTGACGGAACAAAAAAGTGGTCCTCGTCGACAACAAGCAGGAGCGCGAGACGATGGAGAGGAAAGGAGCGGAAGGACTTTCCGCAGGACCGACGGTGATACCGGCGGCCAACGAGGAATTCAACGAGATCGTGGGCGGCCTCGAGCACCTGGAGCGCATCGATCGGCCGCGCTCCGGCTGGGATCCTTACGAAGTGTGGCGGACCCGGGTCAAGGCATCTTCGCGAGTGAAGCCGGAGCGCGAACGCGATCCGCTGCGCTAGCTAGAGGAAGCCGGCCGCGTTCGGGGGGCGGCGGTTGGGCACAAGGAACTCTCACGGTACGCCCGCCGGCGGACGCGGCGCCGCGCGGCGGCTGCAGCTGCGCTTCCCCGACTCCGACACCGAGCATCAATTTCTCCTGAGCTACCGCGCGGCCGCGCGGCCGTGGATCCGCATGAGCCTGGTGGTGGCGCTCACCACCACGATTGGCTTCGCGATCATCGACCACTGGCTGCTGGTGGGCGCGCGCTTCGTGCATCCGGACGTATGGCGCTTCGGGCTGCAGCTGCCGCTGGTGCTCATCATGATGGTGCTCACCGGCCCGCGCCTGTACATGCGCTGGTATCAGCCGGCCATCCAGACCGCGGCGCCGCTGTTCGGCGTGGGCACGGTGCTGATGGCGGCGGAGGCAACCCCGGAACAGCTGCCGCTGGTGGCCGCACGCCTGGTGCTGGCGGCGTTCTACTTCTACTTCATGCTGGGCCTGAGCTTTCAGGCCGCGCTGCGCACCAACCTGCTGCTGATCGGCGCCTATGCCACCGCGGCGCTCCTCGGCGCCATCGCCCCGACCGTTGCCATCTACTCGCTGTGGGTGCTGGTATGCGCCAACTTCATCGGCGGCGCCGGCTGCTACGCGCTCGAGTACGCCAACCGCGTGGCCTTCCTCGAGCGGCGGCGGCTGGCCGAGGTCGCCACGCACGACGGGCTCACCGGGCTCCTCAACCGCGCCGCGCTCGAGGAGCAGGCGCGCAGCCTGTGGCAGCACGCGCAGGTGGCACGCCTGCCGGTGTCAGTGCTGCTGATCGACATCGATCACTTCAAGGCCTACAACGACCACTACGGGCACCAGGCCGGTGACCGCTGCCTGCAGGAAGTCAGCGCCACCATCCGCGCCGCGGTGCGGCGCCGCCCGCTCGACGTGGTGGCGCGCTATGGCGGGGAGGAGATCGCCGCCATCCTGGTAGGCAGTGACCGCAGCGAGGCCGGCACCACCGCCGCGCGGGTGCTGCAGGCGGTGAGTGACCTCGGCATCGCGCACAGCGGCTCGACCACGCGCCCGCACGTCACCGTCAGCATCGGGGTAACGACCGTCGAACCGGGCGGCCTTTACTCGCACGAGCAGGCGGTGCGGCTCGCCGACATAGCCCTGTATGCGAGCAAGGAGCGCGGCCGCGACGCCTGGTCGTTCCACGCCGCGGCCGAGGCGGACGCGGCCCCGGCCGACCCCGCGCTGCTGAAGACCGCGAGCTGACGCGGCGCGCCGCGCGGCCGCGTCAATACCCCGCCGGAGGCATTGTCCGCGACGCGCCAGGGCCGCGACACTCGGCCGGCCCGGCCCGTGCCGGCAGTCACTTGCGCTCGGGCGCCCGAGCCCCGATGCTTTTGTCATGAATGCCCTCTCGGTTCGCGGACTCACCAAGACCTATCGCAACGGCGTGCAGGCGCTCAAGGGCGTCGATCTCGAGGTCGAGCAGGGCGATTTCTTCGCGCTGCTGGGACCGAACGGCGCCGGCAAGACCACGCTCATCGGCATCATCACCTCGCTGGTCAACAAGACCGCCGGCGAGGCGCGCGTCTTCGGCCACGACATCGACCACGAGCTCGAGGCGGCCAAGGCCTGCATCGGCATCGTGCCGCAGGAACTCAACTTCAACATGTTCGAGTCGCCGTTGACCATCGTGGTTAACCAGGCGGGGTTCTACGGCATCCCGCGCCCGGTGGCGCGGCAGCGCGCCGAGAAGTACCTGAAGCAGCTGCAGCTGTGGGACAAGCGCAACGGCATCTCGCGCGGGCTGTCGGGCGGCATGAAGCGGCGCCTGATGATCGCGCGCGCGCTGGTGCACGAGCCGCGCCTCCTGATCCTCGACGAGCCGACCGCCGGCGTCGACATCGAGATCCGCCGATCGATGTGGGAGTTTCTGCGCGAGATCAACGCGCGCGGCACGACCATCATTCTGAC
>JANWKR010000149.1 GCA_025451275.1 Steroidobacteraceae bacterium
CACTACATGGGCTGCTCGACGTTCTCCAACTTCACGGTGCTGCCGGAGATCGCGGTAGCGAAGATCCGCGAGGACGCCCCGTTTGAGAAGGTCTGCTACATCGGCTGCGGCGTGACCACGGGCATCGGGGCGGTGATCAACACCGCCAAAGTCGAGCCCGGGGCAAACGTGGTCGTGTTTGGGCTGGGCGGCATCGGACTGAACGTCATCCAGGGCGCCCGCCTGGCCGGCGCGAACAAGATCGTGGGGGTGGACCTTAACCCCGGCCGCAAGGCGCTCGCCGAGAAGTTCGGGCTCACGCACTTCGTGAATCCGAAGGAAGTCGAGGGTGACCTCGTGGCCCACCTGGTGTCCATCACCGACGGCGGAGCTGACTACAGCTTCGAGTGCGTGGGTAACGTGAACCTGATGAGGCAGGCGCTCGAGTGCTGCCACCGCGGCTGGGGGGTGTCGGTGATCATCGGGGTGGCCGGAGCCGGCCAGGAGATCAAGACGCGGCCGTTCCAGCTGGTGACGGGCAGGGTATGGAAGGGGACGGCGTTCGGCGGAGCACGCGGCCGCACCGACGTGCCGAAGATCGTCGACTGGTACATGGACAAGAAAATCCAGATCGATCCCCTCATCACGCACGTGCTGCCGCTGGAGAAGATCAACGACGCATTCGACCTCATGCACAAGGGCGAATCCATCCGCTCGGTAGTCAAGTACTGAACAAAGCGAAGGAGAGACTCATGGCTGTTTCGATTCATCCGGCCGTCGACGGCGGCGTCAAGGCCGGCAAGACTGATTTCGGCGGTGGCACGCTCACCTGCAAGTGCAGCTCGAACCCCGTCACCGTGACGCTGAAGGGTAATACCGCGTTCAACCACGTGTGCGGCTGCACCAAGTGCTGGAAGCCGCAGGGAGCGCTGTTCTCCCAGGTGGCCGTCATCGGCCGCGACAAACTCACAGTGACCGCGAACGCCAACAAGCTGAAGATCGTCGACGAAAAGGCGCCGATCCAGCGCTATGCCTGTACGGGCTGTGGCGTGCACATGTACGGCCGCATCGAGAACAAGGAGCATCCGTTCCACGGCTTCGACTTCGTGCACACCGAGCTGTCGAAGGACAGCGGCTGGTCGGCCCCCGAGTTCGGCGCCTTCGTGTCCTCGATCATCGAGGCCGGCTTCCCGCCGACCCGCATGGGCGAGGTGCGCGCGCGGCTCAAGGAGCTGAAGCTCGAGCCCTACGACTGTCTGTCGCCCGGCCTCATGGACCTGATCGCGACGCATAGCGCCAAGAAGCGAGGTACGCTCGCGGCGTGATTCGTTCCGGTCCCGCATCAGGATAGAGCCGACGAAACTGCGCCGGCGCCGCAGCCCCAGGGGGGGCCGGCGCCGGCGCTGCATTTGTTGCGCCTGTTGCAAATCGTAAGGAGAGTCCCGTGATGGATCGTCGTCAGTTCGTCGCCAGCGCCGGCTCACTGATCGCCGTGAGCGTGGCGGCCTCGCTGCGCCACGCCCCCCTGGCCGCCGCGCCCGCCGCCGGCGGGGCCCGGCTCGATGCGCTGTTTGACACCTTCATGGCCGAGCGCTTCGCGCGCAGCCCGGACCTGGTGACCATCCTCGGCCTCGATACCGGCAAGTACGCGGCATCCAAGTCCAAGCTGACGCCGGGATCGCTTGCGCACTGGCGCGAGGACAAAGAGCAGAACGCTTCGCAGCTCAAGCGCCTGCGCGCTTTCCGGCGAGCCGGTCTGAGCGCGGGCGACCTCGCCAACTACGACACGGTCGAGTTCACCCTGGAGACGCGCTCGCGCGGCGCGCCGTTCGAGTACGGCGAGGTCGGGCGGCCCTACGTCGTCAGCCAGCTGACCGGGGCCTACCAGCAGGTGCCGACCTTCCTCGACAAGCAGCACAAGATCGAGAACAAGGCCGACGCGGATGCGTACCTGGCGCGGCTGCGGGCCTTCGCCAAGGTCATGGACGAGGAGATCGAGCGCATCAAGCACGACGCCGCTCTCAAGGTGATCCCTCCGGACTTCCTCATCGACCGCACGCTCGAGCAGATGCATACCCTGCGCGCCACTGCTGCGGCCCAGTCGATCCTCGTCACCTCGATCGCGACCCGCACCCAGAGGCTCGGCATCGCCGGCAGCTACGGCGCCGATGCCGCGCAGCTGGTCGAGCACGAGGTGTACCCGGCGCTCGACCGCCAGGCGGCGGCGCTGCGCGAGCTGCGCCCGAAGGCGGTGCACGACGCCGGGGTGGCGCGCCTGCCCGAGGGCGCCACGTTCTACCAGGTGGCGCTGCGGGCCGGCACCACCACCGGGATGAGCGCCGAGGAAGTGCACCAGCTCGGGCTGGAGCAGGCCAAGGACCTGACCGCGCGCATGGACACCCTGCTGCGCCAGCAGGGGCACACGGGCGGCACGGTGTCCGAGCGTGCCCAGGCGCTCGCCAAGGACCCGAAGTACCTCTATGCCAACACCGATGCGGGCAAGCAGCAGGTGCTCGACTACTGCAACGGGCTGATCAAGGCGCTGCAGCCGCACCTGCCGAAGTACTTCCGCCTGCTGCCCAAGGTACCCGTCGAGATCCGTCGCGTACCGGACTACATCGAGGCCGGTGCACCCGGGGGTTACTACAACATTCCCGCTCTCGACGGCTCGCGTCCCGGCGCCTTCTACATCAACCTGCGCGACACCGCCGAATGGTCGCGCTGGAAGCTGCCGACGCTCGTGTACCACGAGTCCGAGCCCGGGCATCACTTCCAGCTGGCGCTGGTGCTGGAGATGCCCAAGCTCCCCCTGATCCGCAAGGCGGGCGGCGGCTTCTCCGCGAACACGGAAGGCTGGGCGCTGTACGCCGAGAATCTCGTCGACGAGATGGGGATGTACGATGCCGATCCGCTCGGCCGCTTCGGCATGCTGCAGTCGGAGCTGTTCCGCGCGGCGCGCTGCGTGGTCGACACCGGGCTGCACGCCAAGGGCTGGAGCCGCGAGCAGGCCATCGACTACATGGTCGACACCACCGGTGACAACCGCACGTCCATGACCACGGAGGTGGAGCGCTACTGCACCTGGCCGGGGCAGGCGACCAGCTACAAGGTCGGACAGACGCGCTGGCTGAAGCTGCGCGCCGAGGCCAGGCAGCGGCTCGGTGCCAAGTTCGACATCCGCGATTTCCACGACGTCGGCCTGTCAGCCGCGCCCATGCCGCTGTCGGTGCTCGACCGCGTGGTCGGCGACTGGCTCAAGGGGCAGGGGGTATGAGCGCGGCGCGTGCCCGCAGCGCGGTGCGGCTGGTGGCGCGCTGCGGCCTGGTGCTCGCGACGCTGTGTCTGCCGGTGAGCCCGGCGCTGGCCGAGGGCGCGGCCTACCCGCCGCCGGTCGAGGGGGACTTCGTCACCCGTGACTTCCACTTCACCTCCGGTGAGTCGCTGCCGGAGCTGCGCATTCACTACCGCACCTTCGGCAAGCCGCGCGCCGATGGCCACGGCGTGGTGCGCAACGCGGTGCTGGTGCTGCACGGCACCGGCGGCGACGGCGGCAGCCTGGTGCGCGCCGAGTTTGCCGGCGAGCTGTTCGGCCCGGGGCAGCTGCTCGATGCCACGCGCTACTTCATCGTGCTGCCCGACGGCATCGGCCACGGCAAGTCGTCCAAGCCGAGCGACGGCCTGCACGCGCACTTTCCGCACTACGGCTACGAGGACATGGTGCGCGCGGAGTACCTGCTGCTCACCGAGGGGCTGAAGGTCAACCACGCCCGTCTCATCATGGGCACCTCCATGGGCGGCATGCACACCTGGCTGTGGGGCGAGCAGCACCCCAAGTACATGGACGCACTCATGCCGCTCGCGAGCCTGCCGACCCAGATCTCGGGCCGCAACCGCGTCTGGCGCCGCCTGATCATGGACGCCATCAAGAACGACCCGGCCTGGCAGGGCGGGGAGTACCACGCGCAGCCGCCGGCGCTGCGCACCGCCATCGAGATGATCTGGCTGGTGGGCAGCAATCCGCCGCTGCGGCAGCAGGAGGCGCCGACCCTGGTCAAGGCCGACGAGGTGATCGACGCCTACGTCGCGCACGGCATGCAGGTCGATGATGCCAACGACCTGCTGTACCAGGTCGCGGCCTCGCACGACTACGACCCGGGGCCGGGCCTGGAGAAGATCGAGGCGCCGCTCTTGGCGGTCAACTCCGCCGACGACCTGGTCAATCCCCCCGAGCTCGGGATCCTGGATCAGGAGATCAAGCGCGTGCCCCGGGGCCGGGCGATCGTCATTCCCTACAGCACCGAGACCCACGGCCACGGCTCGCACACCTATGCGGTGCTGTGGAAGCAGTACCTGGCGGAGCTGCTCAGGTCGCCGGAACGCTGAAGCCGCGCGCGGCGCTCAAACGCGCCGCACCAGCGCGGGATTGAGCTCGGCGACCGAGTTGCAGCCGAGCTGGCCGAGGCCGCGATCGATCTCGGTCATGAGCATGGCGAGTGCGCGCGCCACGCCCGCCTCGCCGCCGGCGATCAGGCCGTAGAGCGGCGCGCGTGCGATCAGCACCGCCTGGGCGCCGAGCGCGAGGGCCTTGAGCACGTCGGTGCCGCGGCGGAAGCCGCCATCCACCAGCACCGCGAGCCGCGAGCCGACCGCTGCCACCACTTCCGGCAGCACGTCCACACCCGCGACGCACGAGTCGAGCTGCCGGCCGCCGTGGTTGCTGAGCACAATGGCGTCACAGCCGAGTGCGGCGGCGCGCGTCGCATCGGCAGCCGTCAGCACGCCCTTGATGACCAGCTTGCCGCGCCAGTGCTCGCGGATCCAGGCGAGGTCGTCCCAGCGCAGCGTGGCGTCGAACAGGCGCGGGATCACGGTGCTGGCGCCCATCGGGGTCGCCGCCCCCGGCGGCAGGAAGTCCTCGAGGTTGCGGAAGCGCGGCATGTGCGCCAGCACCTCCAGCATCCAGCGCGGGTGGCGCAGCGTGTCGAGCATGGCACGCAGCGTCGGCTTGCCGGGACTGCGGTAGCCGCGCTGGTCCCACTCGCGGCTGCCGAACACGTTGGCATCCGTGGTGAACACCAGCGCCTCGAAGCCGGCGGCCCCGGCGCGCTGCATGATGTCGCGCGCCACGGCGCGCTCCTTGACCACGTACAGCTGCATCCACAGCCGGCCGCCGGCGCGTCGCGCCACCTCCTCGAGCCGCGTCGTCGATACCGTACTCAGCGTGCAGGGGATCCCGGCCTGGGCGGCGGCGCGCGCCAGCGCCACGTCGCCGTCGCGGCGCAGCAGCCCGTTGAGGCCGGTCGGGGCGATGACCAGTGGCGAGCCGGCCGGGAGTCCCAGGATCGAGGTGCGCTGCTGGCGCGCCGAGGTGTCGATGAGGGTCGGTGGCACGAACCGCAGCCGTGCCAGCGCCTCGAGGTTGCCGCGCAGCGAGACCTCGTCCTCGGCGCCGCCCTCGGCGTACTCGAACACGAAGCCCGGGATGCGGCGGCGCGCGATCTCGCGCAGGTCAGCGATGTTGAGCGCCCGCGCCAGGCTGCGGCCGCGGAAGGCGCGTCGTTGCCAGGGCATGGCGCGACCTTACCGCGTGGCGCCCGCGCCGCGCTACTCCATTGCCAGGGTGATGCCCGAGGCGACGAAGGTGTTGGTCGCGCTGTTGAACTGACCGACGGCCACCAGGCGATACAGCTTGTTGGTGCCGTTGAAGGTCGTCCCGATCGCCGTGGCGAAGGCGGCAGCGGTGCTGTACATGGTGATGTGGGTGCTCAGGGTCACGCTGCCGATCGCAAGCTGCAGGTTCGCCTGGTCGGCCCCGGTGGTGGTGATCAGCGGACTTGCCGGGAGCGACTTAAGGTCGAGCTCCTGCGGGCCGGTGCGGATGAAGTGCACGGCGCCCAGAGCGGTGTTGCTGAGGTTCACGACCTGGCCGGCGGCACTGCTGCTGGTGAACGGCGCCGTGACACCCGCCGGCCACTCGATCACCAGCCTCTGCTGGGTCGCGGTGCCGTCGACCGTGGAGGTGGCGTTGAAGTTCGGCGGCGCGGTGCCGAACGGTGTCACGAAGCCATTGACCTGCAGCAGCGTGCCCGGCGCGGTCGCGCTCAGGTCCATCGAGCCGGTGTTGAGAATGTAGTCGGCCGGGTTCGCACTTGCGCCACCTACATTGGTGCCGCTGAAATTGAAGTCGGTGAATGCGAAGCTGCCGAACGTCTCGGCCGCCAGCGAGGCGGTGCCGGGAGTGGCGGAGTTGAGCGTGCCGAAGATCTGGGTTGGGGTCATCCGCACCTGGCCGGCGGTGGCATCCATGCTGAGGGCGCCCGCGGTCGAGAGGGTCGCCTGGCCGCCGATGTCGAGCTGCTGGCCCACCGAGAGAGAGGCTGTGCTGAGCCCTGTGGCGGCGACGCCGTCCTGGCTGACGACGGTGTTGCTGCCGACGGTCACGGTGGCGGTGTCCGCGAACTGCGCGATGCCGGTGCGCTCCAGCAAGAACGCGCCCTCCACGACGATTGAGTTGCCCGTGCGCGACGCAATCACACCCTGTATGTGGTCCTCGAGCGGGCTCTCGAGGCTGGTACCCGCGTACACCGAGGTGGCATTGAACGTTGGCGTAATCCCCGACAGGTCACCGAGAGTGCCGTAGGCCGCGATGGGCACATTGATGCCCTGCACCTGTATGCCGTCTAGCCCGTCGACGCCGGTGTAGGTCACACCGTTGACGTTGAAATAGGTCTGAGGGGTGATGTTGACGGTCAGGGCGCCGAAGCCGATCGACACCAGGTCGAACAGCGGCCGGGTGTTCATGATGAAGTCGTTCGAGCTGGGCTGGGTGAGGACCAGCAGGCCGCGCGAGCGCAGTACGGTGCCGTCCACCGGCGCCGGCCGCATGGTCGCGAACGGATGCACCGTGGCGACACACGGCGTCACCGCGGTGTTCACAGAGTTGGACGCGGCCAGGTCGAAGTCGAGCGCCGCACGGGTCGACTTGCCCGCGGTGATGACCAGCGGGTTGGCCGGGTCGAAGTTGATGGTGAGCGTCTGCACCAGCAGGGCGGCGCCGGTGGGGCCGACCGCATTGCACAGCTGGGCGTGACCCGCCTTGTTGAAGTAGATCGCCGCGGCCGTGTAGTCGACGGTCAGGGTGGCCGATGTGTAGGTGCCCGAGGTCACGGCCGGGGCGCCCACCAGCTCGCTGAAATCGGTGAGCTTGGCCAGGTCGACCAGCTCCGGGGTGAGCCACACCGCCGCCTGCGTGCCGTCGGCCTGCGTGAGCACGATGGAGTCGAGCGTCACCTGGTAGCTGGGAAAGTCGCCGCTAGTGTCGCCGAGGGTCAGCACCACGGTGCCGGGCGGCGGGATGTTACGGCCGTGGCACGCGACCAGCGCCGTCGCCGCCAGGGCCACGGCGCACGCGCGCAGGGCCCGGGCAAAGCAGTTCCCACCAGAACAAGCAACTGTCATCAGGATATCCCCTTCGATCCGAGGCGGGCGCTCTGGGGCGCCGTACCACGCTTAGAGGCCGCGACGGGCGAGACGTTCCCCGCCCGGAAAGCCGCGTAGTGTACCGGTTTCGGACCGGTTCAGTTCAGGGTCAGCTCGACCGCGCCGGTGGTGCTGGAGGTCATATCGAGCGCCCCGGTCACGGACTGACGATGGACATTTCCGGTGCCTGAGTTCCAGGCTCGCACGGCCACGTAGTAGACCGCCGCGGGCGTGCGCGCCGGCACCGCGCTGAGGGTGACGCTGCCGCCGGCCTTGATCACCGCGTCGATGGGCGTCGAGGCCACCAGCGCGCCGTTATGCGTGAGGAGCAGGTCGCCGTGGTCATAGTTCGCCGTGCTGGCAACTGTCACCGTAGCGGACACCGAGCCCTGACTTACACCCGAGGCGAACTGCATTGCCGGCAGCGCCGGGACCAGCACCGGTGTGGTGCTGGTGGAACTCGGCGCGGACACCTTGGTGGTGAGCGCACCGTCTGCGAACGACGGGGCCGTGGTGGCGACGACGTAGCCGCCAGCGCCCTGGGCAGGCGCGGCACTCACCACCGTGATCGACGCACCGCTCGAGGACCAGGTGCCCGAGTCCACGGTGCCGGTGGACAGGGACTGCGCCGTCGCGAGGTTCTGGTTGAACGGATCGATCGCCGCGGTCTCGATCACGTAGGGCACTTCGCTCTTGCCCTGGAGCGTCTGGTAGAAGGACACCGCGGCGCCGGCCGGCAAGGGCGTCGTGGGCCGCGTCAGGTTGGCGCGGTAGGAGGTCGCGGCGCGCGGGAGCAGCGTGCCGAGGGATACCGGCGTGATGGTGGTGCTCGGGCTGCTGGTGCCGCTGGTGGTGCTCGTCGTCGTGGTGTTGGTGTCGACGACACCCATGGTGCCCTGGGTGGTGGCGGTCGGCACGGTGGTCGTGCTGGTGGCGCTCGCCTGGAAGACCTGCACGCCCTTGATGATGATGGTGGCGATGCCGGGGCCGTGGATGACCACGTCGTAGTCGTCGGGCGAGTTCGAGCTGCTGCCGGCGGCGAGCGGATACAGCATGAAGGTGCCGTCGGCGTGCACCGGCGTGCTGC